>DBEWII010000106.1:0-38894 GCA_048384935.1 Collinsella aerofaciens | reverse complement strand
TTTCTCGCCCGCTCGCTCAACATTGGCATCACGACGGGGCAAGCCACATGCCACGAGCTTGACGGTCTGTACCAGCAGCACCAAGAACGCGTCGGCAAAAAGCACGTCTTTGGTGAGCAACGCCGCGTAGTTAGAGAACATCGGCATAAACGCAAAGAACAGCAGGATCGCACCGCGAACCGGCAGGCTCACGCCCAGTTTGCGCAGCGACGAAATGGAATAGGCCATGCAGGCGGCCGTGATGACGAACTGAGCACAGGTGTAGATGGCAAGACCCGCGTTAGCGCTGTTGAACAGCGAAAGCCCCAGCTGAACGCACGAGCCGATAATGGCCGTGTGCACTACGGGATGATGCCCGTTGAGCAGCACGTTGGGGTTGAGTAGGCGCAGGTAGTCGCTCGTGCCGTTGGGATAGTTGAACCACTGGCGAATCTGCGCACCCGTATCTCCCATAAAAAGACCGGGCAGCGAAGCGATGAGCGTGGGCGCCCAGGCGACCATAAGCACCAGGAAGGGCCCGGCAAAGGGATGGACCGAGAGCACGGCGTGAGTCACACGCCATACGCGGCCAAAGTGCGCTTCGGAAAACGGAATGCGCCGAGAGCTCAGCCAATCTAGACACTCAAAGGCAAGGTAGAAGGCAACGATCGCCAGGAGCATCCAGCCCGCGCCGCCAATCCAGGCGCAGATGATGCGAGCTTTATCGCCAAGGACAATCTCGGCCGAGTCGGTGAGATCGTAGCTGCGGCCGAACACCATGCAGATGGCAAAGAACAGCGACGGCAGAATGACCGATGGACGCCAGGTGTCGCCACGGCCAAAGAACACGTAGCGAAACGGCAAGGTGAGCAGGCAGGCAAGTGCAAGCAGCATGACCGCGTCGGTATGGCCGGCAAACGAGAGGAGCACCTCGTAGCACACGTACAGCATGCCCGAGGCTTTGGGGTCAATCGCCAAGACTGCGTTGCTCGACACCGGGGCAGGATCGATGGAAAACGCCGTGGTCGCCAACAGCGCGAGCAAAAATGCGATGAGCGTCTGCTTGGCGGGGTAGCGCTTAAACCAGACGATGCGGGCAGCGTCGCGCGCAGCCGTTGTGGAGAGGTCGGAATCCTTCACAGTCCGAAAGCCTTTCTAGAAACCTGCCAAAAAGGGACAGGTTTATTTTGGCAGGTTTTATCTGGGGAAACGTTACGGTTCTGTCATCGTCGCCCAGCGAACCACCACAAAGGTTCCTGTCCCCTTTGTGGTGGTTTTGGTGGTTAGGCGTCCAGGTAGACGCGCTGGGGCTGGTTGCGGCGACGAGCAAAGATGATGAGCGCCAGGCCCGCGATTACGAGCGGCAGGCTCAGCAACTGGCCCATGGTGATAACGCCACCCAGTAGATAGCCCAGCTGCGCATCGGGCACGCGCACAAACTCAATGAGGAAGCGGACGATGCCGTAACCCATCACAAACACGCCCATAAACGTGCCTTGGGGCAGTAGCGGCTTTTTGCGGCTGAGCACCTGCAGAATGCAAAAGAGCACGATGCCCTCAAGAAATGCCTCGTAGAGCTGGGAGGGGTGACGCGGCATATCGCCCGCGGTGCCACCGAAGACCACGCCCCAGGGCAGATCGGTCGGCTTGCCCCACAGCTCACCGTTGACAAAGTTGGCACAACGGCCCAGGCACAAGGCCAGCGGCGCGCCTATGACGGCAAGGTCTGCCAAAGTCCATGCGTCGAGCTTGTACATGCGGCACACGAGCACGCCGCCGATAACGCCGCCCACCAAACCGCCATGGAAGCTCATGCCGCCCTCGTTGGTGGCAAAGATCTCGAGCGGATGCGCCCAGTAGTAGCCGTCGCCGTAAAAGATGACGTAGAACAGGCGGGCGCCAATGATAAGGCCAAAGACCACGCCGACCACGACACTCGTCAGGTCGTCGACCGTAATGTCAAAACCCCAGCGACGCTGCGTGCGGTACATGACGACCGCCGTGAGCAGGGCGCCGACCACGTAGGCCAGGCCGTACCAGTAGATGGTGATGGGGCCCGCCGAGATCGCGACGGGATCAAGCATAT
Organism: Collinsella aerofaciens; assembly: GCA_048384935.1. GTDB lineage: Bacteria > Actinomycetota > Coriobacteriia > Coriobacteriales > Coriobacteriaceae > Collinsella > Collinsella aerofaciens_CH. The sequence continues at coordinate 36,829 of DBEWII010000106.1, read as the reverse complement.
GGTAGAAGTCGTTGAGCATGTCGACCCTCCTACTCCCTACATACAAATGCGGCCGCGGGCCTTGCGCTCGCAGCCGCATATTTGGGCGTAACGTCTATGCGGAGTATGCCGTCCGCAGCTTTCGCATCTTAGAACGGCGCGTACTCGTCGTACAGGTCATCGGTCTCGCCGGAGGCATTGACCTGCTCGACACGCGTAACGCCGGGCACGTGCTCCTTGAGGATACGCTCGATGCCCATGGAAAGCGTCAGGGCGCTCATGGGACAACCGGCACAGGCGCCCTGAAGCTCCAGCTTGACGACGCCCTCGTCATCAACGCCTATATACTCCATGTCGCCGCCGTCGGCCTGTAGGTTGGGGCGAATCTCTTCAAGAACCTTCTTAAGCAGCTCTTCGTTAACAGCCACAGGGGCTCCTTTCTCACAATAACGCGGGCGCGCCCGCGGACAGAGCTATGTTACTACAGCCGTGTACCCGCTCACGAGCTGTCCATGCGCGCAGACGCGACTTTCACGAGTAGTCAATTTGGGACGGGGCTCTTTTGGCTGCCTTTTGTTGCCAGCTGGCGTTGCCACGCGCTACTGCTGAGCCCGCCCCTCGGTGCCGATGTGAACATCGACGATAACCTGGCGGTAGCTGATGCCACAGGAGTCGAGGATGCGGCGGCTGATGCGTCCGTCATCGGTGTCGGCGTACTTGTTGTCCAGGTAGACGACCTCGCCCACGCCCACCTGAGCCAAAATCTTGGCGCAGTCGTGGCACGGGAACAGCGTGACGTAGACCGTGGAACCCTCGAGGTCCTTGAGCGAGCCACGGTAGTTGAGCACGGCGTTGGCCTCGGCATGGACCACGTAGTTGTGCTTGTCCTGCAGCGGGTCGTCGCTCGTACCCCACGGGAAAAAGTCGTCGTTGAGCGCCGAGGGTGTACCGTTGTAGCCCACCGAAAGGATGCGGTGGTTGGTGTTGGCGATGCACGCACCCACCTGCGTGTTGGGGTCCTTGCTGCGGCGCTGCGCGGCGATGGCCACGCTCATAAAGAACTCGTCCCAGCTAATGACGTCCAGGCGCTTGCCTGACGAAGTTTGATGAAGATCGTCCGACATGACAGACACCTCCGTAATCGCAATAGTTTGACCCATTGTAGCAGGTGAAAGGTGGAGGCGTTTGTCCCACCGGCGCCCTCACTTTTACACGCGGCGGGGCTTTTGGTTGATGCGGTAGAGCTCGGCCAGTCCCCGCAACGTCAGCGCGTCGTCGACCGTCAGACTGTGACCGACCAGCGACGCGAGTGCCTCGGCATCGTCGCCGGTAATGACGATGGGCACGTTGCCTTCCCCCGCGGCCTTGGTCGCGCGCATCTCGGCGAGCACCATGTCGAGCATGCCGTCGATGCGGGCTACCTCGCCCAAGACCACGCCCGAGCGCATGGCCTCGCGCGTGTTGCGGCCGATCACATGCGTGGGCGCCGAAGGCTCGACCTGCGGCAGACGCGCCGCAGCGGCCGAGAGCGAGCGGGCGCCGAGCGCCAGACCCGGCGCGATGACGCCGCCCACAAAGGTACCGCACGCGTCGATGACCTCGATATTGGTCGTCGTGCCCAGGTCGATCACGATGCACGGAGAGCCGTAGACGGCACGGGCCGCCACGGCATCGGCGATGCGGTCGGGGCCGATCTCGGCCGGGTCGTCGTAGTGCACGGGCATGCCGGTCTTGAGGCCCGGCCCCACGGTGAGCACGCGCCCCGTGCAGGTGCGGGAAAGCGCCGCTTTCCACGGGCGCTCGAGCGCCGGCACCACGCAGCTCAGCACGGCCGCCGTGGGCACGAGCGCGCCGGGCATGCCCGCATCAGCCGCCAGCGCGGCCATGACTTGAGCGAGACGCATACGCGCTTCGTCGGCCGTAATGCTCGATGGCGTCGTGATCTCGCACGTCGCAAGCGGGCATTCCTGCGCCGCGGCCGAATCCTCTGCAAACAGGCCAAAGCGAATGAACGTGTTACCCACGTCGACCGTCAATATATATGCGCACCCATTAAGCATCGTCGGCGCTCCTTTCGTCTGCCCAGCAGTATATCCCTCCGGCAAACAGGGGTAGCTAAAATAGCCCCGTCCCAAAATGACTAGCTTGCGGCTATACTGGTGCGCGGTCGCGCGCGAGCTCACGCGGCGGCCCTTGGTAACCCGACTTCCCGCGCCGTATCCGTAGTGGCGCTCCCGGGGGAAGCGGATATACGCAAAGGAGTTCTATATGAGCAATCCCTCGAACCGCGCCTCGATGCGCGGGCAACTCACGCTGCGCGGTGTCGTCATCGGCGTCCTTGGCTGCGTGATCATCACGGCAAGCTCGGCCTACACCGCCCTCAAGATGGGCGCACTCCCCTGGCCGATCGTCTTCGCTGCCGTCATCTCGCTGTTCTTCCTTAAGCTCATGGGCAACGCCAGTCTCAACGAGGCCAACGTCACCCACACCATCATGTCCGCAGGCGCCATGGTCGCCGGCGGTCTGGCGTTTACCATCCCGGGCGCCTGGATGCTGGGCTATGCCGACCAGATCAGCTGGCTCGACATGTTTATCGTGGCACTCGCCGGCACCATCCTGGGCCTGCTGGCCACCGCGCTCATCCACCGTCACTTTATCGTGGACGCCGCGCTTGAGTTCCCCACCGGCAACGCCGCAGCTCAGACGCTGCGTGCTACCGAAGCCGGCGGCAAGACCGGCAAGCAGCTCTTTAGTTCCATGGCCATCGCCGGCATCTATAGCGTGCTGCGCGACGCCCTGGGCGTGGTGCCCAGCATGCTGTGCACGCTCAACATCCCCGGCGTGACCTTTGGCATCTACAACTCGCCCATGCTGCTCTCCGTCGGCTTCCTCGTGGGCTTCGCCCCCGTCGCCTTCTGGTTTGCCGGCGCGCTGCTGGGCAACTTTGGCATCATCGTGGGTGGCACCGCTGCCGGTCTGTTCGACGTTATGACTGCGCAAGGCATCGTCAAGTCCCTGGGCATGGGCCTCATGATGGGCTTTGGCGTCGCCGTCGTCCTCAAGGACATCCTGCCGCAGGTCGCCGGTATCGTCCGCGGTCTTGCCGCCGACAGCTCCACCGACACCGACGAGCAGTCGCTCATCTCGGGCTCCCTTAAGCTCGACGCCGGCATCATCGGCCTGGGCGCTGCCGCCATCGCCGTGATCATCGCCATCGTGCTTAACCTTGGCCCCGTTCCGGCCGTCATCGTGACGCTATTCACCTTTGTCACCACCATCATGAGCGCACAGAGCTGCGGCCAGACGGGCATCGACCCCATGGAGATCTTTGGCCTCATCGTTATGCTCATCGTGGCCGCCTTCGCTCAGATCGCTCAGGTCAAGCTGTTCTTTATCGCCGGCATCGTAGCCGTGGCGTGCGGCCTTGCGGGCGACGTCATGAACGACTTTAAGGCCGGCGCCGTGCTGGGCACCAACCCGCGTGCGCAGTGGATCGGCCAAGCCATTGGCGGCATCGTGGGTGCCCTGGTCGCTGCCGCTGTCATGGTCGCGCTCGTCACCGCCTATGGTCCGGACGCCTTCGGCCCCGACAAGAGCTTTGTGGCCGCGCAGGCAAGCGTGGTCGCCACCATGGTCTCGGGCATCCCGAGCGTGCCGTGGTTCGCAGGTGGCTTTATCGCCGGCATCGTCATGTACTGGCTCGGCATTCCGGCCATGATGATCGGCCTGGGCGTGTACCTGCCGTTCTACATGTCACTCACGGCATTCCTGGGCTCCTGCGTCAAGCTCGCCTACGACAAGTGGTCCGCCCACCGCGACGCCGAGGCCGGTCTTTCGGACGAGGAGAAGGCCGCCAAGGACGCCGCCTTCCAGGAGCAGGGGCTGGTTGTCGCCAGCGGCCTGCTCGGCGGCGAGTCCATCGTCGGCGTTATCCTGGCGTTTGTCTCCGTCGGTCTGAGTCTGCTGGGCTAAGCTGAGCAGCTGCTCGACAGCAACCATATTGCCTACGGCTTGCCCGGCCGGTAGCTTTCACGGCTGCTGACCGGGCTTTATGATATCGAAACAAAGAAAGGCCGGCGCGCTGCGTTTAACAGCGCGCCGGCCTTATCGGTTAAGCTATCGAAGCGTTCCTGCTATGAACCGAAGTTCGTTGCAGAATCTACGCTCGAAACGCTACATCTGCTTGCGACGACGATCGCCCAGCGTCACGCCCGCAGCCACGAGCGTAATACCGCCGATGACGAACACCTCGCCCGCAAGAGCGGAGTCATCACCGGTCTGGGCAAGTGCTCCCGACGTGGTCTGCTTCTTGGCAGCAGACGCCTTTGCGGCGGCCTGCGTAACCTGGGGCTTGGCCTGAGGCTTGGCCTGCGGCTCAGCCTTGGGATGATACTTGTCGTACTCGGCCTGAGCGGCAGCCAAGGCATCCTTGGCATCTCCGAGCTCGGCCAGTGCAGCGGCATAGGCGTCGTTGGCATCGGACAGCTTGGCATCGGCATCGCTCAGGGCAGCCTTGAGACCAGCGGCAGCATCGACGGCAGCCTTGTAGCGAGCGTAGGCAGCGTTCAGCTTGACCAGCTTCTCGTTGCCCGTCGTGCCCGCGGCAAGGGATGCCTTGTGGTCGACAGCCTCAAGATCGGCCCTGAGTGCCTCGTCGTTGGCAAGCTCGGCCTTGGCCTTGAAAATATCGAGGTTCGCATCGACGACGGCTTCGTTGGCGGCCTCGAGCTGCTTCTGGGCATCGGTGACACCGGCGACGGCAGCGTCATAGGCGGTCTTGGCGTCATCGACCGCCTTCTGGGCGCCGGCGAAGCGCTTGAAGGCCTTGTTTGCGCCGGCCAGCTCACCCTCGGCGGCCTTGGCCTTCGCCTGCGCGTCGGACAGGGCCTGCTTCTTGGCGTCAACTGCCTGCTTGGCGTCCGAAAGAGCAGTCGCGGCCTGGACATCTGCGGCCTGGGCCTTGTCTACACCAGCCTGGGCGGCATCGTCGGCCTTCTTGGCCTCGTCAAGCGAACCCTGCTTATTCGCAAGGTCCGCCTGGGCGGCATCGCGCTTGGCGGTAAGGTCCTTGACCGAAGCCGTAGCATTGTCATACGCCTCGCTGGCCTGGTCGGACTTTACCTTGGCAGCATCGCGGGCGCTGCGAGCCTTCGCCTTGTGAGCAGCGGCCTCGGCTGCCTTCGTCTTGCTGTCAGCAAGCGTGGCGTTTGCCTTATCGAGAGCTGCCTGGGCAGTGGCAGCCTCGCCCTTGGCGGTATCGAGGTTCTGCTTGAGGGACTCGATGTCGATTCCGCCGAGCGCGTCCTTCGCGGCGTTGTATGCCGTCTTCGCGGCGGCGGTGCCGGACTTAGCCTTCTCGTACTCGCCCTTGGCGGTGTTCACGTTCGTGTCGGCTGCGGTGAAAGCGTCCTGGGCGGCATCCTGCCCGTTTACAGCTGCGAAGTAAGCTTCCCTAGTAGTTCCAAAGTTCTTCTGTGCCTCGGCGAGCTTTGCCTGAAGCTCCTTGAGCTGCGCCTTCTGCTCCTGCGTGCCGCCCGCATTGTAGGCGGAATCGATATAGTCGTTCAGGAGCTTCTTGAACTCGGAGACCGTGAAATCGGCCTGAGTGTCATCAGCGCTGTAATCGAATACGGTTACCTCGGAATCGGTATTCTTTCCGCTACCGGTTGCAATACCGATGGCTTCCGCAGCGGCATCGATGATGTTGAGATAATGCCCACACTCTTGATAGATGCTGTTGTAGTTCTGGGAGATATAATAGGCATCATATCGGTGGCTGCCGAGTTCGTCGCCATACTGCGCGACGTACTTATCGAATGCCTCCTTCTCTTGGGTGTAGAGGCCGGTGTAGGGCCAGCCGAGGGTATCCTCGGTCTCTCCGCCGGTATATGCGCCGCCGCCGCCGGCAAGATTTTCACCGTTATCATAGTAGCAGCCAGAGTGCCCCCAGATGTTCGATGAATACGATGTATTGAGGGCAGCTGCCACAGTCATGCGGAGGCTGACGCTGAGTGCCGACTGACCGTTCGCCTTGCGGAGGTTGTTCTGGGTATCGAGGTAGGTCAGGGCGTTGCGCATCTGCTCCAAGGAAAGCGGATTGGTGTCGCGAGACATGTCCTGATCGACGTACTGGTCATACCATTCGGCCTTGTCATCGGCGCCGGTCAACGTCGATACGGCATCCTGGGCGTTCTTTTTCTGCGTGGCTGTGAACTGGCTGCCGCCGATGATGTAGTTCATGAAGCCGAACAAACCCTGACTGATGACTTCCTGGTCAACGGTCATGTTGGACTTTAGGTCTGCAATCTGCTGCTCAAGAGCCTCAACCTGGGCATTAGCAGCGTCATAAGCCTTTTCCGCGGCGTTCGAAGCGGCGCAGGCTGCCTCCCACTCGCTGCGCTTCTGCTTGCGAACTTCGACAAGCTTATCGTACTCAGCCTTCTTGTCGGCCTCGGTCTGCTGGGCCTGCTCGTATGCCGTCTTCGCGGCGTCACGCTTACTGGCCGCGTCCTTGTACTCCTTGTTTGCCGCATCGTATGCAGACTGGGCAGATGCCACAGCAGCGTTGGCGGCGTTGGACTTCTCCTGCGCGGCAGCGACGGCAGCCTGGGCGGCCTGCAGATTTGTCTGTGCGGTGGCGTCGGCATCCGTCGCGGCATTGAGCTCCGCCTGCGCGGTCTTGAGCTCACCAGCAGCAGCGATCTTGGCGGCCTCAAGCGCGCTCAGGTCAACACCCGTACCCGAGACGGCAGCATCGAGCGCGGCCTGCGCCTGGTTGAACTTCTGCTGGGCGTTATCGCGCGCGGTGGTTGCGACTGCGAGAGCAGCGGCAGTCTCCTGCTTCTTGGCCTGGGCAGTCGTCAAAGCTGCCTCGGTATTCTGCTTTTCCTGCTGGGCGCTGGCCTCGGCAGCCTTGGCCTGGTCCAGATTGTCCTGTGCAGTAGTAACGGCCTTATTGGCGTCATCGAGCTTTGCCTGCGCGTCCTCGACGGCCTTCTTGGCGGCCGCGTACTCGTCCATACCCATGGCCTCGAGCTTGGCCTGGGCATCATCGAGGGCCTTCTTGGCCTCATCCTGCTTTGCCTTGGCGTCCTTGAGCGTCTGCGTCTTATCCTCGACACTCTTGTTGGCCTGTTCGAGCTGATCGTTCAGGTCGCCCAGCTTCTTCTGCTGCTGCTCGGTCTTTTCGACGGCCGCTTTAAGCTCGTCAATCTTCTCCTGAAGCGCGGCTACCTCGGCCTCGTTCTGCTCGGCGGCGTTATCGGTCACGGCCTGCGAGGCCTGATTCTTTTGCTGCTGCGCCTGCTTTTGAGACTGGCCCGCCGCGTCGGCCTTCTTCTGGGCGGCATCGTAGGCGGCCTGAGCGTCCTTGAGCTGCTTTGCCGACTCCTCTGCCAGCTGGGCAGCCGTCTTTACGACCGCTTGGTTGCCGGCGGCAACGGTGTTCTCTACAGAACTACCCCCCCCCTGAACAGAATCGCCGTTATCGGTTGACGGTGCAGCAATTGCCGCCAGCGGCGACATGAGCGGCTGAGCGATGAGGCCCGCCGTCAAAACGGTTGCGACGGCGCGGTTGGCAACGCCCTTGACGTTGACGGCCTTAGCCCGAGGCTCAAAGTGTTGTGGACTGTAGTTTGCCATGGCTTTCTCCCTTTGACACGGATGTATCCATACGCTTCAAAATGTAGGAGCTGATTTTTGAATTCTGTTGCGCAACATTGGTCACCAGCGGATTTTTTGAAATTCGCGCTCTCGTGCTTCACAATTTCGTCACATATGTAGGAGCTGGTGCATCATATTCTTGCGGGATCGAATTGAGCCTGTGATTTGCATTTGCTCCCGCGTCATCCGCCCTATCGGATTCCGCATCCAACAGACACCCCGCCCGCCACGGTGTAGAGTTAGGACAACGGGCGCGTTGCGCGGACCGCGCTGGAACGAGGTGGACATGGAACTCGACAAACAACAGATCAAGCGACTGCGCGAGCGTCATCATCGGCGTCACGGCATCCGCCCCGCTCATAGTGAGGCTGCCGAACAGGCTGGTCGCTTTTTAAAGCGCGCATTCAACATTCGCGAGGGACGCGCGCCCTATCACGTGATCCGCAAGCGTTTTGTAAACGGGGCGCGTCTGACTGGCTCCCACCTATGCATCCTCATCATCGCCATGCTCATCGCAAGCATCGGCCTCGATATCGACTCGGACATCGCCATCGTGGGTGCCATGCTCATCTGCCCGCTCATGGGATCGGTCCTTGCCATGGCATATGGCATCGCCACGCTCGACCGTGAGATTACCGTCGAAGCCATCGCCAGCCTTGCGCTGCAGATGGCCTTTTGCCTGGTCACGTCCACGTTGTACTTTAAGCTCTCGCCCCTTGGCACCACCACAGCTGCCATCATCGACAATTCGACGCCGACTGTGTGGGACCTTGCCGTCGCGCTCGCGGGCGGCTTTGCGGGCGGGCTGGGCAACTCGCGCGATCAGGAGCCTTCGACGCTCATTGCCGGCGTAGCCGTGGCGACCGCGCTCATGCCGCCCCTGTGCGCGGCGGGCTATGGTATCGCCATCGCAAGCGGGTCGCTGTTTCTCTCGGCGCTCTACGAGTTTGGCATCAACGTGGTCTTTATCGCGCTGGCTGCCGAAGCCGTGCTGCTTCTTTTGCGCGTGCCGCTCAAGCGCGACCTCAACGGCGACGGCATTGTGACCGCTGAGGAAGACGCCGAGGTCGACGAGCTGTCGCGCAAGGTGCGCCGCCGCATCATTGTGGGCACGGTGATTTTTGCCATCCCCTGCATTGTTATGACGGCGGGTTCCATTGGCTCGGCGCAGGCCGGCGTGCAGGACGGCTACGGCGTCACCGAAACCACGCGCGAGCTTGCGGCGGTGCTGCCAGGCTTTAAGGATTACACCGTCGCCGTCGAGACCTCGGCCACCGAAGGCGACGAGGAGGGCCTTGTCGAGCGCCAGACTGTCGCCCACGTGACGACAAGCGAAGCGCTCGGGGCGCACGACCGCCGCGTCGCCCGCAAGCTCATTGACCTCAACGTGCCCGAACTCGATCGCGTGGAGTTCGATGTGAAGTGATGCCGGCGCGGGATGAATGCTCGCACGGACGCAAGTTACGACGAGGCGCAGACGCGATACGGACACGAGCAAATAGCGGGGTGCAGTTCACACCCGCGCCCCGCTCGCTGTTTTATTGCCGTGAATCAACTGTCCGGATCGACATCGCCAGACTCCACCGTAAACGCAGGTTTGGTGCTCACCAGATAAAATCGGGTCACTTTGCTATCTCTAAATAGATAGAGCTGGCCTTGCTCGCGTCGGCGTGACAAGTACGCCACGTGGACCGTACCGAATTCTTCACCGTTTTCCTTCTTTAATATCAGGATGTTGGGGTCATCCGTACGCTTAAACTGCCCGTCTGTGCAGATTCCGTCTTGGTCGACCAGCTGCCATCGACAGTTGTCCTCCTCAAGAAAGGCCAGGGTTTCCAGACTCGTCTTGTCGTCCCGATAGTAACCGTCAATGGCAAACCCTTCGGAAGCGCATTCCTGCATATAGGACGTTTCTCGGCTTATAGCAAACAGCCCTGTAGCGCCCAGGAGCACAGCCAGGCAGACCACTGCAAGGGTTATCGAAATAGCACGGCGACCCATGTTAGCCCAACCGATAGTTGTTTAACGGAGCACGAAACATACCTGGAACCTCCGATATCAGGGGGAACGTCGCCAGCAGGCTGGCGACAACTATATGTTTCTGACATCAAACCATATGGCTGCCACTCGCGGAGGGGGCATCGGCGAACGGCGTGTTTTCATACTCCATTGGTCAAACCTAAGCGCGACCCTACAGCTCGTACTTGTACACGCGGTAGATATACTTTTCGGCTTCCATCTCGTAGGTGGCGATGGGCAGTCCATAGCGATCGTACTCGGCAAAGGTCTTGGCCATGCCCGATGCCACGAGCATGCTGTTCGAATTGCCGACGCGCTGCGCACTGCTAACGTAGCCCGAGAACGGCACCGCGATCTGGTCTTCGAGCTCGTAGGTGCGCGCCATCTCGTCCACCGTAAAGATGCGCCCAAACGAATGCGAGCCGCGGCTGTAGTCGGTCACCACCGCGGCGCCCAGCTGGCCCCAGTCGAACTTGGGGTAGCTCTCGGCCGCACCAAAGTTGTTGTCGTATAGCAGCACCTGGTAGCGACCAGTCGCTGCCGTGTCAGAACTCGGCAGATACGTCACGCTGTGCTGGCCTGCATTGAGCGAGAAATCGCCCTGGGCCTGCAATAACTTGTCTTCAAAGCCCGAGCCAGCCCATTGCCACTCCTTTCTATTTCTGGGTCCATCTTCTCACTGCTGGCGGCCGAAAATGATCCGTTTTCCTCCGACCCCGAGGGATCGTTCTTAGTACTTGAAGAAGCCCTCGCCCGAGCTTTCGCCCAGCTTGCCTTCGTCGAGCATTTTCTTGAGGACGGAGGCCATGGCCTTAAAGTTGTAGGGCATCATCATCTTCTTGAGCAGCGGGCTCACCAGGCCCGGCACCTTCTGATACTGCATGACGATGTTGTAGGCCGTCTGGATACCCACCGTGTCGAATACGCGGAACGGGCCCTTGGGAGCGCCGGTGCCACGCGTCCACGCGAGGTCGATGCTCTTGGGATCGCTCACGCCCGAGACGTACAGATCAAGGCCCGAAAGCAGCCACGGTACCAACATGGAGTTGAGCAGATAACCGTTCTTTTCCTTGTTGACGGGCAACGCCAGCATACGGATGTCGTTGGCAAAGTCGACGAGTTCATCGAAGTAGCGCTTGTCGGTCTGGTCCTGTGCCATGACCTCGGTCATATTGTTCTTCCAGATGGAATTGGCAAAGTGCAGCGACAGGTACTTCTCGGGGCGGCCGGTGTACTTGGCAAAGGTGCTCGGTAGCAGCGTGGAGGAGTTAGTCACGACGACGGTCTTTTGCGGGAGGACCGGGGCGAGTTTCTTGTAGAAGTCGATTTTTGCCTGGGTATCCTCGGCCATAGACTCGATGACCAGGTCGGCGTCGGCCACGGCCTTGGCGAGGTCAAGCTCCAGCTTGAGTGTGGAGTAGGCACGCTCGACGGCGGCGAGTGCCGCCTCCTTGTCGAAGGGCTGGCCGCTATCGGCGATACCGGCGCACCACTCGCCCGTGCCGTCCGCCATGCCCTCAATAGCCGCGATGTACTCCTCGCGCACATGATCGATCTTGGGCTGGGTGCGGCCGATGCTGCCCTTGCTGCGCAGCCAAATCGTCACATCGAAGCCACAGTAGGCAGCCTGAAAGGCAATCTGGCTTCCCAGCACGCCGCCACCGGCAACACAAACGGTCTTGTAGCTCATAGGAACAGTCCTCTCTTACGTAAATCCATAGATGTGTATTTATTCAACCGTAAGGAGGACGCGCGCTGGGGGTGGGTTCTATAAACGGACGGTAATTTGCGGCGAACGGCTACACCTGTTCATTAACTCAGGGTTCCATGTCCAGCAAAAACGGGTGGTAGCCGGTACGGCTACCACCCGTTTGTCTCATATCTAGCCCAAAGCAGGCCAGTTACTTCTTAATGCCACGTCCCAGACGCTTGGCGACCGATGCAACGGCCTCCTCGCTGGCCGGTCCGCAGCTCACGCAGCCATCATGGGCACGCATCTGGCCGGTGACCTCGTCCATCGCGAGCGGTGCCACCTTCTCGAGCTTAAAGCCCTTGCCGGCGCGCATGTTCTCCTTGGCCACGCTGATCATGAGCTTGATGCGATTGAGCTGGTTGACCTCGGACGCACCGGGGTCGTAGTCCACCGCGACGATGTTGCTCTCGGGATGCTGGCGGCGCAGCTCCTTGATCACGGCCTTGCCCACCACGTGGTTAGGCAGGCACGCGAAGGGCTGCGTGCAGATGATGTTGGGCGCGCCGTGGTCGATCAGGTCGAGCATCTCGGCCGTGAGCAGCCAGCCCTCGCCCATGTTGTTGCACACCGAAAGCACCGTGCGGGCCTTGTCGGCCATGGTGCCGATGCGCTCGGGCGCCTCAAAGCGGCGGGACTTCTCGAGCATCTCCTCCACCGGCGTACGCATCCAGTCCACCAGCTTAATGAGCGCCTGCATGCCCGCGCGCGTAGTGGCAGAGCTTCCCAGCTCGTCCTTCTGCAGCTCAGCGTTGCTCATGGAGTACAGGAAGAAGTCGAGCAGGCCCGGTACTACGGCCTCGCAGCCCTCACGCTCGATGACATCGATCACGTGGTTGTTGGCCGTAGGGTGGAACTTGACCAGGATCTCGCCGACCACGCCCACGCGCGGCTTGGTGCCCTCGCCCACGAGCGGCATGGTGTCGAACGCGTGGATGGCCTCGCGGCACAGCTTGGTGTAGTTGTGGCGGTTGAACTTGGGCGCCAACTTGCGGGCGCGCGCCATATACTCCTCGTAGAGCACGTTGGCAGCACCGGGCGTGGCCTCGTACGGACGGCAGCGGTAGAGCATCTGCATCATCACGTCGCCAAAGAGCACCGCGTACACGGCCTGCTTAAGCAGCGCCGGCGTAATCTTAAAGCCGGGGTTGTCCTCGCCGAGCGCCACGGCCGAAAGCGAGATCACCGGAATCTCGGGGTGGCCGCTCTCGCGCAGGGCCTTGCGGATGAGCGCGATGTAGTTAGTGGCACGGCAGCCGCCGCCGGTCTGGCTGATGACCACGGCCGTCTTGGACAGGTCGTACCGACCGCTCTCGATGGCCTCCATGATCTGGCCCGTCACCAGGATCGACGGATAGCAAATGTCGTTGTTCACATAGCGCAGGCCGGCCTCGACGGCATCGTGGTCAGTCGAGGGCAGCAGCTCCAAGTTGTAGCCAGCACCACGGAACACCTCTTTGACCAGGTCAAAGTGGATTGGCGCCATCTGCGGGCACAGGATGGTATAGCCCTCGTCACGCATCTGCTCTGTAAAGGGCACCTTTGGCCACGCGGTCGAAGCACTCTCGCGCTGCGCCTCGAACGTGTACTTACGGCTCGCGAACGCGGGGGCATCCGTGGAAGGCGCCACCGGCGCGGCATCGCCCTGCTCGTAGGCCTCGCCCGCGGCCGTAGCCTCTGCCAAGCGCTCGGCCTCCTGGTCCTTGAGCGCGGCCATGAGCGAGCGAATACGGATACGCGCGGCGCCCAAGTTGGACACCTCGTCAATCTTAAGCACGGTGTAGATCTTACCGCTGGCCTCCAGGATCTCCTGCACCTGGTCGGTGGTCAGAGCGTCCAGACCGCAGCCGAAAGAGTTGAGCTGGATCAGGTCCAGGTCGTTGCGCATCGTCACAAAGCGGGCGACGGCGTACAGGCGGCTGTGGTACATCCACTGGTCGACAACGCGGATGGGGCGCTCGGGCTTCACCAGATGCGCAAGCGAGTCCTCGGTAAAGACCGCAAAGCCAAAGCTCGAGATAAGCTCAGGCAGGGCGTGGTTGATCTCGGGGTCATTGTGGTAAGGACGGCCGGCGAGCACAATGCCGTGGCCGCCGTGGTCCTCGACCCACTTAAGAGCCTCCTCGCCCATGGTCTGGATGTCCTCGTGGAAACGCGCATCGGCCTCAAAGGCAGCGTTGACGGCGGCATCGACCTCGGAGCGCGTGATTTTAGGACCGCGCACACGACCGCGACCGGCCTCAGCATCGGCCACACGGTCGACGGCGAGCACCTGGTACAGGCGGCGCTTGAGCTCGGTCTTGTCGTGATAGGGCACAAACGGGTACAGGAACTCGATGTTCTGCTCGCGAATCTCGTCGATATTGAGCGCCAGCGCCGTGGGGTAGCTCATGACGATGGGGCAGTTGTAGCAGTTGCCGGCGGTCGGGTCCTCTTTGCGCTCCCAGCGCACGCACGGCATCCAGATAAAGTCGACGTCGCGGTCGATGAGGTTCATCACGTGGCCGTGGCTCATCTTGGCCGGATAGCACACGCTCTCGGACGGCATGGACTCGATGCCCGCCTGGTAGGTCTTCTTGCTCGACTGGTCGGACAGCTGCACGCTAAAGCCCAGGCGCGTAAAGAACGCGTGCCAGAAGGGGTAGTTCTCGTACATGTTGAGTGCGCGCGGGATACCCACGGTGCCGCGCGGGGCCTCGTCGGGGCTCAGCACCTCGCGGTTAAAGAGCAGCTCGTTTTTCTTTTTGAAGAGGTTGGGGGCCTCGGTCTTTTGCTTTTTGTGGCCGGCGCCCTTCTCGCAGCGGTTGCCGGTAATGAAGCGCCTGCCGCCGCCAAAGTCGTTGACGGTGAGCTGGCAGTTGTTGGAGCAACGGCCGCAGCGGACATGCTTTTGCGTCACGGTGAGGTGCGCGATTTCCTCGGCTGAAAGGATGGTCGAGGTGCCGTCGGCGCCGGCGCGATCGCGGGCGAGTAGGGCCGCACCGTAAGCGCCCATACAGCCGGCGATGTCGGGGCGCACGGCATGAACGCCCGTGAGCTGCTCAAATGCGCGCAGTGTGGCATCGGACATAAAGGTGCCGCCCTGGACGATCACCTGGCTGCCGATCTCCTTGGGGTCGCGCAGCTTAATGACCTTGAACAGGGCGTTCTTGATGACGGAATAGGACAGGCCGGCCGCAATGTCGCCCACCGTGGCGCCTTCCTTTTGCGCCTGCTTGACGCGCGAGTTCATAAAGACCGTGCAGCGGCTGCCCAGGTCGACCGGGGCCTTGGCATGGATGGCGGCGTCGGCGAACGCGCGCACGTCCATGTTCATAGACACGGCGAAGCTCTCGATAAAGCTACCGCAACCCGACGAGCAGGCCTCGTTGAGCATGATGTGCTCGATGACGCCGTCCTTGACGCGCAGGCACTTCATGTCCTGGCCGCCGATGTCCAGGATAAACTCGACGCCGGGCAGGAATGCCTTGGCGCCGCGCAGGTGCGCAACGGTCTCGATCTCGCCGGAGTCGGCCTTGAGCGCCTCGATGAGCAGCGCCTCGCCGTAGCCCGTGGTGGTCACGTGGCCGATGGTGCAGCCGGCGGGGATGTGGTTGTAGAAATCGGCCATGATGACCTTGGCCGTGCCCAGGATGTCACCGTTGTTGTTGCCGTACCAGGTGTGCAACAGCTGGCCGTCCTCGCCCACAAGCGCGGCCTTCATGGTGGTGGAGCCGGCGTCGATACCGATGAACACGCGGCCGGTGTAGCCGTCGAGCTTGCCCTTGGGGACGACTTCCTGGTCGTGGCGGGTTTTGAACTCGGCAAAGTCCTCGTCGGTGGCAAAGAGCGGGTCCAGGCGCTCGACCTCGGCACCCTGCGTGTCGCCCAGGGCATCGATGGCCTCGATGAGCTGCGGGAACGTGCTGAGCTTGTTGGACTCGTGCGCCATGGCGGCGCCGCTCGCCACAAACAGGTGAGCGTTTTGGGGCACAATGCGGTGCTCCTCGTCCAGGTTGAGCGTGAGGTAGAAGCGATGGCGCAGCTCGGAGAGATACTGCAGCGGGCCGCCCAGGAAAGCGACGTTGCCGCGGATGGGACGGCCGCACGCCAGGCCCGAGATGGTCTGGGTCACGACAGCCTGGAAGATGGAGGCAGCCACGTCCTCGGGGCGGGCGCCCTCGTTGAGCAGCGGCTGGACGTCGGTCTTGGCAAAAACGCCGCAGCGACTGGCAATAGGATAGATGGTGGTGGCGTTGGCCGCGAGTTCGTTAAGGCCGCTGGCGTCAGTGTGCAGCAGGGTTGCCATCTGGTCGATGAACGCACCCGTGCCGCCGGCGCAGGTGCCGTTCATGCGCTGCTCGATGCCGTTATCGAAGTAGATGATCTTGGCGTCCTCGCCGCCCAGCTCGATAGCGACATCGGTGGCCGGGATGAGGGTCTCGACGGCACGCTTACTGGCGATGACCTCCTGGACAAACTCCAGGTCGAGCCACTGGGACAGCAGAAGGCCGCCCGAGCCGGTGATGGCGCAGGTCATCTGGGCCGTCGGCAGCACGGTCGCAGCGCCCTCGAACAGGTCGCGGGCGCAGGCACGGACGTCGGTGTGGTGGCGCTGGTACTTGGCGTAGACGATCTGGTTGTCGTCGTTGAGCACGGCAAGTTTAACGGTGGTGGAGCCCACGTCGATGCCCAGGTGCAGGTTGCCGCGAGCGTTCTCGGGGTTGAAGATCGCGCCTTCGGGGGCGTGGGCGGCGGCTACGGGCTCAGCGGCAGTGGCGAGCTCGCTAGCGACGGACGTCTCCCCTGCCGCGTTCTTGGCATCGGCAACTGCCTCGGCAACTTTCTCGGCAGCTGCGGTCGCGGCCTTCTGCGCGGCGTCCACCACGGCGGGCGCGGCCTCGCGCGCGGCAGCGACCATGCGGTCCTTGATGCCCTCGACGAGTTTGCTCATTGTCTCTCCTCTTAGTTGTTGGACTCGACGGTTGCGGTGGTGTCGACCGCGTCCTCGAGCTGCAGATTCAATAGCTTCATGCCGTATTCCGGCACGTTGATATCGATGGGTTGGCCATACAGGTCGCCGGGGCGCACAAAGGCGATAACCGTCATAATGCGCGCCATGGTCTCGGGCGATTCGGTGAGCCCACGCTCAAACCAGCGCTGAATCAGGCCGACCTCGGCACTCACGACATAGGTAACGTAGTAGTCAAAGAAGGTGCCCAGTGCCAGGCCCAAGATGCCCGTCTGTGCACGCGGCACCACGGCCTCGCGTGCGGTATCGATGATCTTTTTAATAAAGGCGGAGTCGCCGCCCGGGCCCAGTAGGGCCCCGATAAGGTCGCGATTAGCCGCAAGATAGCGAAGCAGCTCAACCGAACCGGGTGCCGGCTCGAGCTCGTCGATGTTGCGGTAAAGATCGGGTAATTGAGCTGCGGTGATAAGCTCCACCCGCTCGCGAATCTCGGCAAGCAGGCCGTCCTCGATCTGACTGATAAAGTCGGGGATATCGCGGTAGTGCGAATAGAACGTTCGACGCGTAAGACCGGCGCGCTCGGTGAGCGACGCGACGTTAATGCGCGAAAGGTCGCCGCTTTCGGCAAGCTCGCTGGCAAGCGCCTGGCGAAGGGCGCGCTGCGAGCGAAGGGACCGGCGATCGCATTTCTCGAGCTGGGACAAGCGTCCTCCTTGTTACTCAGCCTGTGCGCTATTGCACAGTGCGAGTATTATTGCACACCGTGTGTATCAACACGTAAAGGCAATATTTGGGGTGTAACAGGGGTTACCCCTTTGTCGCATTATTCGATGACAGTGCGGGAGTTCTGCTTGTGCATGGTGGCGAGCATGTGTTTGGGGACGGCGTGGACCATGCAGCTACCGATAGTCGCGCTCGCGGCGGCCTTGGCCGCGTCACTGCCATTCTTGGTGGCATAGCTGTGACGGAAACGCTTGAGCATGGCGATGTCGTTGCCGCCGTCGCCGTAAACCGCGACCTCGTCCTCGGCAATACCGTAGTAGCCCGCCAGCCAGGCCACGCTCTCGCCCTTGTTGCACGCGACGTCCGTGATCTCGAACATCACCGGATCGAACGGCGCGTTGACCACGCGGTCCGATCGCTCGGCCAAATACGCCTTAAGGTCGCGCTCCAGCTCGGGCGAGGTCACGCGGCAGTTAATCTTGCACACGTCGTGGCGCAGGATATCGCCGATCGCCTGGTCGAAATACTGCTCCTCGTGATACCCGCCACGTGCACGCATGCCGCGCATCACAATACGCTTGATGGGGCTGTCCTTTTTAAAGCCCGCCTGATGCATCTCGAACGAACCGCTCGAGAACATGCCATCGGGTGTGGAGCAATCAAAGCAAATGTCCGGAAATGCCTTGAGCAGCTCCTCGGTAACCTGTGGATCGATGGTCCAGGTCTTGAGCACCTCGCCATGGCTGTCGCGCACGATGGACCCATTGGAGCAGCAGGCGTCAAGCGCCAGACCCGTAAAGCCATGCTCGCCGACCGGCAGCGTCGAGCGTCCGGTCGCGGGAACCACATGCAGGCCAGCCTCGGTCAGCTCGCGAATGGCACGGCGGATGGTCCCATCCGCCTCATGCAGGGCGTTCAGCAGCGTTCCGTCTAAGTCACTCGCAAACATCTTGATCATGGGCACGCCTCTCCTTCGTCTGCACGATATTGTAGACGAGAACGGGCGCGTCCAAACAATGGCGTCCCGGCGCGACGTGCCACTGCCTCCACAAATTCACGGTGCCCCAGTGCCTTAAGACATTCGCCATAAGCGACTTTTCAGCCGATTAAACAGCGCCGTCGTCGACGTCAGCACCGCCAACATGCCTGCGAATACAATCGCCGGTGTCCATCGATCATATGCGAGCCCGTAAACCAATTGGCCAATAGGCGTTGCACAGGAAAGCGTCATATAAACGAGTGCCAGCACTTTTCCACAGAGTTCCTTTGGCGCTGACCGCTGAACGAATGAAACGATTTCGACCGATGTAATGCTTGCCCACGCCATAGCCCATGCCGAGCCGGCCGCAAGCGCGGCAAACGCTAATTCATCAGGACCGCTCAGTAGTGCGACAATAATCGGTACGACTCCAAAACTAATCATCGCAACATATCGACATATGCCCTTGAAGGAAAAACGATGTGGCCAAATACCGACCAAACCACTGCCGACAAGACCACCTAAGCCCATAGCCACCTCAATAATCCCAACAAAGGATGACTGCATTCCGAGATGCTTTGCAACAATAACGGGAGCACCAATCGTTAACCCAACTAACGCAAGGTTCAAAATAGCTGCAAGCAAAAACACAACGAGCAATGATGCGTTTTGAAACAGGTACCGAATCGACTCCCGAAAATCGCTTCGGCATGTCGAGCAAGTCGTACTGTCCCCTGTCATTCCAGATGAGGCATTTTGCTTGAGTGCGCCCCCGAACAGCAGGGCTGACATCGCAAACGTCAACGCCGCGGTTTCGCATAGGGCATCGATACCAAAGCACCCATAGACTGCCGTCCCGACTACAGGCCCCAAGATATTGCTCATCATGGTTATCTGCGAGACCAACGCAGTGGCACGCTCAACCTTTTCTGGGCCCGTCATGCGCACCGTCTCAATTTGAAGCATCGGTTTCAGCAGCGATTGGATGCCATATTGGACGCAAAGCATTGCTACCACGACAACGGCAAGAGGCAGCGAACGCTTCATGGGGATAAACAACAGTGATGCAGCCATCAGAACAATGCCGAGCACCACAAGAACCCCGCGATGTCTCCCGCGATCCGCCAAGATCCCGCCAACCGGAGTCGCGAGCACGCCTGGTATGAACGCTATCGCCGCGACGGCGCCATATAACGTTGACGAGCCGCTACAATCGAACAAGTAGAGCGGACACGCAAAGCACAGTGCTGACAACATTGAATACGCACACAGCTGTGCAACAAGAAGGCCAAATAGTCTGATAGATCGCACTGTTTTTGGCGCCAACGAAACGCTAATTCTTCGCATCCCAGCCATAAGCCTGCCCCCAAATACATACTGCTAGTATGTATTTAATGACTTGAAAAGGGCAGCCGTGGCTACCCTCACAAATCAATTACATACCGTTGGTATCTATATTACCACCCGGCACGGTTCCATACGTCCCAAATCTGGACCGTTGTCTGGAGCACTTCATTACCCAAATCAAGCCCCACCGCGGCCGCCATCTGCGCCAAACATTGTGCGCGAGCAAGCATTCGCTCCTTGGGCTCGAGCGGACGGAACAATGGCAGCAGCCAAAGATTCGCTAACAACGATACGGCCTCCGCTGCTTCGCGCGGGCATTCGCACGCAATGGAGCCGTCGGCGATGCCCTCCTCGATTACTGGCAAGAGATTGCCATCGGCCGACTCGTCAAACGAACCTTGATACTGCATCGCCAGCAGCCGCGAGCTTTTTACCGGATCTGCCGCAGGATGCATGCGAGCCCATAGCTCGATTTGCGGAACGACGGACTCGGGCGCATAAAGTCGTTTGAGCTTTTGAGCTCCCGTCATATTGCCAGCACCGAGTGTCGCGCGACGGTGCTCAGCAATCGGAGCCGTTGCCCGATCAAATGCGGCGTTGAAAATCTCCTCTTTGCTCTTAAAGTGATGATAGACAGCACCCTTGGTCATGCCATCGAGGCGGTCGACGATGTCTTGAATGCTCGTCCCCTCATAACCCTGCGCGCAGAATAGCTCCAGCGCCGCGTCGAGGATCTTCGCGACCGTCTCCTCGGGATATTTATTACGACCCATAATCCGTCCATCCGCAACGCAAGCCTTGTGTCTCATTGTAGCATTTTAACGTTGCGGATGGTAGACGGTCGATTCTACACCGCGGCGGGGCCGTGTTCGCCGGTACGGATGCGGATGACTTCCTCGATCGGCTCGACCCAAATCTTGCCGTCTCCGACGGCACCGGTGCGGGCGGCGTTGCAGATAATCTCGACAATGCCATCGACATGTTCATCGGCGCAGATGAGGGTGAACTGCACCTTAGGGATCGTGTTGACAAGCAACTCGTTGCCGCGCACGTATTCCTTCCAGCCATGCTGTGCGCCGCAGCCCTGCACCTGGTTGATAGTCATACCGCGAACATCGGCAGCAAACAGCGCATCTTTAAGAACCTCAAGCTTCTCGGCACGAACGATCGCCGTAATCTTCTTCATAGTGAATTCCTCTCTTTAATAAAGAAATGAACCGCTCATTCATGTGGCACGGGTTTTCCAGGTGCCCGAGATTGCCCCGAAAGAGGAGCGCCGCGTACTTCGGTACGCAAGCGACGGTTTGAGGGGCAAGGTGCGGAGCCTGGGGAAGCTGTTAATCGAGTCCGGAGAAAGAGGGGTATGCGCTCTCGCCGTGTTGGCTCGCATCCAAGCCCAGCGCCTCGTCGGCCTCGTCCACGCGCAGGCTGCCGTGGAACAGCGCCTTGACCACCGCGGCGATCACCAAATCGAGCACCAGCACAATAGCGACCGTCACCACAATGCCCAAGATCTGAGAGATGAGCAGCGACACGTCGCCCGTGTAGAACAGACCGCCCTTACCGGTCCACGAAAGCTCCGGCACACAGAACAGGCCCGTGAGCACGCCGCCCAAAATTCCGCCGATACCGTGGCAACCAAACGCATCGAGTGCATCGTCGTAGCCAAACTTGGTCTTAAGATGGCTGATAGCCAGATAGCAGACGGGCGATACGATCAGACCCATGACCAGCGCTGCCCACGGCTCGACAAAGCCCGCACCCGGCGTGACCACCACAAGGCCCGCAACCAGACCGGTGCTGGCGCCCACCAGCGTGGGGCGGCCGGTGTGCACGCGCTCGACGGCAAGCCACGAGATCATGCCCGCCGCGCTGGCCGTCACGGTGTTGAGGATGGCGAGTGCCGCCACGGCGTCGGCCCTAAACTCGCTGCCGCCGTTAAAGCCAACCCAGCCAAACCAAAGCAGGCCGGCGCCCAGCGCCACAAACGGCACGTTATGCGGACGGTAGCTCACCATGCCAAAGCCGCGACGACGGCCGAGCATCAAGCAGAGAATCAGGCCCGTCAAACCAGACGAAATGTGTACCACGTCGCCGCCGGCAAAGTCGAGCGCGCCGATGATGTCACCGATAAAGGAGCCCTCGCCACCCCAGACCATGTGGGCGAGCGGCGCATAGACCACGAGCAGCCAAATGCCCAGGAAGGCCGTCATGGCGCCAAACTTAACGCGGCCGGCCAGGCTGCCCGTGACGATGGCGGCGGTGATCATGGCAAACGCCATCTGGAAGGCGATGTTGATGGTCTGAGGGTAGACAGTACCGTCCGCGACATTGCCCTCGGCCGCCTGCAGTACCTGGCCGAGCACCGGCAGGCACAGCAGCTGGTCAAGGCCTCCAATAAACGGGCTGGAACCGTCGCCGCCATAGGCCAGCGACCAGCCGGCAACAATCCACAACACACCGACCAGGCCAATGGCGCCAAAGCACATGAGCATGGTGTTGATGACATTTTTGCGCCTAGACAGGCCACCGTAGAAAAACGCCAGACCCGGTGTCATTAAAAACACGAGCATGGTGCAGATGAGCATAAACGTTGTCGATCCCGTATCGTACATTCGCTCCCCCTTGATCGCATGAACGTTGTCGGCGCCCATAATGCGGCCGAGGGGCAACTGGTGTAGACCAGATACGGCGTTGTTAAACGCTGCGTTGTCGAATGGAAACGGTGCCGCAATCTTGGAAACGGCGCGGCAACGGACGCGAAACGAACGGGAAATACGCGAGCAAGGAAGCCGTGAGCGCGCCCGTCCCGGCTAGTGGCGGAACAGCTCGCGGGCTCGGTCACGAAGGTCGGTAGCTCGAATGACACCCTCGTAACGATTGATGCGCAGACGCGGGAAGGCGTTAAAGAAGCGTAGGTCGCGGCGGCTGAGTGACACGCTCGGTACCGGGCGGCTCATGCGCTTGCCGGCAAGGCGACGACCGAGCGACGGACGCGGCATACTCGGCGCGGCATCGGCCACGCGGCGGGCAGCGAGCGCCAGGCCGCGAGCACCATCCGAGATAAACGTCGGCATCGAAGTCTTCTCGCGCAGGGCATCGAGCGCCGCGTCGCCCAGCTCGGCCAGCCAAGCGTTAACGGCGCGACCGCGGATATGCGTCTGCGCCACCGAGTCAATCGCCGAATCGGGAATACGTTCGAGCATAGAGTCGGAGGCGTCGGCAAGCGACTCATTGATGCGGTCGGCAAGGTCGGCACGCACACGCTCAAGCTGATCGGACAGACGCCGCCAGCTCGCCAACGAGCACACCGCATCGACCATCATCGCGACCGCGACGATAAAGGCGGCCAAGCGCACGATTAGCACCGGCAGATGGCCAAGCAGCCCCAGCAATGCCGGCTCCACTAAACGGCAAATACACAACGCACCCAAGCCAAACGCGCAGGCCCAGTACAGGCAGATGCGTCCGTGCAGGTTAAACGGCAGATGCGAGTAATCCCAAAACCGGGCACCCGTCGTTTTTTCCAACAGCACGCCCACGCTATATTCGATCACGCTGCATACGAGCGCGGCAGCGACAAACTGGCTCGAGGCATCTGGGATTCCACGCAGCAGCAACCAGCACGCAATGCCGCCCGCACCGTAGATGGGACAACACGGCCCTAGCAAAAAGCCGCTGTTGGCAAAGCGTCCGTGGTTGAGCATGGCGCAGACTGTCGACTCCCATACCCAGCCGCAAAAACCGTAGAAGGCAAACGAGAGTACCAGCGCCGAGAGCGGACAGGCGGCAAGCGTCGCGCCGTCAAATGCCATGTCGATCGCGGTTCCCACCGTCTACCCACTCCTCTTTTCGTTCGATTCTTTGCTCGAGCCGTCACTCGGGCCCTCGTTCAAATCGTTCGCGCCGCCTTTGCGCGGCAGACGGCCGGCAATCGTCTCGCGCAGTGCGCACCATTTATCCGCCAGGCACACAATCCATGCCTCACGACACGTCGGCGGCACCGGTACCAGCGGAAACATATGCCGTACGATAATATTCCGCTCGCGCGGCGTCAGCTCAAAATCTTCCTCCGCACGCGCCAAGGCAAAAAACGGGTGACGAAAGCCATGCAGTCGATGGCTTGGGTCGGGATCGTGCCAGTCATAGAGAAAGTAATCGTGCAGCAGGGCCCCGCGCAGCAGCGATAAGCGGTCGACGGAGATACCGACGCGGCCCAGGCGCTCGGCAAAGGACAGACTTGCCCGCGCTACCGAGGTCACATGCGTATAGACCGTCACATCGCCATGTTGGATAAACTCATGCATCAGGTCCAAGCGGCCCGCCTGGGCAAGCTGACGGGCGGCATCGTCGACCTCGCGCGCGATTTTCTCGGCACGAACGGTATCGGACATGCGGCCTCCTTCCGGCGGCGCTCGGCGGCAAGCCGCGGCCTGCGCGCAATGAATAAAATCATCATCGAATTTACCAGTATGGCATCGGACAAAACGTTTTGCCCCACCAGTTGGCGAATTACCGCGCCGCCGTCACATATCAAACGCCAAAATGTGCGAGACTGTCTTGTGCAATTGTGTCGGCCGAGGGAGCGCTGGCGCTCGATTCGCATGGAGTAACCCACAACGATGCTGCTTACGCAAACGACAACGCCCGAGGACGTCAAGGCTCTTAATCGTGCCGAGCTCCCGCAGCTCTGCGACGAGATTCGCCACGCCATCCTCGAAAGCTCCGCCGCCGTCGGCGGGCACGTTGCCCCCAACCTGGGCGTCGTTGAGCTTACGGTCGCGCTTCATCGCGTGTTTAACTCCCCTATCGACAAGATTGTCTTTGACGTTTCGCACCAGACCTACGCCCACAAGGCGCTGACCGGGCGCGCGTACACTTATATCGACCCGGCACGCTACGGCGAGGCCTCTGGCTTTGCCAATCCCGACGAGTCCGAGCACGACCTGTTCGCCATAGGCCATACCTCCACGTCGGTGAGCCTGGGCTGCGGCCTGGCGCACGCTCGTGACCTGGCGGGCGATGCGTACAACGTTATCACCGTTATTGGCGATGGCTCACTTTCGGGCGGCTTGGCGTTTGAGGGCTTCAACAATGCCGCCGATCTCGACAGCAACCTGATCATCATCGTCAACGATAACGACCAGTCCATCGCCGAGAACCACGGTGGCCTGTATCGCAATCTGGCCGAGCTGCGCGCCAGCAACGGCACCTGTGAGCGCAACGTTTTCCGCGCGATGGGGCTCGACTACCGCTATCTGGACGCCGGTAACGACGTGTTGGCCCTCGTCGACGCGTTGCAGGAACTGCGCAATATCAATCATCCCATCGTGCTGCACGTCTCCACCGCCAAGGGCAAGGGCTTTGAGCCAGCCCAGAACGACCCCGAACGCTGGCATCACGTGGGTCCGTTTGACATGGCAACTGGACGCAAGCTCTGCCCGGGCCATCCGAGCGAGCCCGCGCCGCGCACCTATGCCGACATTACGGGCGAGGCGCTCAGCGCCGCCATCAAGCGCGATCCGCAGGTTGTGGGCATCACGGCCGCAACGCCCTACATCATGGGCTTTACACCCGAGCTTCGCGCTGCCGCCGGCAAACAGTTCGTCGATGTGGGCATTGCCGAGGAGCATGCCGTGACCTTTGCCACCGCGCTCGCCCGCGCCGGCGCCAAGCCGGTCTTTGGCGTGTACGGTACGTTTTTGCAGCGCGCCTACGACGAGCTGTGGCACGACCTGTGCCTCAACGACGCCCCCGCAACCATCCTGGTGTTTGGTGCGTCGATCTTTGGCACCACGTCCGAGACGCACCTTTCGTTCTTTGATATTTCCATGCTGGGTGCTCTTCCCAACATGCGCTACTTGGTGCCGGTCTGCATGGAGGAATACCTGTCCATGCTGAGCTGGTCGCTCGACCACCGCGAGCATCCCGTGGCGATTCGTGTACCTGGTATTGGCCTGGTGAGCCGTCCCGATCTGGCGCCTGCCGAGGACACCGACTATAGCGCCGTTCGCTACAACGTGGTGCGTCAGGGCCGCGATGTGGCCGTGCTTGCGCTCGGCGACTTCTTTGAGTTGGGCGAGCGCGTGGCAAACCGCTTGGCCGCCGAGTACGGCATCGAGGCCACGCTCGTCAACCCGCGCTTTGCAACCGAGCTCGACCGCGAGTTCCTCAACAGCCTTGCCGCCGAGCATCGCGTTGTCGTCACCCTCGAGGATGGCATCTTGGACGGTGGCTGGGGCGAGCGCGTCGCGTGCTATCTGGCCTGCACGCCCGTGCGCACGCGCACCTTCGGCATCGCCAAGGGCTTCCCCGACCGCTACGACCCCAACGAGCTGCTCGCTCAGAACGGCATGACGGTCGAGAACATGGCCGCCGAAGCCGCGAGACTACTCAACGAGTAAGAAAACCTCCGCAAGGAAAGCACCCCTGCGGAGGTTTTTATTTTCCCAACTCAATTATCTCGATCTGTAACATCTAGGGCCCGAATTCCCGTCTAACTGTTACAGATCTAGACAAGACGTCGTAGTCCCAGACCTTTGTCTCAATCTGTAACAGATAGGGACCTTTTGACCGTCCAGATGTTACAGATTGAGACATTCGAATTCCCCTAAGGAGATAATCTCGATCTGTAACAGTTGGAGCCCATTTCCTCGTCTACCTGTTACAGATCGAGAAAAAGCAGCAAGGCATGCCGCTGCACCGGCCAGAACCACCACAAAGGTGCCCGTCCCCTTTTGGTAGGTAGAATTACCCATAAGGTAAGTATGTTTCTGAGTTATTTCATGTTGACCCATTTGAGCGCGATAGGGTATAACTCTACTCAACCGCTAGGGATTTTATTGAGAAAGGTGTTCTACCATGAGCAAGAACCTCTCCCAGCAGGTCGTTCTCGACCGCCGCGGCTTCGTTGCCGCCACCTTCGCAACCGTCGCCGGCCTTGGTCTTGCCGGCTGCTCCGACACCAGCACCGAGGCCGACAAGGGTTCCGCCGCCGGCTCTTCCAAGAGCTCCAATGATACCGAGGCTTCCACCACGCTCGACGCTAAGGCATTCGACAAGCTCGTCGACAACGGCCCCAAGGCCGATGACGACGCCATCGCCGCCAGCACCTGGGCCACGGCCGTTAAGGACGCCGGCGTCTTTAAGATCGGTGGCGTTCAGACCTCCACGCTCTTCTCCCTCCTCAACGAGAAAGACGGTCAGACCCGCGGCTTCGACGCCGGTATCGCACAGCTCCTGTCCAACTACATTCTGGGCGAGAACAAGGTCGAGATCACCCAGGTAACCTCGGACACGCGTGAGTCCGTCCTGCAGAACGGCCAGGTCGACGCCGTCTTCGCCACCTACACCATTACCGATGAGCGCAAGAAGCTCGTCTCCTTTGCCGGTCCCTACTACTACACCCAGCAGGCCATCCTGGTGCTTGCCGATAACGACGACATCAAGAGCGTCGACGACCTGGCCGACAAGAACGTCGCCGTCCAGTCCGGCTCCAACGGCCCCGCCATCCTGGAGGAGTTCGCTCCCAAGGCCAGCCAGCAGGAGTTCAAGACCGACGAGGAGGCTCGTCAGGCACTCCAGCAGGGCCGCGTTGACGCCTACGTCATCGATAACAACATGCAGCAGAGCGCCCTGGTCCGCGAGCCCGGTAAGTACAAGATCGCCGGCAAGCCCTTCGGCAGCAAGGAGCCCTATGGCATCGGCCTGCCGCTCGATTCCGACGGTGTCGCCTTTGTCAACGACTTCCTTAAGAAGATCGAGGACGATGGCACCTGGACCGAGCTGTGGCAGATCTGCATCGGCGACCGTACGGGCGACACCAATGTTCCCGAGCTGCCCGAGATCGGCGCCTAGGCAGCGAGCCTGGTAACGGCCGCAACGAAACCATACGGAAACGCACGATGCGCTTTATTGCGGTAAACTGTTTCCTCACTGAGTTGTCGGGGCTTCCGTACACACGGGAGCCCCTTTCCTTATCGGCGGGAGGTCCGCATGAGTCTCTCCGAACTCTGGTCGCTCTATGGCCAGAACTATATCGACGCGCTGCTCGCAACCTGGGGCATGACGCTTGAGTCGTTTGCCATCGCCATGGTGCTGGCCGTCGCCGTCACCGTGATGCGCGTGTCGCCGCTCAAGCCGCTGCGCGTCTTTGGCGACCTGTATGTCCAGGTCTTCCGTAACATCCCCGGCATCGCGCTGCTCATCATCGTCGTCTATGCGCTGCCGCCGCTCAAGGTCGTTCTGCCCTACCGCACCTGCGTTATCGTCGCCACGGTCCTTTTGGGCTCGGCCTTTGGCTCCGAAAACTTTATGAGCGGCATCAACACCGTAGGCGTCGGCCAGGTGGAAGCCGCCCGCTCGCTGGGCATGAGCTTTAACCGTATCCTCGCTAAGATCGTGATTCCGCAGGCGCTGCGCTCGAGCGTGTTGCCCATGACCAACCTCTTTATCGCCGTCATGCTCACCACCGCACTCGGCAGCCAGGTGCCGCTTAAACCGCAGGAGCTCACCGGCGTGGTGAGCTATATCAACACGCGCTCGCTCGGTGGCGTCGCCGCGTTCTTTATCTCGGCGCTCGGCTACCTGGGCACAGCCTTTGTGGTGAGCCACATTGGCAACCACATCGATAAGAAGGTGAGGATCCTCCGATGAGCAAGCATTCCTCCCCTGCACTCACCATGCGCGATGCACTCTACGAGGCTCCCGGCCCCAAGATGCGCGCCAAGATTCGCATCGGCACCGCCATCTCGCTTGTTGCCGTCGCCGCGCTCATCGTCCTCGTGTTGCAGCGCTTTTATGTGACCGGCCAGCTTTCGGCCCACTATTGGTATTTCTTTACGCACCTCACCACCTGGAAGTTCTTGCTTGCCGGCTTTGAGGGCACCGTTAAAGTCGCACTCACCGCTGGCGCCATCGCGCTGGTGCTGGGCTTAGGCCTTATGCTCGGCCGCACGAGCGATATTAAGCCGCTGCAGCTGGTCTGCCGCGTGCTCACCGATTTCTTCCGCGGTGTGCCGAGCCTTCTGTTCATCTACTTCTTCTTTTTGGTGCTGCCCCAGCACAAGATCGCGCTGCCGTCGTTTTGGATGCTCACGCTTCCCGTCGCGCTCGCTGCAGCCGGCGTGCTTGCCGAGATCTTCCGTGCCGGCGTCAACGCCGTGCCGCGCGGCCAGGTCGAGGCCGCCCAGGCGCTTGGTCTCTCCAAGGCTAAAATCACCTTTAAAATCGTGTTGCCGCAGGCCATTCGGTTTATCATTCCGTCGTTGATTTCGCAGCTTGTGGTCGTAGTCAAAGACACTACCGTCGCCTATGTGGTGAGCTACCCCGACCTCATGCAAAACGCCCGCGTACTCATTACCAACTACGACGCCCTCGTGTCGGTCTACCTGGTTATCGCGGTCATCTACATCCTCATCAACGTCGCGATTAACAAGGCCGCTGTCTATGTTTCGCACAAAACCGGCGCGACCATCATCCGCTAACGCTTTACCATTTCGAGTCATAAGGAGCCGAGCACCATGGCACAGAGCACCTCTACCACCGGAAATCAGCCGCTGATCGAGCTCAGACACGTCGATAAGCACTACGGCGACCTGCATGTCCTCAACGACATCAACCTGTCGGTCGACCGCGGCGAGGTCGTCGTGGTGATTGGCCCCTCGGGCTCGGGCAAGTCGACCATGTGCCGCACCATCAACCGCCTGGAAACCATCGACTCGGGCGAGATCCTCATCGAGGGCGAGCCCCTGCCGCAGGAAGGCAAGGATCTTGCCCGCATGCGTGCCGAACTGGGCATGGTGTTCCAACAGTTCAACCTGTTTGCACATATGACGGTGCTGCAGAACGTCATGCTGGGACCGGTCGATGTGCTGGGTGTCTCCAAAGATGAGGCCCGCGAGCGCGCCATGGACCTGCTGAGCCGCGTGGGCGTGGCCGAACAGGCCGATAAGGTACCCGCACAGCTCTCAGGCGGCCAGCAGCAGCGCGTAGCCATCGCTCGCTCGCTTGCCATGCAGCCCAAGGCCATGCTCTTCGACGAGCCCACGAGCGCCCTCGATCCCGAAATGATCAACGAGGTGCTCGAGGTCATGGTCCGTCTGGCCCAGCAGGGCATGACGATGATCGTCATCACGCACGAGATGAACTTCGCCCGCCGCGTGGCCGACCGCGTCGTGTTTATGGCCGACGGCCAGATCGTGGAAACCGGCACGCCTGACGAGTTCTTCGACCGCCCCCAAACCAAGCGCGCCCAGGACTTCCTCAACTCCATCAAGGGTCACTAACCCAATTGCCACGCGGGCAAATTCATCAGTAACGTTTGCCCCGCGTCACTCCTGTGCCATGTCCACCCGGATTCGAAAGCCGCAACCATGATCGGAACCCGCACCTCATCGTCCTACACTCCGCACGTCGACGTCGATCCCGCCGACCGTCCGCTCATCCTGGTCGCACCACGCTGGGAAGAAGCGAAACCCTATTTGAGCGAGACGCTCTCCCCCAACGAGGAGATTGCGAGCGTCTTTGTCGATGCCATCCTTGCCGCCGGCGGCCTGCCGCTGCAGATGTCCATCACCGAGGACATTGAGGTCATCCGTCATTACGTCGATATCGCCGACGGCATCGCCATTCCCGGCGGCCCCGATGTCAATCCCAAACGCTGGGGCGATGATCGACCCTACGACCCCACCCTCTGCTGCGAGATCCGCGATAGCTTTGAGTTTAAGCTGGTCGGCGAGGTGCTCCGCGCCAAAAAGCCGCTCTTTACCACCTGCCGCGGCACGCAGCTGCTCAACGTCGCCACCGGCGGCACCCTGTGCATGGACGTGCCGAGCCTGGGTGCTCGCGAGGGCCGCACGCAGTGGCGCCATACCCACGTGCTCAACGACCCCGTGCATCCCGTCGAGCTCGTGCCGGGTTCGCTGTTGGAGCGCGCGCTTGGCGGGCACAGGCTGATCCAGACCAACTCCGCACACCACTGCTGCGTCGATCGTCTGGGTAAAAGTACGCGCTTAGTCGCCAAGGCAACCGACGGCGTTCCTGAGTGCATCGAGGTCGAAGGCCAACCATTCTGTCTAGGCGTGCAATGGCACCCTGAGTACACGTGGAAGACGCTCGAGACCGACTTTAACCTGTGGAAGTCGTTTGTCGAGGCAGCGGCCAAGGTTAAGCAGGCCCGCTAGTTCACGGACAGCACAACACAATAGGGCGCCCCGCCGGCCCCAAGGTCCGGCGGGGCGCCCGTTTACCTATATATGGCCGGGACACACAGCCCAAGGCTCGCAAGCCCTTATTCAGCCACCTCGCGCAGGGCCGACATCGTAGCCGCATATTGCTGCTGCAGCGCATGCATTCCCTCGCGAGCGCCGTCAACGGCATCGGCACCGCGCAGCGCCTCGGTCACCACAACCGCCGGCTCGTACAGATTATCAAATCCCAGGTTCTGGCTCACGCCCTTGAGCGTGTGCGCCGCCATAAACGCACCTTCGGCGTCTCCCGCCGCCATGGCGGCCTCCAGCTTGTCCATGCTCTCGTCATCCAAAAACTTGAGGGCAAAGCGGGCAAGCATTTCCTCGCCCATCAGCCGAGCGCACGCGTCATCATAATTAGCGCCGATCTTCTCATACGCCTCACGCATGGAAATCATGGATTAAAACT
The DNA here is from genome assembly GCA_048384935.1 of Collinsella aerofaciens. Taxonomy (GTDB): domain Bacteria; phylum Actinomycetota; class Coriobacteriia; order Coriobacteriales; family Coriobacteriaceae; genus Collinsella; species Collinsella aerofaciens_CH. Next base: position 5,761 of record DBEWII010000106.1, on the reverse strand, counting down.
CCTTTGGTCAAACTAAATCGTGGGAAACGCGACAACGTCGGCGGGGCGTGCCAACGTCTCGGCAATACGGTCTTGCACCTCAAGCAGGCAGTCGAGCAACAGTGGGTTAAAGGTGCCGCACTTACCGTCCAGGATCATCTGGATCGCCTCCTTGTGCGGGATAGCGTCCTTGTACACGCGCACGCTCGTCAGCGCATCATACACGTCGGCCACCGAGACCACCTGCGCGGCAATGGGAATTTCGTCGCCCTTAAGGCCATCGGGATAACCCTTGCCGTCCCAGCGCTCGTGATGCCAACGCGCAATCTGGTACGCATATTCCATAAGCGCATTGCCGGCGTGATGGCTACCCAGCTCAAGCAACATGTCGGCGCCGATCGTGGTATGCGTCTTCATAATCTCGAACTCCTCGGGCGTAAGGCGTCCGGGTTTGTTGAGAATCGCATCGTCAATCGACATCTTGCCGATATCGTGCAGCGCCTAAGCCAGGGCAATCGTGGAGCGCTCCTCATTGTCGAGGGAGATCGCGCCGCTACGCTGGACCAGACAGCCGAGCAGCAGCTCGGTCAGCTTTTCGATGTTCGTAACGTGCCTGCCGCTCTCGCCGTTGCGAAGCTCCATGACGCCGGCCATGATGTCGATGAGCATGCGACTGTTCTTGACGCGCTCGTTGTACTGCTGGGACAGCAGGTTCGTCAGGCGGCGCTGTTTGGCGTATAGGCGGATGGTGTTGCTTACACGGCGGCGCACGACACGGGAGTCAAACGGGCGGTTGATATAGTCCGAGGCGCCCAGCTCGTACGCGCGCAGAACCGCATCATCGGAATCTTCGCTCGAAATCATGATGACAGGCAGATTATCGATACCCGATCGGCGCGACAGATCGGCCAGCACCTCAAAGCCACTTATGCCCGGCATGACAATGTCCAGCAGCACGAGCGATAACTCATCGCCATAGCGGTCGACCATGTCGAGCGCCGTACGACCGTTGTCGGCCTCGAGGATGCAATACTCGTCCTTGAGCATCTCGTTGAGAATAGCTCGGTTCATCTCGGAGTCATCGGCGATAAGCACCAAAGGCTTTTCGCTTTGGAAGGCCTCGATGGAATCGGCATCGGTCACGACCGTACCGGCTTTTGCCTTAGCGCGGCTCAGTAACTGGACAGCACGGCCAACGCCCTCATCGACCGTCTCGCCATGAATGCGAACGCCACCAACACATGCCGTCAAGCTCACGTACTCATGGCCCGGAATAATCGTGGAATGAACGGCTTCGGATACCTGATGCAGGCGACGGGCGAAGTCATCGGAGGGAATATTGGGCATGACGACCACAAACTTGTCGCAGCCATAGCGCACAAGCTCGTCAGTCGAACGAATTCCGCTGCGTATGGCTGTCGCCACAGCACCGAGTGCAAGGTCGCCGGCATGACGGCCACACGTATCGTTGAAGACCCTAAAATCATCAAGGTCGATCATCGCAACGCCGGCATTCATACGGGCGCTACGGAGCTTTTCCTCGTAATATCGGCGATTGCGCACGCCCGTCAGCACGTCGGTGTAGACAAGATCCTCTTCTGTGGCCTCTTGCTCATCAATCGGACGCACCATCAGCAAGACATGAGGCTCGCCCTCGACCTTTAGAGGGCGCAGACGGGCGCGGTACTCAACACCATCGTTGAGCAGTTGCTCCGATACATCATCGGAACCTGCCAAGGCCTCAAGACTCGACTGACGCAGACAAGGGCAGCGATCGCCGGCGAGCAAGCAGTTAGGCTCGCTCTTAATCTGATCGGCCGACAGCAAACGCACCACGGGGTAGGTCTTCGCGACGCGGGCGACCTCGGCGGCAGCCTCCTCGTCGGTTAGATTGACCTCGTGATTATTGAGCATATGGGGCCCTTTCGATAGTTTCGCTTGGTAGCGGTGGGTTCCAAACGGTACCAGAGTAGCACCTTGTCGATGCAGGTAAGCACGTGAATGCTGTTACATTTTTATGAGTTGGCAGACGGCGCGATTGAAGCCGCAGACGTGAGGTTTTGAGAACATTTGTTAACACGGCCGAAACGTTTGCGGCTGAAGCCTGTTTTGTTTTTTGCAGCTGCTAGAGCCCCAGGATGCCACGGACAGTCTGGGCAGCCGCTGCCGGGCGATCGCGCAGGCCGTTGTGCGCGCCGGGAACCATTACGAGCGGACAGTCCAAAAGCTCAGCCGCTATCCTCGTTCCAGCCTCGCGGGGCGTACCAATCGAGAGCTCGCCCAAAAGCACGACGGCCACCGTTTTCGACGCGCGAACGCTATCCCAATCGGGAACGCAGGTCATAGTAATCCCGTATTCGTTCGCCATGAAACTGCGGCCGTTGCGCAGGGCATGCTTGGCTTCCGCCTCGGTTAACTTGGGGGCCTCAGGGTCCGAATCGCCGATGGCGCCCAGGAAGGCCCGTAATGCCCGGGAGACCTTTCCCGCGGCGATCATGTCAAGCAAAACCGGGGCCGCGCCCAGGCCGGCGCCCTCATCCGTCACGGCGGGTTCATGCAGAATCGCACGCGAGATTATGGCGGGGTTTGCACGGAGAAGCTCCAGGGCCACCAACGTACCGGCACTGTGCGCGAGCACGTTTGCCGGAGCGCCAATATGCTCGATAACGGCCTGCAGGTCGGCGGCTTGGGCGGCGAGGTCGTAGCGTCCGTCTGCAGCGTCACCACTCTCGCCGCAACCGCGGCGGTCGTAGGCAATGACGCGATAGTCACAGGCGAGCTCGCCGGCGATGGCGTCAAAGAAGACGCCGTCGACACAAGCGCCGTGCACGCACACCAAGGCGGGAGCATCAGGCAATACATCCGGGCCGGCATATTCGCGACAGGCAATCGTGGTGCCCGCGTTCTCGACCGTAAAATCCATGTTGTGCCCCCGTCATCAATGCCCATCCAGTTGCACGTCAGTACGGCTAGATGGACCCGCATTGCCTTACGCCTTGTTAACAGATTAACTGTACCCGACCCGAGGCTTTTCATGGCACGGCATAACGAGCGACGTGAAAAAACGAAACTTGTAAAGCAAGAGCCCGCGCCTTGCTTCGGAGCCGATGCTATGCTTAGGCACAATTGTCTTGAGGAGCATATGCCTATGTCTACGTTTTTGAATGCCAGCCCCATCTTTGGGCCCGTTCGCAGCCGTCGCCTTGGTCTCTCGCTCGGCGTCAACATGATGCCGGCCAGCGGCAAAATCTGCACGTTCGACTGCATTTACTGCGAAAATGGCCTCAACGCTGAGCGCCCCTGCCATGAGCCGTACAACACAGCTACCGTGGTACTCGACGCGCTCGAGGCAAAGCTGCGCGAGATGGCAGCCAAGGGCGAGCTCCCCGATGTGATCACCTTCGCAGGCAACGGCGAGCCCACCGCCGCACCGGAGTTTCCACAGGCCATCGCCGGCGCTGTCGCGCTTCGCGATCAGCTGGCCCCGAACACCAAGATTGCCGTGCTCTCCAACGGCACGCGCGCCGACCGCCCCGAGGTGCACGATGCGCTCATGATGGTCGACGACAACATTCTTAAGCTCGATACCGTCGACCCGGCGTTTATCCAGCTGCTCGACCAGCCTGTTGGCCCCTACGACGTCGAGCACCAGATCGAGACGTTCGCAAGCTTTGACGGTCACGTTATTATCCAGACAATCTTTTTGACCGGCGAGTATCAGGGCAAGCTCATCGACAACACCGGCGAGGAGTATGTCGGCCCCTGGCTCGCGGCGCTTGAGCGCATTCGCCCACAAGAAGCAACCATCTACACGGTGGCGCGCGAGACACCGATCGCCGGCCTTGCCAAAGCGGCGCCTGAGGTGCTCGACAAGATTGCCGCACGCGTGCGCGCCCTCGGCATCCCCTGTCAGGCGAGCTACTAGCAAAACCACGCAACAGCTAGTGCCTGCCATCCCGCTCCATCAGTTGCGGTGATATAGTTCCTATTTATGCTGTTAAACCGCTTAAATCGGAACTATATCACCGCAACTTTTATGGACGCGTGGGTGGGCTATACTAGCTGCGGATGAAAGGAAGTTAGCCATGTATGACAAAGGACCCGTGCCTGGCCGCAACGACGCTTGCTGGTGCGGCAGCGGCAAGAAATACAAGAAATGCCATAGCGCCTTTGACGAGCGCCTCGAGCGCTTGTGGGAAGAGGGCTGGGAGGTTCTGCCCCGCACGCTCTACAAGACGCCCGCCGATATCGAGGGCATCAAGCGCTCGGCGGCTATCAACGTGGGCGTGCTCGACTACGTAGGCGAGCACATCGCCGCGGGCATGACCACCAACCAGATCGACCAGATGATCTACGACTACACCGTCGAGCATGGCGGCACGCCGGCAGACCTCAACTACGAGGGCTACCCCAAGAGCGTGTGCACCTCGATCAACGACGTGGTCTGCCACGGTATCCCCTGCGATACGGACGTGCTGCACGAGGGCGACATCATCAACGTGGACTGCTCCACGATCCTAGACGGCTACTTTAGCGACTCGAGCCGTATGTTCTGCATCGGCGAGGTCTCGGCCGAGCGCCAGCACCTGGTCGACGTCACCCGCGCCAGCGTGGAGGCGGGCTTGGCAGCCGTCAAGCCATGGCTGCCGCTGTCCGTTATGGCCGAGGCCGTGCAAAAGACGGTCGAGGACGCCGGCTTTAGCGTGGTGCGCGAGTACGGCGGACATGGCATCGGTAAGGAGTTCCACGAGGACCCGTTTGTGGGCTTTACCACCGAGGCGCCCGATGTGGACACCATCATGGCTCCGGGCATGGTCTTTACCATCGAGCCCATGGTCAACGCCGGAGCGCCCGATATCAAGATTAGCAAGGGCGACGGTTGGTGCGTGCGCACCAAGGACGGCAGCGATTCGGCCCAGTGCGAGGTACAGCTCGTGGTGACCGAGGATGGTTACGAACTGCTGAGCTGGTAGCCGTGGATGCGCCGGGCTTCGCGTTGGATATGTTAACCAGCGCGAAGCCCGGCGTTTTATTTGAACGTTTTGCCTGATACAACCTGCCAAAATAAACCGGTCCCTTTTTGGCAGGTCGAGCGGAAAGGACTGCTTGTGAACATCCTGGTTTTGCTGCCCGTCAACGACCGCCATCGCGCAATTCTTGAGTCGAGCGCTCCGGGCGAGGACTTTATCTACACGAGCTCCGACGCCGCCACGCGCGAGCAGGTCGCCAATGCCGACGTAATCCTGGGCAACATCGACCCTGACATGCTCACGGCATGCGAGCACCTCCAGCTGGTGCAATGGCAGACCGCCGGCTCTGACGACTACCTTGCCGCCGGCACCGTGCCGGCTGACGCCAAGCTGTCTTGCTCGATCGGCGCCTACGGTCAGGCCGTAAGCGAGCACATGTTTGCCATGGTCCTTTCCATGATGAAGCGCCTGCCCGGCTACCAGGACCTGCAGCGCGAGCATCGCTGGGAGGATTTGGGGCCGGTCACCTCGCTCAAAAACGCCAATGTGCTGGTGCTGGGCGCGGGCGATATCGGCGGCCACTTTGCAACGCTCTGCCGCGGCATGGGCGCGCACGTCCGCGGCATCAAGCGCCATCCGCTCGTCTACCCCATTGTATTTGAGGACATGGACGGCATGGACGCCCTGCCCGAGCGCCTGGCCGAGGCAGACGTCGTCGCATCCTTTATGCCCAGCACACCCGAGACCCGCGGCCTGGCGAACGCCGAGTTCTTCGCCGCGATGAAACCGGGCGCCTTCTTTGCCAACGGCGG
>DBEWII010000105.1:0-18346 GCA_048384935.1 Collinsella aerofaciens | reverse complement strand
TCGGCCGACTTCTTCCACGGCACCCTCGAGCTCGTGGAGCCCGGCGTCCCGGTCTTCCTGTTCATGGGCGAGGACGAGAACCGCAAGCTCGACGAGCGCGTCCGCGCGTTCCTGACCCGCGGCGTGACCGGCGACACCGACATCAACGTCATCGACACCGCCGAGTTCGCGATCCCCGGCCTTGACGACGAGTTCCGCGTCATCGTGTCTCCGTGGATCCTCTCCTCACTGATCACCGATCGCCTTGCCGCTTACTACGAGACGGTCACCAAGCACAACCTCAACTACCGTCGCTACTATCACCAGTTCGACTACTAAGAGCAAATAACGTTTGTGTAATTGGGCCTCGCTCCTATATGGAACGGGGCCTCGCTTGGGTTGGAGAGTAATTATGAGCTATCCCCAGCTTGCCGTCATGAATATCAGCCATCGTTATTTTGACCTTGAGGAGTTCTTTTCTTCGGCGTCGGCTTCGGGCTACACGTGTTGCGAGCTTTGGACCGGGGCGATGCATCTGTATGTCGATTGCCATGGATACGATTCGCTCGAGCAGGTGCGGGAGCTGTCACACCGGTATGGGGTTCGGGTTGTGGGGCTTTGTCCCGAACAGAACAACCCCAAGCCGTGGAATATCGCGGCGCGCGGGAATGAGGCGCGTGCCCGCACGCTCGCGTACTTTAAGAACGTTGTGGATATCGCGGCGGAACTTGGAGCCGAGCAGGTCATGGTCTCGAGCGGCTGGGCATTTTTGAACGAGCCGATCGAGGACGCGTGGGGTCGCAGCGCCTCGATGCTGCGTGCGATTGCCGAGCATGCGGGAGAGCGCGGCGTGCGACTGGTGCTCGAGGCCCTACAGCCGGTTGAGTCGATGATCGTGAACTCGGCGGCCGACACGAAGCGCATGATCGAGGCAGTTGATCATCCGGCACTTAAGGCGTGTCTGGATTTGGGCGCTATGGCGGTGGCAGGGGATACCATCGACGATTATTTCGATCTGCTTGGCGATGATGTCGCCCACGTGCATTTTGTCGATGTTGCGGCAGACGGCACGACGCATCTTGCTTGGGGTGACGGCGACCGCGATATGCGCGCCGACCTAGATAGGCTGGTGGCGCGCGGCTATCGCGGAGTTGTTTCGGCCGAGACCTATGACTGGCGCTATTTTGCCAATCCCGCGGCAGCCGACGCTCAGGTTATGGCGGAGTACCGACGCGCGATTGGCGCCTAAGTGGGACAGGGCGCCGAGTTGGCGTTTGACGCTTTTTGAGAAACGGGACGTGCTTTCCGCTTGAGGCTTCTGGCGGAAAGCACGTCCCAGAACAGGCGCTCAGAATGGGACACACTTTCCGCTGAGGACCTCAACCGGAAACCGCATCCCAGTTTTTGGCTGGCGGGCGGGACGCGCTTTCCCCTATGTTTCCAAATGAATACGCTGTGAGCCGAGGAGGACGATTTTCCCCGCAAACACTCTAGTATGCTAAAGTACTCAGAAGACCGGCGGAGCTATGCCGGTCTTCTGTTCTATACGAAGCACAGCATGAGGAGGCTCACCAGATGACGGCCACACCGTGGGGATTCCGGGACATATTGCCCGAGGAGGCTCAGGCGCGCGAGGAGATCGCATGTACGGTGAAGGGCTGCTTCAGGGAGCATCATTACCTTCCGGTCGAGACGCCGCTGCTCGAGGACAAGGGTTCGCTCGAGGAAGGCGGCCGCATCGCGGACACGCCGTTTAAGCTCTTTGATGACGACGGTCGCCTGCTGGTGGTTCGTCCCGACAACACGTTGCCGATCGTGCGCCTGGTTTCGACCCGCATGCGCGCGGCCGATCTGCCGCTGCGCCTTCGCTACGAGGCGCCGGTGGTTCGTGAGCGCCAGCGCAATGCCGGTGGCTCGCGTCAGTTTACACAGCTGGGCTTTGAGCTTATCGGTGCGGGCGATACCGCGGGCGATGTCGAGATTGTCTCGCTCGTGGCCGAGGCGGCGCGCAAGCTGGCACTGCCCGATGCGCGCATTATCGCAGGTAGCGTGCGTCCGTTTAAGGAACTGCTCGCGGCGTGCGAGGATCGCGAGCTGGCCGCCGAGGCCCTGTGCTGCGTGCACGCCAACGACTTTGTGGGCCTCGATGCCCGCGTGGCGGCAAGCGTCGAGTCCGATGCCGTCAAGGCCGCCATTAGCGAGCTGCCGCGTCTGCACGGCGGTGCCGAGGTGCTCGACCGCGTGGACGCGCTGCTGGAGGCCGCCGGTATCGTCGCGCCGCTGACGCGCGAGCTGCGTGCTCTGGTCGAGGGCCTGACACCCGAGGACGCCCAGGTGCTGTCATTCGACTTCTCCATCATGAACTCTTTCGATTACTACACGGGCCTGGTTTTTAAGGCCTATGCCGGCGGCCTGCCCGATCCAGTCGGTTCGGGCGGACGCTACGACTCCATCTTTACCGGCGCTTTTGGCGACGGTATCGAGGTGCCGGCGGCGGGCTTCGCCTTTTCGCTCGAGCGTCTGGAGGCCGCGCGCACCTCGGCCGAGGATGCCGCTTCCGACGGCAATCACGCCGCGGGCCGTGGCGCCGAGGGTCCGCTGCGCATCGCCGTGCCCAAGGGCTCGCTTAAGGCCGACACGCTCGACGTGCTCGAGGCCGCGGGCCTGGACGTCTCTGAGCTGCGCGACCCCGGCCGTCACCTGATCGTGCGCGGACGCGACACGCGTGCCGGTGAGGGCGCGGTCGGCGATATCGAGTTTGTCATTGTGCGCCCCAGCGATGCGCCCGCCTTTGTGGGCTGCGGCGGCGCCGACTGCGGCATCTGCGGCTGGGACTCGCTTATCGAGGCCGACCTCAACCTGCTGCAGCTGGTCGATCTGGGCTACGGCCTGTGCACCTTTATCGAGGCGGAGCCCGCATGGCGCGCCGGCCAGGCCGAGCGCAACTATGCCCGCCGCGGGTCGCTTCGCGTGGCCACCAAGTACCCGCGCATCGCGAGCGCTTGGTATGCCGAGCGCGGCGTGAATGCCGACATCGTTTCGCTGCACGGTAACATCGAGCTGGGCCCCATCGTCGGCATGACCGACCGCATCGTGGACATTACCGCCACGGGTGCCACCCTGCGCGACAACGACCTGGTCATCACCGGTCGCATCATGGACTGCACGGCCCGCTTCTTTGTCAACCCGGGTGCCGCGCGCCTGGATCCGCGCGTACGCAATCTGGCAGATCGCCTGGCCGCTGCCGTGAAGGACAAGCATTTTGAGCCCGTCGCGGGCTCGGCACAATAGCGCGAGCACGCACGGGCGCCCCAACGTACGGGCTGCGGGCCGATTGGCGCCGCCGCCCGGCCTTTCGTTTTTCGAACACAACCTCGACCGATAGGGGATACCGATATGAAGACCATCAAGCTTGCTCCCGGTGAGCGCCTCGTTACCAACCAACTCAACCGCAAGGGCGTGTTGCCGCAAAACATCGTCGACGCCGCCCGCGATATCGTGGCAAACGTGCGCGCCAACGGCGATGCCGCGGTGCGCGATTACTGTCAGCGTTTTGACGGTGTTGAGCTGCAGAGTTTTCGCCTGCCGCAGGAGCAGATCGATGCCGCGCTCGAAGGCCTCGATCCGGCCTTTGTCGCGGCGCTCGAAAAGGCTGCACGCCAGATTCGCGAGTTCCACCAGCGCGAGGTCGAGCAGAGCTGGTTTACCACGCGCCCGGACGGCACGATGCTCGGCGTTAAGGTGACCCCGCTTGCTGCGGCCGGCATCTATGTGCCGGGCGGCCGCGCGCAGTATCCCTCCACGGTGCTCATGAACGCCATTCCCGCCAAGGTTGCCGGCGTCAAGCGCGTGGTCATGGTGACCCCGCCGCAAAAAGATGGCCTGATCAGCCCGTATACGCTCGCGGCAGCCAAGCTCGGCGGCGTGGACGAGATCTACATGGTGGGCGGCGCTCAGGCCGTGGCCGCGCTGGCGTACGGTACTGAGACCATTCCGCGCGTCGACAAGATCACCGGCCCGGGCAACGCCTTTGTTGCCGCTGCCAAGCAGATTGTCTCGGGCGACGTGGGTATCGACATGGTTGCCGGCCCGTCCGAGGTCTGCGTGCTGGCCGATGCCACGGCCAAGCCTATGGTGGTCGCTGCCGACCTGATGGCCCAGGCCGAGCACGATCCGCTGGCAGCCTGCTATCTGGTGACCTGCGACGAGCAGTTTGCGCGTGAGGTCGAGGTGGGTATCGACATCCTGGTGGCGCAGTCGCCGCGTGCCGAGATCACGCGCGCCTCGCTCGATAACGAGGGCACCATCGTAGTGGCCGCCGACATGGCCGCTGCCGTCGAGGCGGTGAACACCGTGGCGCCCGAGCACCTGGAGCTGCACTGCAAGGATGCGATGGGCCTGCTTGGTGGTATCCGCAACGCCGGTGCCATCTTTGTGGGCGCTTGGAGCTCCGAGCCGCTCGGCGATTATGTTGCCGGACCCAACCACACGCTGCCGACCGGCGGCACGGCTATGTTCTCCAACCCGCTTTCGGTCGAAGAGTTCGTCAAGCGCTCGAGTGTCATTTGCTATACACCCGAGGGCCTGCTCTCCGACGCTCCCGCTACGCAGCGCCTGGCCGAGGCCGAGGGCCTGTGGGCGCACGCGCTTTCCGCCGCTCTGCGTCGCCGCGTGCTGGAGCAGGGCGAGGATGCCGTGAGCGCCGCGTCGCTGGCCGCGGCCGACCTGACTAAGGTTGCCTGGCCGGGTGACGCCGTGGCGACGGTTGCCGAGGGCGTTGACCTGGCGGCTGCGGGCGGTGCCGCCGGCGCGGTTGTCGAGGAGGCCTAATATGGCCGAGCTGACGCCCCGCATGAAGGAGCTCGTCCAGCCCTACTTGGCCGGTATTGAGCCCTACGATCCTAACTTTACGCCCACGCGCATCAACCTTTCGGCCAACGAGAACACTTATCCCGTGCCGGCCGGCGTGCGCGAAGTGGTCGACGCCGCTCTGGCTGCTACACCGCTCAACCGCTATCCCGATCCCATGTCGAACGACCTGCGCGACGAGCTTGCTGCCTGGCATGGCGTGACGCGCGAGAACATCTGCGTGGGAAACGGCGGCGACGAGCTGCTCTATAACTATCTGCTGGCGTTTGGCGGTGCGGGGCGGACCCTGCTCAACTGCCCGCCGTGCTTTAGCGAGTACGCGTTCTTTGCGTCGCTCTGTCAGACCGAGGTGCGCGACGTGTGGCGTGATCCGGCGAGCTTTGAGCTCGACCAAGCTGCTGTGCTCGCGGCCGCGCCCGAGTGCAACCTGGCAATCGTGACCTCGCCCAACAATCCAACGGGCGACGTGGCTCCGCTCGAATTTGTCGCAGCGCTGTGCGATGCGTGCCCCGGCATGGTCATGGTCGACGAGGCATACGTTGAGTTTGCCGACGATTCGTTTGGCGCGACCACCACGGCGCAGGGACTTATCGCCGAGCATCCCAACCTGGTGATTTTGCACACGCTGTCCAAGGCGTTTGGCGCCGCCGGCACGCGCCTGGGCTACGTGATCGCGGCACCCGAGGTTATCGAGGTGTTCGCGGCGATTCGCCAGATCTATTCGGTCAACGTGCTGAGCCAGGCCGCCGCTCTTGCCTGTGTGCGTGCCCGCGATGCGTACACGCCCGTGGTGGCGCAGGTCGCATCCGAGCGCGAGCGCGAGCTGGCCGCTCTGCGCGCGATGGCTGCCGAGGGCTTGCCCGTGGAGGTGTGGCCGAGCGCGGCGAACTTTGTGCTCGTACGCACGCCACATGCCACGCGCGTGCGCGAGCGCCTGCGCGACGAGTATTCGATTTTGGTGCGCGACTTTAGCTATGCGCCGGGTCTTGCGGACTGCCTGCGCATCACCGTGGGCACACCGCAGGAAAACGATGAGGTGCTGGCCGCGTTTGCCGCGCTGGTGAAGGAGGAGATGTAGATGGGCCGTTATGCCGAGGTAACCCGTAAGACGGGGGAGACCGATATTGTCGTCAAGCTCGACCTGGACGGATGCGGCGTGTGCGATATCTCGACCGGCGTGCCGTTTTTCGACCACATGCTCAACGCCTTTGGCCGCCATGGCCTGTTTGATCTGACGGTACGCGCGGTGGGCGACGTGGAGGTCGATGCACACCACACCGTCGAGGACACGGGCATTGTGCTGGGCGAGGCGTTCTGCCAGGCGCTGGGCGACAAGGCAGGCATCACACGCTTTGCCGACGCGGCGATCGCCATGGATGAGACGCTTGTGATGGCCGCCGTTGACATCTCGGGTCGCGGGCAGGCCTACTGCGAGCTGCCCGTGCCGACCGAGCGCGTGGGCACCTTCGATACCGAGCTGGCCGTCGAGTTCTTCTACGCCTTTGCGCGCGACGCCAAGCTCACGCTGCACGTGCGCGAGCTGGCGGGCGGCAACTCGCACCACATTATCGAGGCCGCCTTTAAGGCCGTGGGCCGCACGATGCGTCACGCCTGCGAGCTCGATCCCCGCGTGCAGGGCATCCCCAGCACCAAGGGATCGCTGTAACCGTCACAAGGGTAAAACCACCACAAAGGGGACAGGCACCTTTGTGGTGGTTTTGGATGATGAGAAGTGGAGGGGTCGCGTGGGCGAACCGAAGATCGTGGTGGTTGACTACCACAAGGGCAACTTGTCGAGCGTTGCGCGCGGGCTTGCGCGCGCCGGTGCCGCCGCCTGTACGTCGGACGACCCGGAGCAGATCCGCCGCGCCGACGGCCTGGTCATCCCGGGCGTGGGCGCGTTCTATGACGCGATCGCCTTTATGCGCCAGAGCGGCGAGGCGGACGCGGTGCTCGATGCCGTCGCCGCCGGAACTCCGCTGCTCGGCATCTGCCTGGGCCTTCAGCTATTTTTTGAGCGTGGCAACGAGGGCGTGCCTGCGGACGAGGGCGCGGTTGCCGATGGCAACACCCCCGAGCAGGCTGGCGGTCCCTGGGTCGATGGCCTGGGTATTATGCGTGGCTCGTGCACGCGCTTGGAATCGAGTCGCCTGAAGGTGCCGCACGTGGGCTGGGACCAGGTACACATGACGCCCGCCGGTGCGGCCGATCCGCTGCTTGCCGGTTTTGCCGAGGGTGCCAACATGTATTTCACCCACAGCTACGCGGTGGCCGACGACGCCGATGCCGCCGATGTGCTGGCGCGCACGCACTATACGCGGAGCTTCCCGTGCATCGTGCGCCACGGCAACGTGTGGGGTTGTCAGTTCCATCCCGAGAAGTCCTCGGCGCTGGGGCAGCGCATCCTTAAGAACTTCGTCAACATCGTCGAGGAGGTTGGCCGATGATCCTGTTTCCCGCAATCGATCTGATCGGCGGCAAGGTCGTGCGCCTGGAGCGCGGCGACCGCAGCCGCTGCAAGGTATATTCCGACGACCCCGTGGCAGTCGCCCGCTCGTTTGCCGAGCAGGGTGCGAGCTGGGTGCACGTCGTCGACCTGTCCGCCGCCTTTGGCGAGGACGAGGACGCGCGCGCTGCTAACTCGGCGGCGATTAAGGCCATCTGCGGCGTCGACGGTCTGTCTGTGGACGTGGGCGGCGGCGTCCGCTCGCTCGCGCGCATCGACGAGTTGGCCGGCTACGGTGCGCGTCGCATTGCGCTGGGCACCGTGCTGGTGACCGAGCCGGGTTTTGCCGAGGTGGCGGCCCAAGGCTTTGGCGAGCTGCTGGTGGCAGACATCGCCGCGCGCGACGGCCAGGTCAAGGTGAACGGCTGGCGTGATGGCGCGGGCGTGGCACTCGACGATGCCGTGGCACAGCTCACCGAGCTGGGTTTTAAGCATCTGGTGTATACCGACATCGCGCGCGATGGCATGCAGACGGGCATCGATGTGGCGGCGTATCGCCATGTTGCCAAGGTCGCGGGCTTTCCTGTCGTGGCTTCGGGCGGCATCTCTACGCTCGACGACATTCGCGCGCTGGCTGCGGTGAGTGAGGGCGCGATTGAAGGTGCTATTACCGGTCGCGCGCTCTACGAGGGCAACTTTACGCTGGTACAGGCGCTGGCCGCCGCCCGAGGGGAGGAGTAGCCCATGCTTACCAAACGTGTGATTCCCTGCCTGGACGTCAAGGACGGCCGTGTGGTCAAGGGCGTCAACTTTGTGAGCTTGCGCGATGCGGGCGATCCGGTGGAGCTGGCGCGCGCCTACGACCGCGAAGGTGCGGACGAGGTTGTCTTCCTGGACATTACCGCCACGAGCGACAACCGCGCGACGACCATCGAGATGGCGGCGCATGCGGCCGAGGAGCTCGCTATTCCCTATACCGTGGGCGGCGGCTTTCGCGACCTGGCGGGCATGCGCACCATGGTTGCAGCCGGCGCCGACAAGGTGTCGCTTAACTCTGCCGCCGTGCGCGATCCGTCGTTGATTAGCCAGGCTGCCGCGGCGTTTGGCAGCCAGGCCGTGGTCGTGGCGATCGATGCCAAGCGTGTGGGCCTGCCCGGCGAGCCGGGTGCCGATAGGTGGGAGGTCTTCACGGCGGGCGGTCGCAACGCCACGGGTATCGATGCGGTGGCGTGGGCCGAGGAAGCGGCTCGTCGCGGCGCCGGCGAGATCTTGCTCACCAGCATGGACCGCGACGGCACCAAGGCCGGCTTTGACCTGGCGCTCACCCGCGCCGTGGCCCGCGCGGTGCCAATCCCCGTCATCGCGAGCGGCGGCGTGGGCACGCTCGAGCATTTTGCCGAGGGCGTGATCGAGGGCGAGGCCGATGCCGTGCTGGCGGCGAGCGTCTTTCACTTTGGGACGTTCAGCATTCGCCAGGTGAAGGAGTATATGGCCAGTCAAGGTATTCCTGTGAGGCTGGACTTCTAATGCTGCGGCTTGCCCAGGCACCCGACCTTCCGGCTCCAACCCTCCTCGCGTACTTAAGTACGCGTCGTCGGGCTTGTCGCTCGGAATCTCGGGCACCTGGACAACCCTCGCCGACCTGCGAAGTTTGAATTTGGGGAGAGAAATGGAAGAGATAACCGATCCTTCAAAGCTTACATACGACGCCAAGGGGCTGATTCCTTGTGTTGTTCAGCAGTATGACACCGGCGAGGTGCTTATGGTTGCTTGGATGAACGAGGAGTCGGTGGGGCTGACGCTCAAGACCGGTACCACGTGGTTTTGGAGCCGCAGCCGTCAGGAGCTCTGGAACAAGGGCGCGACGAGCGGCAATATGCAAGAGGTCAAGGAGCTCTGGGCCGACTGCGATAGCGATACGCTGCTGGTCAAGGTCGACTCGCCGGGTCCGGCCTGCCATACCGGCAACCGTACCTGCTTCTTTAAAAAACTCGCGTAGGGCGGGCGCTCGACCAGGCGCTTGGCCAACCAGAAAGGATTGAACCATGGGTGTGCGCACCGCAAATGTTCAGGATGGAAATATCGGTGAGACGCTGACGGGGCTGGCCGAGGTGATTCATGGCCGTCGCGACGCGTCGCCGCAGGAGAGCTATACCGCGCGTCTGTTGACCGACGTCGAGGATGAGCTGCTCAAGAAGCTTGCCGAGGAGGCGAGCGAGGTGATCATGGCCTGCAAGGATAACGACCATGACCACATTCGCTATGAGGCCGGCGACCTGGTCTACCACTTGCTCGTGACGCTCGAGCGCTACGGCATCACCCTCGACGAGCTGGCCGGCGAACTCAACGCCCGCCGCCACTAGTCGTTTGGGACAGTCTTTGTTGGTGTAACGGGGTCATGGAAGTTGCGGTGAAATAGGGACTGTTTAAGCGCTTCATCAGGCAAAACAATCCCTATTCCACCGCAACTTATGAAGGGATGGCTAGTCGAGGGGTGTGGGTTCCCATTCGCCGGTGGGGTGGGGGATGTCGAAGGTTCGGTAGCCGCAGTCGTAGGCGTGGGCTTGTGCCTCGCGGATATTCCAGCAAATGTCGCAGGCGCGGTGTGCGTCCGAGCCAAAAGTGATCGGCACCTCGGCGTGGGCAAAGCAACGCAGCAATCCGGTCGCGGGGTAGTAGTCGTCGAGGCCCTTGCGCGGTGCGGCGGTCGAGACCTCAACGCGGCGGCCCGTATCGTGCGCGCACTCGGCCATCTGCTGCCAAAACGGTGCGGGGTCAAAGTCGGGCGCAAAGCCTTCCTTCGAAAAGCGCATGACCAGGTCGGGGTGAGCCATCACATCAAAGTTGAGCGGGCTCTCGCAGGCGCGGCACCAGTCATCGACATAGCGCTCCCACACGCCGCGCACGCCTAAGTTTTCCCAAACATGCAGATTGGCGTCATCGTCGATCCAGCCGCAGCGCGAATTGGGCGTATCGGGACGAGCGACGTCCTCCGTCCCCGCCGTGCCCGCAGCACCTGCCGCAATATCGCCTGGGTTACCAATCCAATGCACACTGCCCAGGCGCACGACGGCGCCTCGGGACCAGCGCTCGACCAAAGGCTCGCAGCCCTCGTACCAATCGCATTCAAAGCCATAGATAAAGCTGAGCTCCGGCGCAATCTGCGCGGCAAGCTTGCGGGCATCCTCAAAAGCCAGACGATGTGCCGGCAGGTCGCCCTCGACAACCTGCACCTCGCAATTGGCATCCATGCTGGCGGGTAAGGTGAGATGGTCGGTCGAGACCATGATCCGGCAGCCAGCGGCCGCGGCAGCGCGGACGTTTTCCTCAAACGAGGCATGTCCGTCCGAAAACGAGGTGTGGGTGTGGCAATCGACCAGCGGGCAAGCAGACATGGCAGCTCCTTTGCGTCAAGCGAATCCGCTTCATTGTAATGGCGCAGCTCTCAACACGCCGGACACGCCGGGGGTCGAAATCGATTGGAAAGGTGGGTTGCGTGCGAGGGTCGCCACGCGGCATCGGCCCCGCGTCAATACATGTACATCAGCCTCCAAAAGCTGCAAAAAATGACATGATTGGAGGCTGACGTACACGTTTGAATGGAGCGGGCCGGCGTTGGAGCGCGCCAGCACTTGCGCCCAGCAAAAGTCGCACCTATCCCATGACGCCGCCCCTGCGCCGCCTGCGATGTGCTAGCGTTTGGGTGGACAAAACGAGCCCGCGCGGAAAGGATCCGGACCGTATGCAATGCGATAGCACATCTCCGCTGTCTCGCGAGACCGATGCGCCCGAGACCATCGTCAAGCTGGAATGCGACATCGACGATGCGTCGCCCGAGGTGCTCGCCTACGCCGCCGACCGTCTGCGCGGGGCGGGTGCGCGCGAGGTGCATTGGCTGCCCCTCTATTGCAAGAAAGGCCGCCCCAGCTGGCAGCTACAGGTAATCTGTGCTCACGAGGATATCGAGCGCCTGCAGACGATTATCTTTTTGGAAACCACGACCAACGGCATTCGTCGCCAGGTCATGGAGCGCGTTTGCCTGCCACGCCGCTTTGAGCGCGTAACGACGCCATGGGGCGAGGTGTCCGTTAAAGTGGCCACCCTGCCCGACGGCAGCGAGCGTGCAGCGCCCGAGTACGAGGACTGCGCCCGTCTCGCTCGCGAGCATAATGTGCCGCTCCAGCGCGTGATGCGGGCGGCCCAGAGCGCGGCACTGCGATTTGAATAACGCGGCTGGTGGCGACATCCTGCGCCTAGCCATATCAACCCCATTCGAAAGGATCTCCCTATGAAATACCTCATCGCCTCCGACATCCACGGCTCGGCATACTGGGCCGAGCGCCTCTGCGCCGCCATCGAGTCCGAGCAGCCTGACCGCGTCGTGCTGCTGGGCGACCTGCTCTACCACGGTCCACGCAACGACCTGCCACGCGATTACGCTCCCAAGCGCGTTATCCCGCTGCTCAACGCCCTGGCCGACCGCATCATCGCGGTGCGCGGCAACTGCGACGCCGAGGTCGACCAGATGGTGCTCGACTTCCCCGTCATGGCCGACTACGCCACGCTGTTCGACGAGACCGGCCGCGAGCTGTTCCTGACGCACGGCCATGTCTTTGGCGCCGGCATGCACAACAGCGTCGACCACGCGCCCGCGTTGCCCGAGGGCTCCGCGCTCGTCTACGGCCACACGCACATCAAGGTCAACGAGGAAAGCGCCGCGCACCCGGGCCTGTGGCTCTTCAACCCCGGCAGCGTGAGCATCCCCAAGGACGGCACGCACAGCTACGGCATCTACGAGGGCGGAGCGTTCCGCCACGTGATCCTGGAGGAGGACTAACCATGGCGCAGCATATGGCTCAGCAAAATGCCGAGGGCTCGCGCGATCTGTCCACGCTGATAGACGCGTCGGCCGAGCTGCAGCATCTGGTGCAGACCATCTGGCGTCTGCGTCAGCCCGATGGCTGCCCGTGGGACCGCGAGCAGACGCACCGCAGCATCGGCAAGAACATGATCGAGGAGGCCTACGAGGCGCTCGACTGCATCGAGGCGGACGACGCGGTTCACCTGCGCGAGGAACTGGGTGACGTGCTCATGCAGGTCGTGCTGCATGCGCAGATTGCTGCCGACGCCGGCGAGTTTACGCTGGCCGACGTGGCGCGCGATATCGACGCCAAGCTCATTCGCCGCCACCCGCACGTGTTTGGCGATGCGGATGCCGAGAGCTCCGACGAGGTGCTCAAGATTTGGGACGAGGTCAAGCTTGCCGAGAAAGCCGCCAAGGACAAGGCCGTGGCGGCGGGCGAGGCCGCGCCCGAGGGTCTGCTCGATGGCGTGCCCACGCATCTGCCGGCGTTGATGCAGGCGCAGAAGGTGTCACACAAGGCGGCTGCCGTGGGCTTTGAGTGGGAGACGGTCCAGGACGTGTGGGACGAGGTTGCCGAGGAGCGTGCCGAGTTTGAGGCCGAGGCCCCTGGCTCGCCCGAGCGCGAAATGGAGTTTGGCGATCTGCTCTTTGCCCTGGTCAACGTCGCGCGCAAGGAGGGTATCGACGCCGAGAGCGCCCTGCGCGCGAGCACGGCCAAGTTTCGCCGTCGCTGGGCTGCGATGGAACAGATGGCGGCCGATGCCCACGTTGATCTTGCCGAGCTTTCGACCCATGGGCTCAACGACCTGTGGGACGCAGCAAAGGCAGGGGAGTAAGACTGCGGGAACGACGGGCTGACACGCCTCATCGTTCCCGCTAAATTTTTCGATAATCAAGTGTATCCCTCGGCTAACTTAGGGCATAATGCAAAAAGTGCGACAAGGCTAACTTATGAACCTGCGCGCCTCTACAGCGTGCAAGCCGCGTCGCCAAGCATTCAACCCGTTTCCAAGTGAGAGGGAGACAACATGAGCGATATTTTGGACGTCTACGGTCGCGAGGTGCTCGACAGCCGCGGCAATCCCACCGTCGAGGTCGAGGTCGTGCTCGAGGACGGCAGCTTTGGCCGCGCAATGGTGCCTTCGGGTGCTTCGACCGGCGCCTTTGAGGCCTGCGAGCTGCGCGATGGCGACAAGGGCCGCTACCTGGGCAAGGGCGTTTCGCAGGCCGTCGAGCACGTCAACAACGAGTGCGCTAACGCCATCGTGGGCCTCGACGCCTTCGACCAGCGCGCCGTCGATGCCGCGCTGATTGCCGCGGACGGTACCCCCAACAAGACCAAGCTCGGTGCCAACGCCATCCTGGGCGTGTCGCTGGCCGTCGCCCGCGCCGCTGCCGAGTCGGCGGGCCTGTCACTGTACCAGTACCTGGGCGGCGTCAACGCCCATCTGCTGCCCACGCCCATGATGAACATCCTCAACGGCGGCGTGCATGCCGACAATAACGTTGACTTCCAGGAGTTTATGATCATGCCGGTGGGCGCCCCGAGCTTTGCCGAGGGCCTGCGCTGGTGCGCCGAGGTCTACCACACCCTCAAGGGCGTGCTGCACGAGGCCGGCCTGGGCGGCGGCGTGGGCGACGAGGGCGGCTTTGCCCCCAACCTTAAGACCAATGCCGAGCCGTTCGAGTACATTACTAAGGCCGTCGAGAAGGCTGGCTTTAAGCCCGGCGTCGACTTCATGTACGCCATGGACCCGGCCTCGACCGAGTTCTACAACGCCGAGACCGGCATGTACGAGCTCAAGGGCGAGGGCGTTGAGTATACGAGCGCTCAGATGGTCGATTACTGGGAGAAACTCGTCGACACCTATCCCATCATCTCCATCGAGGACGGCATGGCCGAGGAGGACTGGGACGGCTGGGTCGAGCTCACCCGTCGCATTGGCAACAAGGTGCAGCTGGTGGGCGACGACCTGTTCGTCACCAACACCGAGCGCCTCAAGAAGGGCATCGAGCTGGGTGCCGCCAACGCGATCCTGGTCAAGGTCAACCAGATCGGCACGCTCACCGAGTCGCTCGAGGCCATCGAGACCGCCAAGGAGGCCGGTTACGCTTGCATCGTGAGCCACCGCTCCGGCGAGACCGAGGACTCCACGATCGCCGACCTGGTCGTGGGCGTCAACGCCGGCCAGATCAAGTCGGGCGCCCCGTGCCGCAGCGACCGCATCGCCAAGTACAACCAGCTCATCCGCATCGAGGACGAGCTCGAGGGCAGCGCGCGCTATGCCGGCAAGACCGCGTTCTACAACATTCGCTAAACAAGTGGTGCTCGCGGGGGGCGGGGTTGACTCGGCTCCGTTCCACTTCTGATGGCCGCCATTGGGCGCTGGGCCGTGTGGCTCAGCGCCTTTTTTATGTCGAGCAAAGGCTGGCGAAGGCGGTGCGCGCGCTCGTGCTATAACTAGAATACTTAGCGCAAACAAACCTCAACCGCACAAGGCGCACATGGATCAGATTTACGACAACAGGTACTATTCCGCCGGTTCGCGTGAGCCGTCGCCTCGCCGTGCGCGCACGGTGCAGCTCGGTGGGTCCGCCTACGCTGACGCCGACCGCTCCACGCAGCGCCCGACAAGTACCTCGCGCCCCAATGCTCAAGTGAATACTTCGACAGATGGACCGGTGCGCCCGGCACGTTCGTCGCATGCGTCGCGTCCCTCGGCCCAGACGCACGACAGGTCGAGCAGGCCCTCGAACCGTTTTTCGGGCTCGGACTTTATGCACTACGCCAACGACAACGCGGTGGTCAAGGCGATCTACGACTTTACCCATGGTCCTCAGCGAGGGCTATTCATCGGCATCGTCGTTGCTCTGGTGCTCGTGAGCCTGTATTTCCCCGTGCGCGATCTGTACGTGGCAAAGCGTTCGAGCGATATCTTGGCCAAGCAGGTCGAGATTCGTCAGCAATACAATGATGAGCTGCAAAAAAGCGTCGACAAGCTGCTCTCGGAGGAGGGTATCAAGGACGCGGCATCCGAGGACTTGGGCCTGGTGATGCCAGGCGAGAAGAGGATTGAAGTGCAGGGCCTGGACGGCGATTCGGACTCGTCATCGGCTGAAAAGAAGTCGTCGAACGCCAAGAAGGCCAGCGAGGTGGCCAAGGAGATCGAAGAAGTCGGCAAGGACGCGCCATGGTACATCCGGACGCTTGACATGCTGTTTGGATTTAACGGCGTCGAGGGCCAGACGGTCGTGTCCAACGGCAAATAGCGCCCGGAGGGGAGCCCGCAATGACAAATTGCAAACGATATAAGGTGGCCGCGATCGACCTGGGAACGGTGTCGTCGCGACTAGCGCTAGCGCAGGTCGAGGGCGGGGCGATCGTGGAATCGTCCAAGCATACCGAGATTACCGATCTGGGCGAGGGCGTGGACGCGACGGGCCGCTTTTGCGAGGCGGCGGTCGAGCGCGTGCTCGCCGCATGCCGCATGTTTGTGGACGAGGCGCGTGCCTTTGGGGCCGCGTGCGTCTGCGCCACGTGCACGAGTGCCGCGCGCGATGCGTCCAACGCCGCGCTGCTGCTGGACGGTCTGCGCGATCTGGGGCTCGAACCGCAGGTGATTCCGGGCGAGGTCGAGGCGCGCCTGACGTTTTTTGGCGTGGCACACGACTTTGCTGGCGAGCGCATTATTGTCGCGGATTCGGGCGGCGGGTCCACGGAACTCGCGACGGGTGTCTATGCGCCGGAGCGCGGGGTCTTTGCGCTGGAGGGAACGCGCTCGCTGGACATTGGTTGCCGTCGTGTGACGGAGCGTTTCTTCTCGGCGTTGCCGCCTTCGGACGGCGAGCTTGCTGCCGCTGCCGACTGGGCGGGCGAGCAGTTCGAGGCTTACTTTGAGAGCCTGCCGAGCGATTTTGAGCGCGCCGAGCGCTTGGTCGCGGTGGGCGGTACCGTCACCACACTCGTGGCGCTGGTCCACGAGCTGGAGCCGTACGACTCGAGCTTTGTGCACCTGCGCGAGCTTTCGATGGAGCAGATCTCGGACGCTATCGATCATATGTCTACGCTGGATGTGGAGGGTATCGCTGCGCTGCCGGGCGTGCAGCCCAAGCGTGCGGGCGTGATTCTGGCCGGCGCCGTGGTGGTTCGCGAGCTCATGCGCGCCGGTAGCTACGAGTCGCTCACCGTAAGTGAGAACAGCCTCCTCGCCGGCATGGCCGCCACCATCAACGAGGTTCTCGAAGGCGCGACTCCCACCATCGCCTGGACCCCCAGCCTCAGCGCCCTCTAAATAAGTTGCGGTGAAATACGGACTAAAATCGCCCTTTCGGGCACCAAACAGTCCCTATTCCACCGCAACTCAACAGCCGGCACCTGGGGACGTTCCTTTTCTGCAGGCACCTGGGGACAGTCCTTGCTGAGCGCCTCCGCAGCCTTTATGCCAGTTTGTCGATTTGCCCAATTTCCCAAAGCGGAATATTGACGAGCGTGCCCTCGTCTCTATATGCCGCCAGGGAGCTCCTCACGCAACGCTCGAGCTTGAATTTTTCGCAGGCTATTTTCAGACTCTTCGCTTTAAGGTTCTCTGCCGCCTTGACCTCAAGCGGAAGCACGGTTCCCGCATGGTCGATGGCAAAGTCGGTTTCGGCATTGCCAGAGGTAGAGGACCAATACGCGGGAGTTTTGTCCTGGAGCAAAAGCTCCTGCGCGACGTATTGTTCGGTCAGCGAACCTTTGAACTCGGTAAAAACAGCGGATCCGTTAAGAACGATGGCCGGAGAGAGACCGGAGAGCGCTCCGAGGATGCCGGTGTCGATGCAGAACAGTTTGAAGCCCGAGAGGTCTTCGTAGCTCGAGAGCGGCGCCTTTAGAGCGGAAACACGTGGCACCTTATGAACGATTCCGTAGTCCGTGAGCCACTGGAGGCTTTCCTCAAAATCGCGTGCGCGCGCTCCGGGGCGAAGGGCGCCATAGACAAACTTCTTGTTCTCCTTTGCAAGCTGGCCGGGAAGGGATTTCCAAACCAACCTCATGCGCTCGACGATGCGGGCGGGTGCATGTTTGCCAAAATCGGATTCGTAAGCCTCGATGATTTGCTGCTGAAGCCTTCGGGCTTCGATGAAGTCGCGTGTCTCGGCGAAAGCGGAGACAACTTCGGGCATACCGCCGACAACAAGGTATTCCTTGAGCAAGTGTTCGAGCTTTTCGGCAACGTTTGCCAGAAGGTTCATGTCTGCGGCAAGGATGGCGTCGGCGAGCGGGTTGCCGTCGACGGCACGAACGAACTCGGCAAACCCCATGGGACGCATGGTGAGCTGGTCGATTTTGCCAACGGGAAATGACTCGTTTTCGCGTCGGAGCGCGAGGCCCATATAGGAACCGGCTGCCACGATGTGGTATTCGGGTGCAAGCTCGTTGAAGTACTTAAGCGAGGTGATCCCGCGTGGCGCCTCTTGGATCTCGTCGAAGATGATGAGCGTGTCTGTCGGCGTTACGGTTTGGCCACGTAGGAGCTCTATCTGGGAGATGATGCGCTTGGGGTCGAGGTTCCCATCGAACAGCGAGCGTGTGCTCGGCTCGAGCATAAAGTCAAAACGAATGACGTTTCGATACTGCTGGCTTGCGAATTCGTTAAGAAGCCAAGTCTTTCCTGTCTGGCGGGCTCCCTTAAGCAAGAGGGGTTTGCGATTCGCCCTTGATTTCCAAGCGATAAGTTCACTCATAAGCTGTCGCTGCATATTGCCTCCCAACCCTCTCGGCTAGTATAAGGCCATTTGGGAGTTTCCATCGGAAAATGTGGGAGACAACCACGTTTTTCCATCGGAAAATGTGGTAGGAAACTCATTGGGCGGGCGGAAAAGTAGTCAAAAAAGCCCCGTCCCAAATGAGCTACTCTGCAGTTGACGGCGTCCAAAAGAGGCGAGCCCGCATCCCTTGGGGACACGGGCTCGAAAGCTCCATATGGTAGGGGCGGTGGGACGTCCGCGCATTTGCTGCGCAAATACGCACCGGCTTCGGCCGCCTGTCGGCGCCCTCGCCGGCTCGCTACGGACGCTGCGCGTCCGCTTAACGCTCGCCCCCTCGCGGGTTCGAGTCTCACCGGCATCTAAAAGAAGCGAGCCCGCATCCCTGGGGAACACGGGCTCGCAAGCAATCACATGGTAGGGGCGGTGGGACTCGAACCCAC
>DBEWII010000104.1:0-6559 GCA_048384935.1 Collinsella aerofaciens | reverse complement strand
GATGACGTGGCCCTCGGGCAGGCCGGACATCTTGATGGCGGCGTAGGTCAGAACATCGACCGGGTTGGAGACGATGAGCAGAATGCCGTCGAAGCCGGACTTCTTAATCTCGGGAATAATGGACTTAAAGATGCTGACGTTCTTGTTGACCAGGTCCAGGCGAGTCTCACCGGGCTTCTGGGCAGCGCCAGCGGTGACGACGATCATGGCGGCGTCGGCGACATCGGAATAATCGCCGGCGTAGATCTTCATCGGCTCGGCAAACGTCATGCCGTGCGCGATATCCAGGGCCTCACCCTCGGCGCGGTTCTTGTCCACGTCGATGAGGACCATCTCGGAGAACAGACCACTCTGCATCAGCGCGAACGCCGAAGACGAACCAACGAAACCGCAGCCGACAATAGCGACCTTCTTCTCGTTAACCATTAGAAACTCCCATCTCTCTCCACAAACAAGCCGCCCGGGAACGACCCGAGCGGCTTGCCGTAATCCCAATACATCCAATCGGGACTTTGATTATGCTCCTATTCGCAGCCAAAAATCGACCGTTTACCGAAATTGTTTGCAGAAATCGTAAAATAACTGCACGAAATCGGTTTCGAGCTATTGACGAGTCGAAATACCTTTCTAATACAGGCCCGCCTCGCGAATGGCCTCGACAGCCAAAGCAATCTGGTCGGGCGGCAGGACCAGCGCCATGCGCACGTGTCCCTCGCCCGAAGGACCAAAGCTCGCGCCCGGCGTCACCACAACGCCGGCCTTCTCCATGAGCTCCTCGCAAAACGCCATGGAATCGGTGCGACCACCGGGAAGCTTGGCCCACACAAACATAGAGCCATGTGCGTTGGGACGCTCCCAGCCCAGGCCCTCAAGACCGTCGCACAGGGCATCGCGGCGCTCCTGGTACTTCAGACGCTGCGCCTCGACCTCATCGCGCGGACCGTTCAGGCAGGCGATGGCGGCCTTCTGAATCGGGAAGAACATGCCAAAGTCTATCTGGCTGCGCAGCTTGGCAAAGGCAGAGACCACGTCCTCGCGGCCGACCAAAAAGCCGATACGCGCACCGGTGACGTTAAACGACTTGGAGAGCGAGAAGAACTCAACGCCCACCTCGAGCGCACCGGGATACTGCAAGAAGCTGCCGCCGGGCTCGCCGTCAAACACGATGTCGGAGTACGCGTTGTCATGAACGATCAACAGATCATGCTCGCGGGCAAAGGCGATAATCTCCTCGTAGACCTCGGGCGTGCCCACCGAGCCGACCGGGTTCGCGGGCAGCGACACGATCATATACTTGGCACGATCGGCCACCTCGGGATCAATACCCGCCACATAGGGCAGGTAATTATGCTCGGCAACCAGCGGATAGTATTCGAGCTTGGCATCGGCGATCTTGGCACCCGCCTCAAAGACCGGGTAGCACGGATCGGGAACCAGAATGGTGTCACCTGGATCGAGCAGGGCCAGGCCCAAATGGCCCACACCCTCCTGCGTGCCGTTGCACGACTGCACCATAGACGGCGTAATGCCCGAAACGCCAAAGCGACGCTCATAGTAATCGCACACGGCTTGCTTGAGTTCGGGCAGGTCGCGCAGGGCATACTTCCACATCTCGGGATCTTGGGCTGCCTGCGTGAGCGCCTCGACCACGTGGTCGTACGGCTTAAAGTCGGGCGTGCCCACGCTCATGTTGTAAATGGTCTTGCCCTGAGCCTTCAGCGCGAGAAGCTTGTTGTTGAGCGAGGCGAAGACCTCCGCGCCAAAGCGGTCGAGACGCTGCGATGCCTGCATGGTGCCACCTTTCGATATAAAAAACGCGGCGCTCCGACAAGAGCGCCGCGCGATACGGGCCATCAGATTGCAAAAGTGTAACGCTTGCAACCCCCGTATTGGTTCAATTTAGCCAACCTTAGTCAACTGGATTGAGCGCGTCGATCTGCGCAAGCCACAGACGCGAGCTAGCGTCACTCGGCATACGCCAATCGCCGCGCGGGCTGAGCGTCACCGAGCCCACCTTGGGACCATCGGGCAGGCAGCTGCGCTTAAACTGCTGGGCAAAGAAGCGACGGTAGAACGTACGTAGCCACGTGTGGACGGTCTTGGCGTCGTAGACGCCCTCGAAGCTCTTGAGCGCCATGCGGTAGATCTTGCCAGGCTCAAAGCCAAAACGCAGCAGGTAGTAGAGGAAGTAGTCGTGCAGCTCGTACGGGCCCACCAAATCCTCGGTCTTCTGCGCAATCTCGCCGTCGCCCGTGGGCGGCAGAAGCTCGGGGGACACCGGCGTATCGAGGATATCGAGCAAGACCTCGGCAATGCGCCCGCCAAAGACATCGGCGGCATAGCGCACCAGATGGCGCACAAGCGTCTTGGGCACGCTCGCGTTGACGGCGTACATGCTCATGTGGTCGCCGTTATAGGTAGCCCAGCCGAGCGCCAGCTCCGACAGGTCGCCCGTGCCGATGACAAAACCGCCAGCCTGGTTGGCCAGATCCATCAGAATCTGCGTACGCTCGCGCGCCTGGCTGTTCTCGTAGGTCACGTCCTGCACGGCCGGATCATGCTCGATATCCTTAAAGTGCTGTTCCACGGCTGCATGGATCGAGACCTCGCGGAAGCTCACACCCAAGTCACGAGCGAGCGACTCGGCATTCGACTTGGTGCGATGCGTCGTGCCAAAACCTGGCATGGAGACCGCCGTGATACCCGTGCGCGGCAGCCCCAGCGCATCGAAGGCACGCACGGTCACAAGCAGCGCCAACGTGGAGTCCAAGCCACCCGAAAGGCCGATGACCGCAGCCTTGGTACCCGTATGGGCAAGGCGGGTCTTGAGGCCCGCGGTCTGCAGGTCGAGGATGGTCTCGCAGCGCTCAGCCAGGTCACCATGGTCGGCAGGCACGAAGGGCGCGCGGGGGAAGACGCGGTCGATATCGCAGGCATCGCGCAGGACAGGTTCTTCGGCCAGCACGCCCTCAAACGAAAACTCAACGGTCGTGGCCTCCGGCGCATCGTCGGTGCGCGTCCACGTCGTCGAGCGACGGCGCTCGGCAACCAGACGGTCAAGATCGACATCGGCCACCGCCATATCGCAGGTAAGCAGTTTAGTGGCGGCGAGCTTGGATCCGTTTTCGTAGATAAGGTTCTCGCCCGCAAAGACCATGTCGGTCGTGGACTCGCCCTCGCTCGCGTCTGCATAGGCATAGGCACAGTACAGGCGCGCGCTCTGATTGGAGATTAGGCTGCGGCGGTAATCTGCCTTACCGATAATCTCGTCCGAGGCCGACGGGTTGAGAATCACCGTCGCACCGGCAAGCGCCATCTCGGTCGAAGGGGGCGCCGGCACCCACAGGTCCTCACAGACCTCAACGCCCAGCACCAGGTCCTCGGCGCCCTCATCACAGCAACGGTAGACAAGCCCCGAACCCAGCGGAACCGGACCCTGACCGGCAAATTCAACCCACACAGGATCGGCGGGCGCCGGAGCAAACCAACGGCGCTCATAGAACTCGCCATAGTTGGGCAGATACTTCTTGGCCGTAAGGCCCAAAAGCTCGCCCGCGCAGCACACGGCGGCGCAGTTGTAGATATTCTCGGCAACCGCAACGGGAAGACCGATGGTAAAGACAATCGGCAGCTCACGAGTCTCATCGAGGATATGCACCAAAGCAGCCTCGCAGGCATGCAGCAGCGTGCGATTATGGAACAGGTCGGCCGCGGTATAGCCGCACAAGTTGAGCTCGGGCAGCACCAGCGCGCGAACGCCGCGCTCGGCAGCCTCGCGAACAGCCGCCAATGCAACCTCGACATTGTCCTCGACATCGGCAACGCGAATCTGCGGCGACGCCGCCGCCACACGCAAAAAGCCATCGTTCTTATTAGCCGAAACGCAGCATTGCCTTGTTGATCTGGACACTGGAGGCCCCTTCTACCCTGAGATTCAGTCTAACGGACGTTCACATATCTCTAACTAGCCAAAGCAACCTCCCAGTTTACTGAGAGGCCAACCTGTGCTAAGAGCATGTATTTCAATAATATCTTTAATTAAAAAGGAGAAATCGATAATCGACTTCTCCTTTAAGCGAGGCGAGTATATTTCGAAACTAATGGCAGAATTTATCCATGTAGTCCTCAAAGTCGAACACTTCTACCACGACGCCCTCTTCCTGAAACTCTTTCAGTTGCTCCAAGAGATCTTTGTTAATAACGTCCATGCAGAAACCTCCTCTATCTAATCAATTGTAGTATATCTGCTTTCATGCAATTATCAACCAACTTGTTTAGTTGCTCCTCGTTTGCCGATAGTCCCTCTTTTTTCAAAATGTCGCGCACCTCGTTCTTAGTAATCGGCTTTTCAAACAACGAAAGCAAAGCGAACGAAAAATCATTAACCGCACACATTCTATGGGTGGCACAACTCAGCAGTACTCTTAACCCCTCTTTTGAGCGTCCGACTTCTTTCACAAACGAACTTTTAACCAATTGAAAACCATTATCGTGCATTACATAATCGGCATCGATATTTGTATTCAGCAATCCATAATGCAACAGTTCTTCTATCGCCCTTGTCAGCTCGAGGTCGCCCTGATCAAGGATAAGAGAAATGCTACAATCGGCCTCCAATAAACGGGCCAACTTAAGGTATACCAACTGGGAAACAGCATAGACATGATGGTATTCAGAATTATAGAAGTAGGCAAATGGCTCAACGAGCACGACAGAGGTCTTGGAATCCAGCCAGATTCGATCAGCTGGATTTAGACTAGTTAGCCGTCGCTTTACTTTGGTCAAATGTCCCTTATACCAGACAGCGTGAATAGAATCTAGGATCCAGGTCACCTCTGAAATATGAAGCCGCTGGGGCAAGTCAATTGTGTCGCTACCGTTTATGACCTCTTGCATATAAAAATCAATATGATGCTCATCAGATAAGGATTTTGCTTCATTTAAAGTTAAACCAGTGCCTGAAACATAATCCACTTCGAGGCGCAAATCCTCATATTGGGACTTCGGCATTACAGAGACACCATACTTATCGGGATGATTCCAAACATCCGACCCCATAACGAGACCAAAATTCGTAAATCCTCTCGTGGAATATGGAACACCACATACCTGTTTTGAATAATTCAAAACATTCTCTGTATAAGCTAAGGTGTTCAGAGCCTCTTCTTTAGTTTCGGTCGGAAAGCCAATCATAAAGAATAGATGAACAGGAATACCCGCATTGAGACAATCATGGATATTGCGATCAATCCAATCAACTCTCGTGTTCTTCTTCATTAGATCAAGAACTCTTTGGTTGTATGACTCGAGGCCAAACTGAATCTGCCTACATCCACTTTGGTATATCTTGTTGAAAACGTCTGTACTTAGGGTTGGAGAGAACCTCGTTTCTCCATGCCAGAAAAACGTTTTTCCCGATGCGTTTATTTCATCCGCGAGTTGCTCCATTCTTTTGCCTTCGAATGTTTCATCCACAAAAGAGAAAACTCTCGTGCCGTATTTTTCATTTAACCGACACATTATTTCAAATACTCTCGATATAGGCATCTTTCGGTAACAACCACCGGTAGCACCGGGAATGGTGCAGAAGGCGCAATGATTAAAACACTGCCTAGAGGAATAAACCGGCAATATTAACTCAGGCATGAAGTATTTAGAAAGGGCGAAGCCATCGAAATCGGGAACTGTATCGTTGATAAATGTTTGCTCAATCCGATGGTTTTTATATATCTTTCCACCTTTAGCATGGCAAAGGTTTGGAACACAGTCGAGATTGTCATCACCAGAGTCAAGAGCCTCAAGAAGACGTGCAAGCGGCTCTTCGCCGTCATACATCATTATCGAATCAATGTATTCAAAAAAGGGATGCCATTCTTTCATGCAGTCATCTGCTAAACGAGTAATGTAATTGCCGCCCAATGAGACGTGTTTAACAGATGGACATTCTTCTTTAATCAGTTTCGCTAACGTAACTGCAGAAATCAATTGGAAACAGCCGCTCACCGAAATCCCAATAAACTCGATTTTTTCCCTCTGAATACGCTTAAGAAAGGCAGTTTCATAGAAGGAAATAAACGGATTATGCAAGGTATCCGCAAGCGATTTCATTATTTCTGGTGTCGAATAATAATCATAGGGCAGATCTATGGAGTTGAACGTGTATTTAACTCCATATGAGACGTGATTTATGATATAGAGTGCATTTCTAAAAATGTTTTCAGCATATTGTCTTTCTTTTAGATTAAAGTATCTCTTCGATCTGAAAATATCTTTTGCCTCGTCAACATTAAGTGCTGACTTTTGTATCAACTCGATTGTTAATTGAACATTCGAACTAAACGAATCCTTTGATTCCCGATACCTTTTACAGCACTCTTCGACATGTCTAAAAGATAGGAGGTCATCGTAAAATTCCACGTTGTTAGCGCCGGGCGATTTTAGCCGCTAATAGTCAAACGATTTTGACCAATCCCGGTCACCGAATAATGGCCACCGTGCCTCCCCGCCGCCACTACGCTGGTGGTGCCAACACGCCGGCGTTAGGAGGACCATTGAGGTG
>DBEWII010000103.1:0-4415 GCA_048384935.1 Collinsella aerofaciens | reverse complement strand
TTATAAAAAATACGCCCGCCCCCCGCCGGACAGGTCACACTACTCGCAGAGCAGCTTAGCGATCTGGACGGCGTTGGTTGCCGCGCCCTTACGGATTTGATCGCCGCAGCACCAGAAGGTGATGCCGCGCGCAGCCTCGGGGTTCGAGATGTCGCGGCGCACGCGACCGACCCAGATCAGGTCCTGGTCGGACGTATCCATCGGCATGGGGAAGCGATCGTGCGCATCCTCGGCGCTCATGTCGTCAACCAGCTTCACGCCCGGAGCGGCAGCCAACGCAGCACGGGCCTCGTCAACCGTAATGTCGCGCTCGAACTCGAGCGTAATGCTCTCGGAGTGCGAGCGCAGCACGGGCACGCGCACGCAGGTGCAGTTCACGCGCAACTCGGGCAGATGCATGATCTTGCGGCCCTCGTTTTGCAGCTTCATCTCCTCGGAGGTAAAGCCCTCCTCCTTGACGCCGCCAATCTGCGGAATCAGGTTGCTCGCCAGCTGGGCGGCAAACGCGCGCGGCTCGGGAATCTCCTCGCCACGGCCCAGGGCGGCCAGCTGAGCCTCGAGCTCGGCCATACCGGGAGCGCCAGCACCCGAAGCCGCCTGGTACGTCGAAACGATCATGCGCTTCACGCCGGCGAGCTGATGCAGCGGCCACGTGGGAACCAGCCCGATGATGGTCGCGCAGTTGGGATTGGCGATAAGGCCGTGATGCCACTTGATGTCGTCGGCATTGATCTCGGGCACAACCAGCGGCACCTCGGGATCCATGCGGAAGGCATGGCTGTTGTCGACCACGACGGCGCCGCGCTTGACGGCCTCGGGCAGTAGCTCCTTCGCGATGTCGTCGCCGGCGGCTCCAAGTACGATGTCGCAGCCCTCAAAGGCCTCGGGGCAAGCCTCTTCGATCACAATCTGCTCGCCGCGGAACTCGACGGTCTTGCCCGCAGAACGAGCGCTCGCCAGCAGCTTGAGTTTGCCAACCGGGAACTCCTGCTCGTTGAGGCACTCGAGCATCTGGGTGCCCACGGCTCCCGTCGCGCCCAAAATAGCAACCGTGTACTGTTTCATGCTTCCCCCTTTAAAGGTTGTGGCTTTTGCCCGCACGCCGAGCAGGCCGATTATTGTTGCCAGTGTATACAAGAACGGGGCGGACACGAAACCCGCCCCGTCGAAACGAAACCGAAACGAAACGCCCCGCCGTAGATTTTTGAGACATGACCCAAAAATCTACCGAGCAGTCGCTACTTTTTGAGCGCGGCCAAGGTGGGATCGGCCGGCGCGGGAGCCTCCAGGTCAGAGACCTTCACAATGCCGTTCTCGTCGGAGAAGGCACGGTAAATGGTCCGAATCGCCAGGTCGAAGTCTTTCTCCTCGACACCGATAATGATGTTGATCTCGTCGCAGCTCTGCGAAATCATGCGCACGCTCACGCCGGCCTGGCCAAGCATGCCAAACAGGTGGCCCGAGATACCCGCGCGGCCTCGCAGGTTACGGCCGACGGTCGCGATGAGCGCCAAGCCCTCGACAACCTCGATCTCGAGCGGCTCGACCTCCTGCTGGATGTCGCCCACAAGCGAGTACAGCGAATCGTGTACATCCTGCTCCTGCACCACGGCGCCAAAGCGGTCGACGCCGGTGGGCATATGCTCGACGGAAACGTCATAGCGCTCGAAGACCGAAAGCGCACGGCGCATAAAGCCAACGCGGGGCTTGGTGCGGTCGCGGGCCACGTTGATGGCGACAAAACCGCGCTTGCCGGTCACGCCGGTAATGATGGGCTCTGCCTCGCCCTCGTCAGCCGTCTCGCTAATGATGGTGCCGGGGTCCTGTGGCGCATTGGTGTTCTTGATGACCAGCGGAATGCCTGCCTCGCGCACGGGGAACACGGCCTCCTCGTGCAGGACGCTTGCGCCCATGTACGAAAGCTCGCGCAGCTCCTCGTAGGTAACGCGCGCAATGGGCTGAGCCTCGGGAACAATACGCGGATCGGCAGAATAGAAACCCGAAACGTCGGTCCAGTTCTCGTACAGGTCGGCGCCCAGGCACTTGGCCAGGATCGAGCCCGAGATATCGCCGCCGCCACGATCGAGCAGCTTGATCTGGCCCTCACGCGTCGCGCCGTAGAAACCGGGCATAACAAAGCCGCCCTGCTGGCCGTACTCCTGCACCAGCTCGGAGGTGCGGTTCATGCTGAGCGTACCGTCGTGATGGAATGCCACAACCGTCGCAGCGTCCAGGAACGGCAGACCCAGGTATTCGGCCATCAGGCGAGCGGTGAAGTACTCGCCGCGGCTCACGAGCTCCTCGGTGGAGTAGCCGCCCGAGCGGGCGCGCTCGGCAAAGGCCGCGAACTCCTCACGGATGGGATAGGTGAGCTCCAACTCGTCAGCGATATCAAAATAGCGCTGACCAATGTCCTCGAGCAGCTCCTCACACGACACGTGATACTTAACGTGCGCGTTAACCAAGTAGAGCAGGTCGGTCACCTTGGTGTCGCCCTTAAAGCGACGACCGCAGGCAGAAACCACCACAAAACGGCGGGCAGGGTCGGCATCAACGATGGCCTTGATCTTCTTGAAGTGTTCGGCGTCGGCGACCGACGAGCCGCCAAACTTGGCAATTTTTATCATGGCGTGGAGGTTACCTTTCTAAAAGCCTCTGCAAACCTGTTTTGCGCGCTCTGATACCATGGGTTCACCGATTGGGACCAAGGTATCCGAGGAGCACTGTTATATGGGAACTTATCATAGTACACGAGGACGCACTTTATCATGCTCAAGTAAGGTGGCAATCCGCACCGGCATCGCTCCCGACGGGGGTTTGTTTGTCTCGGACGAGCTTGGCACCCAGCAGGTCGATATCAGCTCGCTTGCCGATAAATCGTACTTTGAAATCGCTCAAAATGTGTTGGGAATGTTACTGAACGATTACACAGCCGAAGAAATTTCGGCCTGCGTGAATGAGGCTTACCGCGGCACGTTCGCGAGCGAAGAGGTCACACCACTCGTCAAACTTGATGCAGCACCGGGCGCCGACGTCCCTCAAACCTATGTGATGGAGCTCTTTGGCGGCCCCACGAGCGCCTTTAAGGACGTCGCCCTGCAGATGCTCCCCCGCCTGATGGCCCGCACCTCCGCCAAGGACGGCGGCGCCGAGCGCATCATGATCGTCACCGCCACGTCGGGCGACACAGGCAAGGCGGCACTCGCCGGCTTTGCCGACGCCCCGGGCACGGGCATCACCGTCTTTTATCCCGAAGGCAAAGTCAGCCGCGTGCAGAATCTGCAGATGTCCACTCAGGAGGGCGATAACGTCGCCGTCTGCGGCATCCGCGGCAACTTCGACGATGCCCAGAGTGCCGTCAAGCGCATCTTTGCCGATAAGGAGCTTGCCGAGCGTCTGGAGGCCGCTGGCACCGTGCTTTCGAGCGCCAACTCCATCAACGTCGGCCGTCTGGTGCCGCAGGTCGTCTACTACTTTGCCGCCTATGCGCAGCTGCTGCGCGCCGGCGCCATCGAGGCTGGCGACGCCGTGGAGTTCTGCGTACCGACCGGCAACTTTGGCGATATCCTGGCCGGCTACTATGCCAAGCGCATGGGTCTGCCCGTCGCCAAGCTCATCGTCGCGAGCGACAAGAACAACGTGCTGGCTGACTTCCTGACCACCGGCGTCTACGACCGCAACCGTCCGTTCTTCACGACCATCTCGCCGTCGATGGACATCCTTATTAGCTCCAACCTGGAGCGCATGCTCTACTTCCTGTCCGACGGCGACTGCGAGCTCGTTGCCGGCCTTATGGAGCAGCTGGCACAGACTGGTCGCTATGAGGTGCCCGCCGAGCTGCTGGCCAAGATCCAGAGTGTGTTTGGCTGCGGCTGGGCCAGCGAGGACGAGGTCCGCGCTGCTATCAAGAACTGCTGGGATGCAAACGGCTATGTGATCGACCCGCACACCGCTTGCGGCTATCACGTCTTTGAAAAGGTCGCCCCCGCCGAGGGCGCCAAGGCCCGCGTGCTGCTTTCGACCGCCAGCCCCTACAAGTTCCCGCGCGCCTGCTGCGACGCCCTGGGGCTCGACGTTCCCGAGGACGACTTTGAGGCCATGCGCGTGCTCGAGCAGACAACCAATACGGTCGCCCCGGCCCAACTCGCCGAGCTCGAGTCCAAACCCGTCCGCTTCGAAGACGTCTGCGACGTAGCCGACATGGCCAACTACGTAGAGTCTGCAGCAAAAAAGATGGCTACCAACTAAACCCCTTATTAAGCGCCGGCGAAAGCCGGCGCACCTTCTTCCATCAGATAACCCCCGGGATGATGACGAACGTGCACAG
The DNA here is from genome assembly GCA_048384935.1 of Collinsella aerofaciens. Lineage (GTDB taxonomy): Bacteria > Actinomycetota > Coriobacteriia > Coriobacteriales > Coriobacteriaceae > Collinsella > Collinsella aerofaciens_CH. The sequence goes on along the minus strand of DBEWII010000103.1, from coordinate 88 downwards.
CGTGCCTGGCTGTTTAGTTCGTCGCGAGTTCCGCACGCAAAGGAAAGCACTTAATGTGCTTTCCGTCTTGCGCAGGACTGTAGAGCAG
>DBEWII010000102.1:0-14869 GCA_048384935.1 Collinsella aerofaciens | reverse complement strand
GGGGGGCTGTTTTGCCCACCGGCGGCCGGGGCCAGGTTGTGGGCGCCCACGACTTGGTTGCCGCCCTGGAGTCGGGACATCTCGCCGGCGCCGCGGTCGACGTCACCGACCCCGAACCGTTGCCTGAGACAAGCCCGCTGTGGGATGCGCCCAACATGCTCATCACGCCGCACGTCTCCGGTTGGTTCCACCTGGAGGCTACGCTCAATAACGTGGTCGACATCGCCGCGGAAAACCTGCGCCACTTGCAAGCTGGCGAGACGCTTCGCTGCTGGATCGAGCATTAGGGTTCCGCCGTTCTAACGAACGGCGGACCGGTCGACGCTGCGCGCCGCCCAGAGCGACAATTTGTCATTCAAAAGGCAAGGCATGACAAGAAGGTCTATGCCTTGCCTTTTTCATGCCAACTTGTTCGCTCTGGACATCGCTCGCTGACGTTTGCTCAACCTGCGGTGTCTTAACAATTCTGTCCAGCTGTTGGCATTGCGGCATTTGCCCAGATAAAACCTGCCAATATAAACCTGTCCCTTTTTGGCAGGTTTTAGAGCTCCACGCTTTCGGCGCCGTTGATGGTTAGGTCGCGCTCGTAGAAGGCGGTGAGGGCACGGATGGCGTACATCACGTCGCGTACGCCGCCGGTCTCGTAGCTTGAGTGCATGGCCAGCTGCGGCAGGCCCACGTCCACGGCGTGCATGCTCGCCTGCATGTTCGACAAGTTGCCGAGCGTGGAGCCACCCGCCATATCGCTCTTGTTGGCGAAGGCCTGCGTGGGCACGTCGGCGTCATCGCAAATAGCCTGGAACACCGCGCGGCTAAAGGCGTCGGTGCAGTAGTGCTGGTTGGCAGCTTCCTTGATGACGATGCCGCCGTTGAGCACAACCTGGTTGCGCGCATCGCACTTCTCGGCATGGTTGGGATGCACGGCATGCGCGTTGTCGCAGCTCACGAGCATCGAGGCGGCAAGGGCGCGATGGTACGACTCGTCGTCAAAGCCCAGCGATCCGTTGATGCGGCGCAGTGCGTCGGCCAAGAAGGTCGACATGGCGCCCTGCTTGGTCTCGGAGCCAACCTCCTCGTTATCGAAGCAGCAATAGACCGAGACGTCGTGCGCGTTCTCGGAACCCAAAAATGCCTGCAGCGAGGTGTAGGCGCAGGCCAGGTCGTCAAGCTTGGGTGTCGAGATAAACTCATCGGCCCAGCCCCAAATACGCGCATCCTGTCGGTTGACCAGGAACAGGTCGCGGCCCAAGATCTGCTCGGGCTCAACGTCCAGCTCGTCGGCGATCAGGGCGTCAAAGTCGCCCTGTTTCAGCTCGCCGGCGCTGATGAGCGGGCACAGGTCAACGGCTCGGTTGGGAGCAAAGCCCTCGTTAACGCCGCGGTTCATGTGGATGGCAAGGCTCGGAATAATGGCAACCTCGCGCTCGGTGGCGAGCAGGCGACTCTCAATACGGTCGCCCTCGCGCACCAGTACGCGGCCCGCGAGCGCCAGCGGGCGATCGAACCAGGTGTAGTCGATCATGCCGCCGTAGGCCTCGATGTTCAGGCGCAGCGTCTCGCCCGCGCCGTCAAGCTCGGGCACGGCCTTGACCTTAAACGTCGGCGAATCGCTGTGCGACGCCGTGAGCTGAAAATGGTAGTCGCCGGCAACGCCGTCCTCGCCCCACGTCGCGGCCAGGTCCTCGCCCACCTTAAAGGCAACAACGCTCGAGGTGTTGCGCTGCGTGTAATAACGCCCGCCCGGCTCGATGTCCCACGCCGCATTCTCGGGCAGGTAGGTAAAGCCCGCCTCGTCGAGCTCGGCCATAATGGTCGCCGCCGTATGGAACATGCTGGGGCATGCCTCGATAAAGTCGATAAGGTCGTTGGCGGCCTCGATATCGTCGGCCGTCACGTGCGCGCGCTCGGGCGTCTCCTGATCCGTCATGCTCTCCCCTTTCGCTGGGTTGATGGTCCCCTCCAGCATACCCCGCCGCGCCAGTGCCATGCCTTTCATTCCATGTTTAATCCCGCGCCGCTCGCCAAGTTGAGCCATCATGCCCGTACACCTTTTGCGACAATTACGCTAACAGGACGAGAGGAGCCGTCATGAAGCCACGTAACATTGCCATCGCCTGCGGTGTTGCAGGAACCGCCGTCGGCCTTGCCGCTGCCGCCGGCATCGTCTACCGCAAGCAAATCAAGTCCGCCGCTTCGCTCAAACGCTTGACCGACTATGCGGATGGCTATGACCTGTACGCAATCGACATCGCCTACAACTACGATCTTGATCGCATCATCGCCGCTGGCGTGCGCGACGACCAGGCCCACATCGATGCTGTGGTGGCGCAGGTGTTGCCCGGCGTGCCGGCACATGTCCAGGCGCCCCAGTTTGCCTGCAGCGCTTTTGTCGCCGTAGATGCCGAAGGCCGCGTGCGCACCGGTCGCAATTACGACTTTAAGGACGACACCTCGGCGCTGCTGGTGCGCAATCACCCGCGCGACGGCTATGCCTCCATCGGCTTTGCGGCCCTCAACAACCTGGGCACCAACGCTCCGCTTGACTCCGTCGCCGGACGCGCCGCTGCACTCATGGGCCCGTTTGCCCAGCTCGACGGTGTTAACGAACGCGGCGTGTCCATTGCCGTACTCACCCTGGATTCCAAACCCTGTGACCAGGACACGCAGCGCCCCGTCATCAATACCTCGCTCGCCATCCGCCTGGTGCTCGACCGTGCCGCCACCACGCAAGAAGCTGTCGACCTGCTTTCCGCCTACGACATGCACGCCATGGCAGGACGCGATTACCACTTCTTTATCAACGACGCCGCCGGTGACGCGCGGGTGGCGGAGTGGGATCCGCGCGATCCGGACCGCGCTTTCAAAGCGACTCCTGTACGCCAGGTTACGAACTTCTACGCCTGCTATGGTGACGAAGTGCTGCCCAACCAAAAGAATGGCGAGCTGGGCCATGGTAAAGAGCGCGCCGTCGCAATCGCCGATGTCCTTGACGCCCATGTCGGTGCCCAGGACGAGGCAGTCGCTTGGAAGGCCCTACGCGCCGCAGCGCAAGAGCCCAATCCGGAAGACATCACCAGCAATACGCAGTGGTCGGTCGTCTTTGACAACACCGAGCCCGCCGCCGCCATTACGCTGCGCCGCCACTGGGGCGACGTCGATGCCTTCGCGCTGTAAGGCGCTGGCACCGTCGTCCTTACGCTCGCCTGACGTTGCTTACATTTCCATACGCTTGAGCTAACACGTTTTACCCCCGCATCAACAGTGTGCGGGGGTAAACTTATGCGCATGTTATAACTTGCCCGGAAGGATTCACCATGCTTAGGATCGGTCTTCTTACTAGTGGCGGCGACTGCCAGGCGCTCAACGCCACCATGCGCGGCATTGTCAAAACGCTTATGACCAATAGCAAAGAGCCTATCGAGATTTATGGCTTTGAGGACGGATATCAGGGCCTTATCTACAGCAGGTTCCGTGTCATGACGCCCGCCGATTTTAGCGGTATCCTCACCCGCGGCGGCACTATTCTGGGCACGAGCCGCACGCCGTTCAAGCGCCTGAACATTCCCGAGGCCGACGGCGTCGAGAAGGTACCCGCGATGGTCCACACCTATCACAAGTTGCAGCTCGACTGCCTGTTTATGCTGGGCGGCAACGGCTCCACCAAGACCGCCAACCGCCTGCGCGAAGAGGGCCTCAACGTTATCGCCCTGCCCAAGACCATCGATAACGACACCTGGGGCACCGAGATGACGTTTGGCTTTACGAGCGCCATCGACGTCGCCACCAAGTGCATCGACGACATCCACACCACCGCTTCAAGCCATGGGCGCGTATTCGTTATCGAGATCATGGGCCACAAGGTTGGCTGGATCCCGCTGTACGCCGGCGTCGCGGGCGGTGCGGATGTCATCCTGATTCCCGAGATCCCCTACGACATGGACCAGGTCATCAAGACCATCGAGCATCGCATGGAGACCGGCAGCCGCTTTACCATCGTGGCCGTCGCCGAGGGCGCTATCTCCAAGGAGGACGCGGCGCTGTCCAAGAAGGAGTACAAGAAGAAGCTCGCCGAGCGCACGAGCCCGTCGATCGTCTACGACATCGCCAAGGAGATCGAGGCCAAGACCGGTCGCGAGACCCGCGTCGCCATCCCCGGTCACACGCAGCGCGGTGGCCAGCCCGACGCTCAGGACCGCATCTTTGCGACCCAGTGTGGCGTCGAGGCGGCGCTGGGCTGCCTGCGCGGCGAGTTTGGCTACATGATCGCCCTGCGCGACGGCAAGATGTGCCACATGCCGCTCGAGGAGGTCGCCGGCAAGCTCAAGTATGTCGACCCCCAGAGCGATCTGGTGCGCGAGGCCAAGGCGCTGGGCATCAGCTTCGGCGACGAATAGCCTCGGCCGAAATCCATCCCATCGGACCCTCCGACCCCGCCCGACGTATTTCGATTTGGCTCCTCCCTTGACTCCGTCAAAGGTCGCCAATCGAAATCGTCGGGCGGGGTCGGAGGGCCCTGCGTTTACATACTCGCCGAGGCTATTCGTCTTCTTGCTACGGGTGCCTGGTCTGAAATTAAGTTGCGGTGAAATAGTTCCTGCTTAGCCCGCAAATGGCTGAATCTAGGAACTATTCCACCGCAACTTTTGACCCGGGCTCTTAGCTGTTGCGCGCACTGACATTTGTCCTGAAATGGCTGGTCGTTAGGGGTTGCTACCAGTAGTTGCGGTAGGGTTGGGGCAGATTCTAACTAGAAATGGTGGTCGCTACTGGTTGTTCTCGGCATACTCGGCTCATTCGATTACGGTCACCACATGAAAGGAACTGCCATGGATCTTGCGATGGCACAGCGGCTCGTTGATCGCCGCAAGGCTGCCGGGCTTTCTCAGGAGGCGCTTGCCGCCCAGCTGGGCGTGAGTCGTCAGGCTGTCAGTAAATGGGAGCGCAGCGAGTCCTCGCCCGATACCGATAACCTTATTGCGCTCGCCGCGCTGTATGGCGTGTCGCTGGATGAGCTGTTGTATGGGGAGACGGTGGATAGCACTGACGACTCGCAAGCTGATGATGAGGCACAGGACAGCGACGCCGGCACCAAAGCTTCAGATGAGGCTGAAGAGGCTGAGGCTTCTACTGAGCACTCTGGTTACAGCGATAAGCCACTTGTCGATATTTCCCTCACGCGCGGCATCCACGTTATTGATCCCAACAAAGGCGAAGAGGTCCATGTTGGCTGGAATGGCATCCATGTGGCTAACGAGCGCAAGGGCGAAGAGGTCCATGTGGGGCCAGGCGGATTGCATATCGATACGCTTGAGGACGATGGACATAGCGTGCATACCAATGACGACGGCACCGTCACCATCGACGGCGAGACGTTTTCCAGCTGGAAGGAAGCACACGACAAGCTCGACCATCATGGCAAGCATTTCCACACCAAGGTCGGACGTACATGGAACAAATTCCCCTTCCCCGCGCTCGTCACCCTCGCCTACCTGGTGCTCGGCATTGCCTACGGCACATGGGCTACGGGACTCTTCCTCGTCTTTTTGATTCCCGTCTATTACGCGCTTGGCGACTTTATCGACCAACGCCACTTATCTAAGCTGATCGATGTCGTCTATTCGGTCAGTGCCGAGGCATGGTTCCTCTACATGTGGCTCTGTCTGGGGCAACCCCATCCCGCCTGGGTAATTCTCATCACCATCCCGGTCGTAAAAGCACTCATGCGTTGGTGCCGTAAACGATGGAAGCATCGCGAACGAGCCTAAACCATCCCAGCCCGACGGCAGCACCCAACTAGTACCCCCCGCCCCTCCCTCCTAAGTTGCGGTGATATAGTTCCGGTTTTAGCCTTGAGTAGTCGAATTTAGGAACTATTCCACCGCAACTTACGAATGATCGGAGCGGCTACAGCACAAGCGTCGGCGTTCGTTTGATGGTCCGCCACGAAAAGGGCCTATCTACTACGTTTAACTCGATGGGGCCAACCATGACCGCCTTTTTCGAAAATCGACAGGCCTTCTACCTGCGGTTTTATTTTTCGTTTTCCCGGCATGGTTGAGGGTATCCAATTAAACGTAGTAGATAGGCCCGTTTTGTGGCATACGACCCATTCAAGCCCAATCTCGAAGGCTAAAGAGAGCCTCTCATCCGCACCTGCGAGCGAAAACCAAATAGAATGAAAGGCAAATGGAAAGCCCGTTTGACGAGCGGAGAACATATGCGCGACGTAACCGAAAGCGACTGGAAGCTGTTTAAGAAAATGCTTCCTCAATGGCAAGAACGTTATATGGAAAAGCTCATCGGCCAGTACGTTGAGATGCTGAACGGCGACAGCGAAGCGTCCAGTAGATTTTGGGCACTAGAAGAGCGCCTCAATAGAGACAAGCTGTCCTCAGGCGTAATTGCAAACGACATTCGCCGCAGCACAATGCACCGCGAGATAGCCAATTTGCTTATCGACAGCGTGATCACCCTTGACGACCTTGACGGTTTTACCGAAGACATTAAGAGCTATGCGCAACACTGGATTGGCCAGTAAGAGCACTGAACGACAGACATCCCCAGCAAAACGGGGCAAACGCTGGGCCACCTAATGGTTGTCCGGCGTTTGCCCAGATAAAACCTGCCAAAATATACCTGTCCCTTTTTGGCAGGTTACTCGGCGCTCTTGAGGGCGCCGACCATGTCGATCTTGTTGAGCGTTCGATTGGTGGCAAGGTTGACGATAAACGTAAAGGCAAAGGCCAGCAACACGGATAGCACGTAGCTCAGCGGCTCGACCTCAACATCAAAATACAGCGACGGCATCTGCAGGATGTACGTAAAACTCTCGGCCAGCAAGCCGCCTAGCGGTACGCCCAGTGCGGCGCCAATCGCCGTGAGGATCAACGTCTCCTTGTTGACGTAGTGGTGCACCTCGCCGCGACGGAAGCCCAACACCTTAATGGTCGCCAGCTCGCGCTCGCGCTCGGAGATATTCGTGTTGGACAGCGTAAACACCACCACAAACGACAGGCACGCCGCCATAAAGGTCACGAGCACCACGACCGAATTGATAATCGTAAAGTTCGCCTCATAGTTTTCCCAATGCTCGGCCGTACTCGAAATCGTAAGCCAACCGTCACTCTTAAGATTCTTGCTAAACGCAATCTGGTCGGCCGACGAACCCTTGAGCAGTGCAAAGATGCCGTTAAGACGCGCGCTTCGGCCGAACGTGCGCTCATAGGTGCCCTGCGTCATGTAAAGCGTGTTGCCCAGATAGTTAAGCGAAATGTCGCTGACTTTGACCTTGGCAACATTGAGCGACGAATCCTGGACGTGAGCCGTATCGCCCGGCTGAATCCCCAGCACCAGCTGTGAACTTTTGCTCAGATACACGTCTCCGTCACGCAAAGGCAGCGGTTCTTTGGACTCATCCTCCAGACGCACGTAATCGCCCAAGTCACTCGTGCGGTCATCGGGCACCACGATCAGCTGCACAGTCTCGCTCTTGCCGCCAAATGTAAAGGTGACGTTGTCGGTCATAATCGGCAGCGTCGAAGTCACGGTCACGTTGGAATCATTGGACGCGCTGCGCCCATCCAATGCCGCGCACGTCTGTGAAAAATCGTCGGGATTGGCGACCGCCAGCAGATCGTAGCGCGTGACGTGGCCGTACTGCTTGGGCGACAGCGCGACCGACGTATCACGAATGCCCATGCCGCAAATTACAAGCGCTGTGCAGCCCGCGATGCCAAAGATGGTCATAAAGGCGCGCTTTTTGTAGCGGAACAGGTTACGCGCCGCCACCTTGTTCAAAAAGCCCATGCGACGCCAGATAAAGCCGATGCGCTCAAGCAAGATGCGCGAGCCGGCACGCGGGGCCTTGGGACGCATAAGCGAGGCTGGGGTCTCGGACATCTCGTGGCGGCAGGCGATAATCGTAGCGCCCACCACGCCCACGGCAAACAGCGCCACCGACACAAGCGACGACACGATGTCGTACGAAAGCAGCATCTGGGGCAGCGAGTACATGTCGTCGAACACCGTAAACAAGAACAGTGGCAGGCCCACAAATCCGATGATGTTGCCGAGCACGCCGCCGATCAGACACGCCCACAGCGAGTAGTCCACGTATTTGGACAGAATACGCCCACGTGAATAGCCGAGCGCCTTGTACAGGCCAATAAGCGTGCGCTCCTCCTCGACCATGCGCGTAGCGGTGGTAAGGCTGATGAGCACGGCGACGATAAAGAAGATAAACGGGAACACCGTGGCGATGGCCTCAATTGACGAGCTATCGCTTTCCACGCTCGAGTAGCTTGCGATATTGCCGCGGTCCTGGATGTACCACGTACATTCGCCTAGATCGGAAAGCTCGGCGCGGGCATCGGCGAATTGTTGGTTGGCGGCGGCGCGGCGCTGGTCCAACTCGGCCTGAGCTTGGACGCGCTCCTCGCTGCCCTCGGCCATACGGTCGATGTTGCCCTGTTCAATCCCAAAGAGCATATTCGCCTGGCGTTCGGCCGCATCTAAGCTTGCCGGCGTGTCAACCGTCAACTCCTGAGCACGTGCCTTCTCACGCTCCTCGCGGATCTTCTCGATATTGCCCTTGACCTCGTTGATCTTTGTCGTGTAGGCGTCCGAATAGGAGCTGAGGCTCTTGGCTCCCTCGACGATCACGTGAACCGAGGAGTAGGAAGAAGATGTCGCGGCGTCCTCGTTCACATAGAACTTATAGTCCGCAGCCGAAGCAGCGCGAAAGGCGTTGACTGTCGAGTCGGAGCTCACGTCGGTGGGATCGAGGACCTCGGCCGTAATGGTGTAATCGCCCGCGGCAAACTGGTCCTTGGCACTTTGGTTCGACGAGCTCGCGTCATTGGCGGCAAAACTCACCGTATCGCCGAGCTTTTTGCCCGAAGCCTTCAGGAACTTCGAAGTCACCGCGACCTCATCGGCGCTCTCGGGCAAATCACCGCTCACCAGCACCGGTTGATCGATATTCTCCTTGGAAAGACTTTGCACGATCACGCGCTCGCGTGTTGTGCCCACGGCGGTGTAGGCGGTCTCGGTGTAGATACCCTCGGCCGTCTCGACGCCGTCGACCTCTTGGATAGCCGCAAGATCGTCGCGCGTAAGGCCATAGGTCGACTGCACGTTAATGTCATAGACATTCTGCTGGTCAAAATAGGCGTCGACCGAATCGCGCAAATCTTCGCAGCCTGCCTTAAGACCGCACATCACGCTCACGCCAAGCGCGGTGATGACCACGATAGACAAGAAGCGCTTAAGACTGCCGCGGATTGTACGGTAGATGCCACGGCGAAAAACCGTCGGCACCATATCGTTTGAGCTCTGAGCGGTGCGGTAGGTCGCAAACTCCCGGTCGCGACCCGCGCGCTCCGTATCGTGGTTTTGGCTGTTTTGGCGGTTCTGGTCCATGGGCGCTACCACTCGATCGTCTCGATAGGCACGGGATTTTGCTGGACCGTCTCGCTCTCCACGCGACCACTCTTAAAGCGGATCAGGCGATCGGCCATGGGCGCGAGCGCGGAGTTGTGCGTGATGATGATGACCGTAATGCCCTGCTTGCGGCAGGTATCCTGCAGCAGCTGCAAGATCTGCTTGCCGGTTTTATAGTCGAGCGCGCCCGTGGGCTCGTCGCATAAAAGCAGCTTGGGGTTCTTGGCCAGTGCGCGGGCAATGGACACGCGCTGCTGCTCGCCGCCCGAAAGCTGCGCGGGGAAGTTGGCGAGGCGCTCGCCCAGGCCAACCTGGCGAAGCGTCTGTTCGGCATCGAGCGAATCGGGGCAGATCTGAGCTGCAAGCTCAACGTTTTCGAGCGCCGTCAGGTTGGGAACCAGATTGTAGAACTGAAAGACAAAGCCGACGTCGGCGCGGCGGTACTCCACAAGCTGCGCCTCGTTGGCAGAGCTCACGTCGCGCCCGTCCACTGTCACGGAGCCGGAGGTTACCGTATCCATGCCGCCCAGGATGTTGAGCGCCGTGGTCTTGCCGGCACCCGAGGCGCCCAGGATAATGGCGAGCTCACCGCGCTCAACGGTAAAGCTCGCGCCGTCGAGCGCATGGATGCGGGCATCGCCCTCGCCGTATGCTTTGATGACGTCTTTGAATTCGATATAGGCCATCGATTAATTCCCATCTGGTCGGATAACTCTTTAGTATTACCCATTTCACGCCGACCAAAAAGGGACAGGTTCATTTTGGCAGGTTTTATATGGGGAAACGACAGCCATAGATGAGGCGCCGGGGAGGCAGAGAAATCATCGACGGGGTCAGGCCGACCGCCAAACACAACGCACGCATCTCTATCTGTCAGCAAAATCATTCGAACAGCTGTTCGTTTCTATGATATGATTCCGTTATCTAAGCAGGCCAATACGCAGAAAGGCGGCCAACATGGCGTTCGACTTTAAGAAGGAATGCAAGGAGCTCTACAAACCTGCAAGCAAGCCGAGCATCGTAACTGTCCCGCCTATGAGCTACGTTGCCGTTCGCGGAAAGGGCGACCCAAATACCGAAGGTGGCGAGTATCAAAACGCCCTGCCGCTGCTTTACGGCATCGCCTATACCGTCAAGATGTCGAAGAAAGGCTCAAGGAGTATCAAGGGCTATTTCGACTTTGTGGTACCGCCGCTCGAGGGTTTCTGGTGGCAAGACTCCCCGAGCGGCGACATCGATTATGTACGCAAGGACGATTTCAACTTTATCTCGTGCATTCGCCTGCCCGATTTCGTCACCAGAGATGACTTTGACTGGGCAGTCGCGGAAGCCACGACCAAAAAGAAACTTGACTTTTCTGCCGTCGAGCTGCTTAAAGTTGACGAGGGCCTCTGCGTTCAATGCATGCACACCGGGCCCTACGACAACGAACCGGCGACCGTAGGCGCTATGAATGAATACACGACCGAGCAGGGCTATGTCCCCGACTTCTCAGACACCCGTTTCCATCACGAAATCTATCTCTCCGATCCACGCAAATGTGCACCGGAGAAACTTAAGACTGTGGTTCGTCATCCTATCAAGCGCGCTGAATAGCGTGGAGCGTCATCTCACGCGCTAGGTTTTAAGCCAGCCAACCAGCCGCCTCCTAGGCCGTCCGGTAATTATCTTGACGCGGCCCGTCGCATCTTATATCCCCTAGGGGAAATTGCGTCCCGTTCTGAAGCCTCAAACTGGGATGCAGTTTCCACTAGGCGCCCCAAGAGGAAAGTGCATCCCGCTCCGCAGCGTCACGCTGGGACGTACCCTCCGCCCACAGCCTTCCCCGCCGGCGTTTCCCCAGATAAAACCTGCCAAAATAAACCTGTCCCTTTTTGGCAGGTTCTAGAGCCGGACGGTAAAGGTGATCTGGTTGTCGCGGCCGCAGACAGAAGCGCTCCCGCCATGGGCCTCGGCGATGGCACGCACCACGGAAAGGCCCACGCCCGAGCCGCCTGTCTTGGAGTTACGCGAGACATCTGCGCGGTAGAAGCGGTCGAACAGCCGGTCCAGGTCACCCTCGGGCAGCCCATCAACAGCATTCGATACAACAAGCTCGGCCGAGCCTTTGCCCGCACCGCGCGAAACGGCATGCAGGCTCAGCTCGATCACGCTGTCCTCGCTTGCGTAGCGTGTGGCGTTGTCCAGCAGCAGCTCAACAACCTGCGCCACTGCTGCGGCATCGGCATGGGCCCGCACACCGCTCGCGATCGACGTCGACAGCCGCTTACCGCGCGAAACCGCCACCGATTCAAACGGCGCCGCAGCCTTGTCCACGGCCTCCGAAAGATCGATCGATGTCATGGTAAAGCCCGCCGAGCCCTCGTCCATACGCGCCAGGAACACCAGACGCTCCGTCAGCGCCGTCAGCCGCGCGACCTGCTCGTGAATGCTCTGCGTCCATTCGCTCTCGCCGCTCTCGATTTCCTGCACCTCGTTAGCGGCGTCAATCACGGCCAGCGGCGTCTTGATCTCATGGCTTGCATCGGTAATGAACCGCTTTTGCTTGCTGTAGCTCTCGACCATCGGTCGAATCACCGCGCCCGAGGCACCCGCCACAATTGCCAGCACCGCCAGCCAGCCAATGCAACTGATTGCCACGCTCGCGCTCAAAAACGAATGAAAGCTTGCAAGCTCGCGCGAGCAGTCCACGAACACATAGGTTGTCTCGTCGCCCTGAACCGTAACCGTATAGCGGTAGTTACCAGAAAAGCCCGAGGTCCAGCCCTTGGAATATAGTCCTGCAGCGATGCGGGCGGCACGCTTGGCACCCACCGCGGCAATGCGGGCCGTGTTGACATCAGTCACCTGCCCGCCGGCAATCGACACCGTAAAGTAGCGCGTGTCGAAGGGAGACTCCGCCGTCATGCCTTCAAAATGCCCGACACGGATGCCCACCTGGCTACTGCTGGCATCCTTACCATCGCCGGGATCGGTCTTGGGCTCATCCGTCCAATCGATACCGTCCTTGCCCGCCAGGATATAGTCCAGGCGAGCGTCGGCCATCTTGCAGACATGCGAATAATTAACGACGTTGATGCCGGCAATGATGAGCGTGAGCACCACGGTCACAGCACCCATGGCAACGAGGATGAACTTGCGACGCAGGCGGCGGCCCAATGCGTCAGCAGAATTTGCCCGCCCCGCGCTACTCGAGGCGGCGTGAAATCGCTCCGTCATGCGTTTACACCACGTGCGCACGCTCACGCCCGCTCGCCTTCCTCGACAACCTCGAGCGAATAGCCCTGGTTGCGCGATGCGCGAATGGCCACGTCGGCACCAAGCGCCGTCAGCTTTTTGCGCAGGTATGAGATGTAGACCCACACCACGTTGGCACCTTCGGGCGCGTCCTCGCCCCAAACCTCGAGCATAAGACGCTCGGTGGGCATGCGCGTCCCGGCGTTGCGCATAAAGAGTTCCATAAGCTGAAACTCACGATTGGCTAGGTGTTCCTCGCCCAAGGGACCCACAAGCGTGCAAGCCGCCGTGTCGAGGCGCACGTTGCCCACGCTGAGCGTCGTGGCGTCAATTGCCGTCGCGGCACGCGTCATGGCACGAATGCGTGCGAGCAGTTCCTTGGCGGCAAACGGCTTGGTCAGGTAATCGTTGGCACCGGCATCTAGGCCCTCGACCTTATCGGACACCTCGCTTTTGGCCGTAAGCATGATGATGGGCAGGCGCTTGCCGGCCTCACGCGTGCGCTTGAGCACCTCAATGCCATCCATGCCGGGCATCATGATGTCCAGGATTGCGGCGTCATAGTCGTTGGCGAGCAGATATTCGAGCGCCGTCAGACCGTCGAGGGCGGTGTCGACCTCGTAGTCGCTATGTTGAAGAATCGCGGTAAGGGCACGGGAGAGGCCGGGTTCGTCCTCGGCAAGCATCAGCTTCATAGTTGCTCCTTTGGCGCATGGAAATACAAGCTTCGATACTGCCGATAATAGCGCACAAAAAGCTGCCTTAGCGCAGCCTTAGCTGCTCAACCTGCACGTTTCTAAAAACGCTGGATAGGGCTTAGCCAAACTTAAGGCACATATGCCGAGCGCTTGGACGCATGCCGGTCGTGAAAGGACGACGACTCGTTCTTTCAGGGCGTCTTGGCCATGCAAAGTGCTCGAACGTTATTCCTCGTACGCGCCCTCAAGCCGAAGCAGCCACTCTTTGCGATCAAGTCCGCCGGCATATCCGTTGAGCGATCCGTCGGCGGCAACCACGCGATGGCACGGCACGATAATCGAAATGGGATTGCGTGCAACCGCAGCCCCCACGGCACGCGGGGACACAACGGGAGCCTCGTTTCCCGGCACACGATGGCGGGCGGCGACACGAGCCGCAATTTCGCCATAAGTGGCGACCTCGCCACGCGGAATTGAAAGCAGCTCAAACCAAACCTCACGCTGAAACGCCGTGCCAATCATATGCAACGGCGGCGTAAACCGAGGCTCCTGCCCCGCAAAATAAGCATTCAGCCAAGCCCAAGAACGCTCAAGCACCGAAGAAGCCGCGCCATTTGCTGGACTTACCGAAGACATCCCACCGGTACCAGAAACCGCATCGGCACCTACGACATACTCCGCATCCTCTTTGAGCAGCGTAGAGCCAAAATGCTCCTGCCCCTCAAACCAAAGCCCCGTCAAACCGCGGCCATCAGCGGCAAGCAAGATTTCGCCCAAAGGCGAAGCAAACGTCGTCGTGACCACCAGCGGCTCCTTTCAAAACTCCGCAACATAATACCGCGAATTGTGCAGACAACCCCGCAGATACGTCTGGGCGGGCTCGCAATTGCTTAAGCGAGGCTGTTTTCCCCAATCAAGCGAAGAAGACGCAGGGCTTCGACGCCAGAGAGGTACCTCTATCAGCTGAGCTCTAATACTTTCCCGAGAAGTGAACGAGTAAAAACGAGGCCCCGGAGCATCCACACCTTTAGACCAAAAAACCGCAGGATTCGTGCAGCAAAACCGCAGGAAATAGCGGTCAGAATATGCCAATGCTTCGGGAGTCAAAATAAGGTCGTTCACTTCTCGGGAAAGTATTAGACCCCGATTCACCCCAACCCCAAAGTCACCTCAGGCAGTAGGCGCGACAGCGCCGCGGCTGCCGTCACGGCCCCGCAGTCACCCCAGGCAGCAGGTGCAACGCGCCGCAGCTGCCGGCCGCGCCCCACAGTCCCCCAAGGCGGCAGGCGCAAAGCGCCGAGGCCGCCGCCGGGACCAGGGCCCGCAACAGCCACGCGCCCCCACATCAGCCCAGCGGCCTCAACCAACAACGACCCCATCGCAGGCCGCTTGCAGCAGCGTCACCGCAGGCGGGGGCCGGGCTCAGTTTTCAGAACACTCCGCAGACCAGTGTGGCGCCTTGTCCGCGGCTCCGAAGGAGCAGGACAAGGCGC
>DBEWII010000101.1:0-5730 GCA_048384935.1 Collinsella aerofaciens | reverse complement strand
GGAGGCGAGCCCGCCCGCGATGAGCTCGCGTGCGGCGGCGCTGTCGCTGAGTCCCTTGGAAACCCCGTAGGCGTGGAGGCGGCGATAGGTCTTGTCGGGGAGGCGAAGGCTCATGACCTTGGCGCTCTTACTCATCGAGGGCCCCGATAATTTCGTTAAGACAGCATTTCAGCTCGGCGCGGGAGACATGGTCGTCGGGCCAGCCAACACCCATCTCCACGATATCGGCGAGCGCGCGGAACGTGTATGTGTAGCTTCCCAGCTCGTCCCAGTTGTCGAGGACGACGTCGAAGAACGAATCGACGTAGACGCCGCAGCCTGCCGCGGCAAGGCTTCCCTCGAGGAAACGGGCCTCGTCGCTTCGGGCTCCCGGTGTTGCGGCGAGCTTGTTTCCCACGGAGTTCCAACAGTCGAGCGCGTGGAAGCGGATCAGCTTCTCGGGGTCGACGACTAGTCCCTTGCCATGTTTGGCGGCGAGCTCGATGAGGGGGAGGGGCATGCTCTTATGGCCCTTGCTGCCCGCGAGCGCCGCTTCCTCGCGCAGGATGTCGACGATGGTTTCCTGGCAAATGTTCGCGGGCTTGCGGGTGAAGGTGTCCTTAATCATCGGAGGTTCTCCTTTTCCTTGGGCTGTTTTCCATCGGTGCGTCCCGTTTCTTTCGGGCGGCCGAGGTTCTTGATGAGCATGTCTTGGGTTTCCACGGGCGATTCTTCGGGAGCGAAGGAACCAGCGAACGATGAGAGTGCCTCGAGGGACTCGAGGAGTTCATCGGGCATCTCGGCAGGGCTCCTGATGCGCCTTAGCTCGGCAACGATGAGGCCGACCTGCTCTTTCAGGGACTTCCTCATCCTCACCGTCGCGCTCACTGTGAAGTTGGACTCGAGGAGGCATTTTGTGATGTAGTCCTGCTTCGAGAGGCCGCTTAGGGCGACCTTGAGGTCGAGCTGATCGGCCTCTTCGGGGGAGATGCGGAAGGCAACCGTCTTGCAACGGCGCCTTCCCTTGTGGTCCACGATTGGCCTACTCATGCCTGCCCACCTCGTTCAGGGCGTCAACCAGGCTCCTCTGGGTCGAGGGGAACAGGTGGGAGTAGTTCTCCGTGATCTCCGCCGACTCATGCCCCATGCGGTCGGCGATGGCATTCGCCGAGAATCCCAAGTTGATCAGGAGGCTGACGTGCGAGTGGCGGATGTCGTGGATGCGGATACGCTTGACGCCGGTCGAGGCGCACCCGCGCTTCATCTCCGCGGCGAGCTTGTGCTTCGTCATCGCGAAGATGCGGTCTTCGAGCTCGAGGTCGGGCAGGGTCGATAGATAGTCATTCATCTCGTCGCGGAGGAAGTCGGGCATGAGGACGTCCCGCCTCGACTTCCTGGTCTTGGGTGTCCCGATGACGTCCTTCCCCTTGATGCGGGAGTAGGAACGGCGGACCATGAGCAGGCCGCGCTCGAAATCAAAGTCCATCGGCCTCAGAGCGAGGAGTTCGCCTTCGCGGATGCCGGTCCAGTAGAGGAGCATGAAGGCGTGGTAGGATTCGGGCTTGTCGGCCAGCGCCTCGATGAAGGCCTCGAACTCGTCGGTGGTCCAGAAGGACATCTCGGTCGTCGGCTTCTTACTGCCTACCTTTCCCGTGACGAGGACCGGGTTGGAGGGTAGCCGGTAGAAGCGTACTGCGTGGTTGAATACTGCCGACAGCTGGTTGCAGACGGTGTGAAGATAGGTGTCCGACAAATCGCGTGCGAGCAGCTGGTTTTCCCAGCGCACGATATCGGCGGGAACGATGTCGCACATGCGCATCTCTCCGAAGTAGGGGAGTAGGTACTTGCCTATAATCGCCTCCTTGGTGAGCCTGGTGCCGGGCTTCAGCCTGGGGCTCACATCTTGGTAGTACGTCTTGATGAAGTCGTCGAACCTCATCTCTAGACGCCCCTTGCACGAGGCGAGGAAGTCGGCCTCCCATCGGCGCGCGTCGGCTTTGGTCTTGTGGCCGCGATGGGTCTTCTTGCGGCGCTCGCCGAGGGCGTCCCTGTACCAGACCTGCACGATGTACGTTCCAAGTTTTTCGTCTTTGCTAATGGACATGGGCGTCACCGCCGACGTCGGGGTGGGAGGCGGAGCACATGCGGCGATTGAAGTACGCGGTCTCCACCTTGCCGGGGATGGTGATAATCCCCTGGTCCTGGAGTTCAAAGTTAAGTCTCTGAATCAGCTTGAAAGCATAGGATTTGCTCATGCCTGTCAGCTCGGCGACCTCGGCCGCTCCTAAATAACGGCTGGTCATTGTCCAACTCCTTTCAATATTACGTATTGGATGCCACTGAAACGTATATTACGCTTAGGATTATGGTTTGACAACAGAAATGCCGGAAATTACGAAATATAATTGGTAGAAACGTAATTATTGAAAAACCGGTGCCGTGCATGAATCGCGGGTGCCTATCGAGTTGCCGGTTTATGTGGCCCCATGGAGGCCCGTGTGCTCCTGACCGGCCTGTTTTACTTCCGGGTGCCGATGGGGCCGATAAATGTCGGGAAAGGGGGGAGGGTTCAAGGGTGACGATTTTCGGCGAGGTGCGCTTGTGATGCGCTTTTGGGGCGAGAATCGGCACCATCGGCACCGTGCTGGGAAGTTCCTGTTCGCAAAGGCAAAGATAAGGGCCGACGCCCTATGGCACCGGCCCTACGGAGTTCCTACTTCTCAGCGTTGGGAGGCGTGTAGCGCCAAGCTCGCTGCTTGCCATAGCTGCCGCAGATGATCTTCTTGGCGAACTTCCAGCCCGGGCATTCGTTGTTGAGGATGCTGCAGATCTCCCGGCACAGCTTGACGTCCGGGTCTCTCATGAGCACCTTTTCGGCGATCTCAAGCGAGCAGACGGGATGGTCACGGTTATCGGCCAGGTAGGTGTTGATGGCATCGACCCTCGGATCTTCCTCGAGGAAGCCCTCGCGCTGATGCATGGCCTCTGCCTCCATTTCGGCGCTGAGCGCGCAGCTGAAACGAGGGTCTCCCTTTTTCATCCAACCGACGACCTCGGCCCAAGTCTGTGCGATCTCATGGGCGAACTCGGGGGAGTGGACCGACATCTTGATATCGCTGACGCCGCATAGGACGGGGAGGAAGCGACGGGCGCCGGAACTCTTCTCCTTTAGGAATCCGATGGTGTTCGTCGTGGCTACGAAGACTGTGGCGCGCGGGTGGTCGTAGGCGCGCTTGCCGTAGGCCTGCCTGTAGGTGTCGCTGGCGCGGGTGATGCCTGCCTTTACCGACTCGAGCGAGTGACCGTTCATACCACTGAGCTCGGGAAGCTCTGCCTGCCACTTGCCACTGAGGCCCTCCCCGGTCGTTTTGACGTTTCCGAGGTCGCCGATGCAGTCGGTGAAATACGCGTCGTGTAGAGCCGCCTTGCGGACAAACGTAGACTTTCCGAGGCCGCCCGCACCGACGAGGGTGAGGACGTAGTCGAACTTCGATCCCGGGCGATATGCGCGCATGACCGAACCGCATAGGTATACGGTCTCGGCGGCACGCGTGTAGTCGCAATCCTGTGCGCCCAGGCACTTGCAGAGCAGGCTTCCGGCGCGTTCCCTACCATCCCAGACCAGGTTATCGAGCTCATCTGTCAGTGGGTTGAAAGAGCGTTCACGTGTGTAGATTGTCATCGCGTTGCCGAGCGTCTTCTCGCTTCGAAGGTTGATGCAGTCCTCGAGCAGCGAGATGAGCTGTGCATCATCGAGTTCGTTCCAGTTGCGACTCTTTGCGTTGAGGTCCCAGGGGAGAGGTCCGGTGACAACGATGGCCGCGCGCATCTCGTCGTACGCAGCGTTGAGGCCAAGTTCCTCGAGGGCGCGGCGCGCTTCCGAGATGCTCGGGTCGCGACGCTTTGTGTTGCGAACGGCGGGGGTTTTGGGCTCTTCCTCGCCCATGCTAGTTCACCTCCTTCGAGGTGTTGCCGCTGGCGGTCTCGACCAGACAGCCCTCGATTCCCTCAAGGCGGAGCTCGAGGGAGAGGAGACGGTACGCAAGATCCTCAGGGCTCAGCGGCGCCCCAAGGTCGTGTTCGCGCAACAAGGCCTGCCTCCGAGCTTTATTCATGGTGCTAAAATTCATATCTGGTTCCTTTCCATTTGGAATTGGACTTTTTGGACGGCGGCCCTGCAAAAGCTATGCCGTCCTTCTTTATGTGAGCCGACTAAACACCATTCCGAAAATTGACAATAGAACGGCTCTAAAACGGAATAATACATCACGCGGATATGGACCGCTAGTTTCTTTCACCGGTACTGTAAAATTACGTAAATATTTGCAGTGATTCGAAATACTCTGTACACTCATGTACGCAGAATAGAATGGAGGATGCGGTGAAGAGTAAGACTGCGATTGCCAGGAGGAGTGTCGGCGGGCAACATGTCGTGCTCCGTGCCTACTCCAACAACGAGCTAAAAGTCAATCCGGCAAACGTTACGCCCAAGACCTTCAATGACTTCGTACTCGCACGCAACTTCGACCAGCTTATGTCTGCAATTGACGCGCTTGGCGTTATGTCCCGTGACAAGTTTGGCCGGCCGAGTACCAAGAGCTTCTTTGAACTCGGCGAAGAGGGGGAGAGAGTCCGGGGAGTCTCCGAAGTAAAAGAAGCGTTCAAAAGCGGCGAGCTCGTTGGCATGGATCATGAACGGCTTGTTGATGAGGCATATCTCGAACTTGTCGGCAATGACGTCATCAACAAGAGCGCGCTTCGCCGTCTCTGCGAGGGCTACGATGCGACGAAGAACGGGTTCCTTGAGCAGCTCGAGGAGTTCGGCGATTGCGATGAGGTGTCCATCGAGCCCCTCCAGGATTGGATGGATCTACGCAACAACATTGTCATCGCCGCGAGGGTGATGAGTTTCGTGATTAACCCTCCTGAGATTGAGGGGGGAGACGTCTCCGCCTTGAGCGATGACCCGCTAAAGGCTGCCGGGTTCACCTTGGATAGTCTTTCGAGGGGTGCTTTCGGTAAGATCGCCAACAGCTACGCTTGTTTTGATGAATATGACGCTCAGTATCGCCGCTTGTGCTCGTTCAACACGTATTTTGCGAGGAACGCGGACACTCCCGTATCCGATGCAAAGGGCCTTTTTCTCTCGCCGACCTATCAAGCGCCCCTTCTCATGTCCAGGCTCGATGGTGGAGGTTGGTCAACAGCGCTGAAGCACGGACATTCCGTTAACTACCTTTCAGCTCCCGTCGCGACCAATTACGCCGAGGGCAAGAACGTCAAGCAGAATTACCTCTGTATCTGCTTCAACAAAGGGGAGGAGCCCCGTGAGGTCGCGATGCGGTTCGTTCGGCAGATGATGTGGGGTTGGATGAATCCGGCGGTAGACGACGAGGCCTTGTTCGACGGGCAGGGTATCGCGAAGATCAAGGTAGACTCCCTGATTACGGCTCTATGGAATGAGGTGTTCTTCCCGGGCGACAACGAGCTCGCTGTCTGCAAGAACTGCGGCAACGTTTTCCTAAGGTCGAGGAGGGGCCGCACTAAGATTTGGTGCCGCGATTCCTGCCGAGTCCAGTATTCGGCCAAGGGTGGACCCGAGCCGTGGCTGCAAAACGTCCTGGGGCGTTAGCGAGTATCAAATGAGTATCGCCTGCTCTTTGAATTTGCGCTGGTAGATACCCATGAGCAATTTCAGTCAAAGCGTTGACCTGCTGCAACCGTTATCGAGTGGAAATAGAACAGACGTTC
>DBEWII010000100.1:0-73519 GCA_048384935.1 Collinsella aerofaciens | reverse complement strand
GTGAGGATGATGACGTTGGTCTGGCCGTCGCCCAGCAGCGCATGGCCCCATTCGATGGTGCGTAGACCCTCGATGGCTGTGGTGACCGTGACGGCGGGGGTGAGGATGCCGTCGGCGAGCAGCGCCGCGCCGCCGATCATGGCGGGCAGAATCAGCCATGGTGCCACCTTGCGTACGAGGCTGAACAGGGCGAAGATGCCGCCTTCGTTGTGGTTGTCGGCCTTCATGGCGATTACCACGTACTTGACCGTGGTCACGAGCGTCATGGTCCAGATGACGAGCGAAAGCGCGCCCAGGATCATGTCCTCGCTGACGGTACCGATGCCGCCGTTGTTGGCGACGATTGATTTCATGGTGTACATGGGGCTCGTGCCGATGTCGCCATAGACGACGCCGAGCGTTACGAGCAGCATGCCAGCGGAGAGGGGGATGGCTCCGTGCCCGCCTTGCCCGCGCTGGTCTTGGAGGTTTGCCTCCAGTTTGTTGTGTGCCACGAGGACTCCCTTAGACATCCGGTTATCTGTCTAGGACAAAAAACTTTATGCCGTCTTTATACATACAAGAGCAGTTTGGCACATCGGGTTATTTTAGACAATAATCCTCAGCTGGGGATTATTTATCTACGCAGGTAGCATTTCAAAGCAGGGGCTTTTAAGCACGTGCTGTCTGGGCGATGCCAGCCTTGGCGTTTGCGCGTTTGCCGGCGAGTTCGCAAAAAATCGCGCCGCCGATGATAAGCGCGGCGCCCATCAGGCGGACCGGTGTTATGGCTTCACCCAAAAGGGCGGCCGAGAACACGACCGCCGAAAGCGGCTCGAGGTAGCCGACGACGGCGACGGTCTGGACGGGCAGCTTGGCGACGGCGCTAAAGTAGAGCAGGCAACCAATGCCGGTGTTGACGACGCCGAGCATAGCGACGGCGCGCCAATCAATGCTGGCGGCGACGCCGGCGGACAGGAACGAGGGAGCGCCCTGCGTGATGAGCGTGAGGGCCAGTGCGGTCACAAAGGCGGCGCTCACTTGGAGTGCGGAGTTCTCGAGGCCCTCGATGTGCGGCGCACCCTTGCTGGCGATGACCATCAATGCATAGCAGAAGGCCGAGGCGATTCCACAGACGATGCCCGCAATGGGCATATTGCCGCCTAGACCTTGCGCTGCAATGAGAAAAGCACCACAAGCAACGGCGACAAAGCCGGCGATTTTGCCGCCGGTCAGCTTTTCGCCAAAAATGAGCGGGGAGAGGGCCATAACGATGATGGGGCCACAGTAATACAACAGCGAGGAGATACCAACGCCGATCGTCTGATAGGCGCGGAACAGGAAAATCCAGCTGGCGCCCAGCGCGGCGCCCGAGACGATGAGCGCTGCGGCCTCGCGGGGGCGAGACGGAGCCTGCAGGTTATGGCGCTTGGTTATGAAGAGGATGGCGGCAAGGGTGAGAGCGCCCAAAAACGTGCGCAACAGTACGATATCGGAGCTCGGCAGCGCGATGGCAGCGGCGATGATGCCGTTGGAGCCAAACAATAGCAATGCTGCTAAGTACGTAAACAACCCGTTGTTCATGCGCTGACATCCCCTCTATATCTGAGCATCTTCACTATGGGTGAACTGGTTTTAGAAGAAAAGCGAATATAATGCATAGATAACATGACAAAAACTCATGTAAAGGTGGAGGGGCGCCGTGGAAACGAATATTCAAAAGATGCAGGCGCTGCTGGAGACGGTGCGCGCCGGAAGCTTTACGCGTGCTGCCGAGCGCCTGAGCTATTCGCAGTCGGGCGTGAGCCGCATGGTGGCCGATCTTGAGGCCGATTGGGGCTTTAAGGTGCTCGACCGCAGTCGCGAGGGCGTAGTGCTTTCTGCCGACGGGCGGCAGGTCATGCCGGCTGTCGAGGCGCTCTGCGAGGAATTCACTCGCTTGCAGCGACGGGTGGATGAGATGCGCGGGCTCATGCGCGGCAAAATCTGCATCGGTACGTTTTCGAGTGTGGCGACCCACGTGCTGCCGCCGGTGATTGCGCGCTTTCGCGCCGATCATCCGGATGTCGATTACGAGCTGCTGATGGGTGATTACTCCGAGATTGAGCAATGGGTGGCGGAAGGCCGCTGCGACCTGGGCTTTATCCCGCGTGAGCCACGAGAAAACGGCATGGCATCGCGGTCTTTGGTGCGCGACGAGTTGATGGCGGTAGTGCCGGCAGATTCTTTGCTTGCCACGGCGGAGGTCGTTTCTCTTGCCGATTTAGCCAACGAGCAGTTTATTCTGCTAGAACGCGGCACCGATGACGAGATTACGCCGCTGTTCCGTCGGGCGGGGCTGACGGTGTGCTCCAAGCTGTCGACCTGGGATGATTATGCGATTATGGCTATGGTCGAGGACGGCCTGGGCGTGAGCATTCTTCCCGCGCTCATCTTGCGCCGCTGTCAGTTCGATGTTGCCGTGCGACCACTCGAGGGACATCCCCATCGGCAGATCAATGCGATATATCGCACGGCTGACGTTTCTCTTGCCGCTGCTCGATTCCTTGAATACCTCTAAACGTGTGCACGTCATTGTCCGCTTTGGGCAAATCTCGGAGTTCGGTACGTTTTCTTATGAAATTGAACTTACGAATGAGGTACGGCGCTATACTGCTTGCTAAATTGAACCTTGGTTCAATTCGTGTTCTATAAATTGAACTTTGCCAGCAAGGAGGTTCCTGTGGCCCAAGAGACGTTTTGCGATCGCCTGCGACAGACTATGTCCAATCGCGACGTTCGCCAGTCGGACGTGATCCGCGCATCGGAGATGCTCGGCAAAAAACTCGGCAAGAGTCAGATGAGCCAATATGTGAGCGGCAAGACGATCCCGCGGCGCGATGTGGCTGAGCTGCTCGCCCGTATTTTGGAGGTCGATGTTACCTGGCTGCTTGCCGGCGACGCCGATCAAGGCGAGGCATCATCACCCCGTAACGATTCCAAGCCCGAACCCCATCCCTCAGCTCAAATTGCAAGGAGCACCACCATGCGTACTTTTTCTAAATCCACCAAGCTCGATAACGTCCTGTATGACGTGCGCGGTCCCGTCGTCGACGAGGCCGCCCGTATGGAGGACGAGGGCGAGCGCATCCTCAAGCTCAATATCGGTAACCCGGCGCCCTTCGGTTTCCGCACGCCCGATGAGGTCATCAAGGACATGCGCCAGCAGCTGCCCGACTGCGAAGGCTATTCCAATTCGCGCGGCCTGTTCTCCGCGCGCAAGGCGATCATGCAGTATTCGCAGATCAAGGGCCTGCCCAATGTTCAGATGGAGCATATCTACACGGGCAACGGCGTGTCCGAGCTCATTCAGCTTTCGATGAACGCGCTGCTCGACAATGGCGACGAGATTCTGATCCCCAGCCCCGACTATCCGCTCTGGACGGCGTGCGCAACCCTTGCTGGCGGTCATCCCGTACATTATCTGTGCGATGAACAGGCGGATTGGTATCCCGACCTGGAGGATATGGAGTCCAAGATCACGAGCGCGACCAAAGCCCTCGTCATCATCAACCCCAACAACCCCACGGGTTCTGTCTATCCGCGCGAGGTGCTCGAGGGCATCGTCGAGATTGCACGCAGGCATCAGCTGATGATCTTTGCCGATGAGATTTACGACCGCCTGTGCATGGACGGCTACGAGCACGTCTCGATTGCCTCGCTCGCCCCCGACCTGCCCTGCGTTACCTTTAGCGGTCTGTCCAAGTCGCACATGATTGCGGGCTATCGTATTGGCTGGATGGTGCTTTCGGGCAACCAGCGCTGCATGAGCGACTTCATCATGGGCGTCAACATGCTCTCTAACATGCGCCTGTGCTCCAACGTGCCGGCTCAGTCGATCGTTCAGACGGCACTCGGTGGCCATCAGTCGGTCAACGACTACATCCGTCCCGGCGGCCGTGTCTACGAGCAGCGCAACTTTGTGTATGAGGCGCTCAACAAGATTGACGGCATCTCGGTGGTTAAGCCGCGTGCGGCGTTCTACATCTTCCCCAAGATGGATGTGAAGAAGTTCAACATCACCGATGACGAGCAATTCGCCCTTGACCTGCTGCACGAGAAGAAGATCCTGATTACGCGCGGCGGCGGCTTCAACTGGGCTGAGCCCGATCACTTCCGCATCGTGTACCTGCCGCGCATGGAAGTGCTCAAAGAGTCGCTCGAAGACCTCGCCGACTTCTTTGACCATTACCGCCAGAGCTAGTGGGATAGAAGTTCCGCACTATGAAAAGCTCCCTGCAGTTGCTTTGCTGCAGGGAGCTTTCTTGAATCGGCGGAACTAAATAACGATCCCGTTGCAGTGGTCGATTTCGTGCTGGATGATCTCGGCGGTGTAGCCCGAGAAGTTTTTGATGCGGTGGACGAAGTTCTCGTCCAAATACTCAACCTTAATGCGGCGATAGCGGGTACAGGGACGCTCGCCGATCAGCGAGAGACATCCTTCGCTCGTCTGATAGGCATTGACCTGCTCAAGAATTTGAGGGTTGTACATCAGGAGTGTCCTGTTGCTGTCCTTTAC
Organism: Collinsella aerofaciens; assembly: GCA_048384935.1. Lineage (GTDB taxonomy): Bacteria > Actinomycetota > Coriobacteriia > Coriobacteriales > Coriobacteriaceae > Collinsella > Collinsella aerofaciens_CH. The sequence continues at coordinate 68,982 of DBEWII010000100.1, read as the reverse complement.
GCAGATGATGCGTTTGCGCACGCCGATCATGTTGGCGGCGACGCCCACGCACTCGCGCTCATGCTCGTGGAGTGTATCCAGGAGGTCCTGCCCGGTCGCGGCATCGTCGGGTCCCGCGTCTTCGGAAGGCAGGCGCAAAAAGAACTCGGATTTCATGATGGGCTTAATCATGGCGGGCTCCTCATGTCTTATGCTTTCGTGGACTTTTAATAATAGCGCGGAAGGAAAGCTGCGCGTCCGCGTTACAATCTTTCAACGTTGGACCATGTTGCCAGATTCGTCGTGTACGGCGTCTGGCGTAAGTCTAGGGCTCATTATTCGCCCTGGGCTGTTCCTCTGGGGCGATGCGACTGTCGTTCCAAGAGGAAGGAAATGCATGGGGAGCAAATCTCAGCAACAAGTTCAAGTAGCGCCATCGGCCACTGCGGCGATTCTCGTCGTAATGTATATTGCAGCCTTTGTTGCCGCGTTTAACGAGAACATCATTAACGTGGCGTTGCACGACATTATGGCAGCCTTTTCGGTGAGTGCTACCACGGCGCAGTGGCTCGTCTCGGGCTACATGATTGTGACGTCGATCTTTACGGCCATCATGGCCTTCCTGTCCGGCCGTTTCTCGACGCGCAAGCTGCTGTTTTTCGCATGCGGATGTATGGTCGCCGGCGAAGTCCTGTGCCTGTTCGCTCCGTCATTTAGCGTTTTGCTGCCAAGCCGTATTTTGCAGGCTGCGGGATCGGGCATCTTGTTCCCGCTCATGATGAACGTGGTGCTGTCTTGCGCTCCGCGCGAGAAGCCCGGTCTGTATCTGAGCCTGGGCGGTGCCTGCATTACGCTAGGGCCGGCGTTTGGACCCGTAATCAGCGGTCTTATGTGCACGTTGTTCGGCTGGAGGGCGGTGTTTGTAGTGCCGCTGGTGGGCGGCATTGTGGTCGCTGCGGCGGGCGTTAAGCTTGTTCAGAATGTCGGAGAGCGCTCGAGCACCACGCTTGATATTCTGTCGGTTGTTTTGCTCGCTGCCAGCATTACGGCATTCGTGCATTCCGTAGGCGAGTTCTCGACCAATCCGATTGCCGGCATCGTGGCGCTTTTCGCCGCCATTGTGCTGCTCGGCCTGTTTGCGGCCCGTCAGCTCAAGCTCGAGCATCCGGTGCTTAACGTGCGTCCCATGGCGAGCGTTCGTTTTTGGCCCGCGTGCCTGCTTGTGGTGGTGTCGATGATGACGACGTTCTCGATGAGCGTTTTGTTGCCGCTCTATTTTGAGGGCGCATACGGCATGACCGCACTTATTGCGGGCTTGCTCATTTTGCCGGCGATTGCCTGCAACGCCGTGACCTCGATTGTGGGCGGACGCGTGATGGACGCCCGTGGCGCATGGCCGCTGCTGCCGGTCGGCTTTGCCCTGATTGCCGTGGGGCAGACTGCCATCTCGATGACGGCGGCAAGTATGAACATCGGCGTCGTCGTGGCGCTGACCGTTGTGGTGTATGCCGGAGTCGGTTTGGTGCTGAGCCCCTCGCAAACGGCCGGCTTGGAGACGCTGCCTGCCGCTGAGCATCCCCACGGAACGGCATTGCTTAACACGTGGAACATGATTGCCGCATCGTTTGGCCCATCGCTGTTTATCGGTCTGCTCTCGAGTTCTGCGGCGACTGCCGGCGCGGCTGGCGCTGCGACCGACGTTGCCCAGGCGATTGGATTTGCAACTGCCGTGCGTGTGGCGGCTGTGATTGCCGTGGTCGGGTTCGCGACGTCGCTGGTGTACGCTCGTCGCGAGTCGCACATGTCGCATTAATGTGTACACATAGATTCTGCAGCTAGATTGGATGGCAACACCATAAACTAATGGACGTTTTGCCGAGAGGCATGAATGTTTAAAGCGCAAAGAGTGCGCGACGGGCCCCGCGAATGGGGCGATGATGCCCGAGAGGGCTAAGAAGGAGTCTCATGTCCGAGAACGAAGAGATCATGAACGAGACCGAGAACGAGACCATGGCTGCCGAGGTTGAGGCAGTCGAGACCGTGGAGACCGAAGCTGCCGAGGTTGAGGCTGCTGACGAGGTTTCCGCCGAGGAGGAGGCCGAGGTTGTCGAGGCCGCCGTTGATTACGATGACGAAGAGCTGATGGACAAGATGCAGAAGGCCGCCCGCCTGCTGCGTAGCCGTCGCTTTGCTATTTCCAAGGAGGAGGAGGCCAAGGCCGAGCGCATGGCGAACATCGAGCGCGCCATCAAGCTTCTTGACCTCAAGCCCAAGATGGAGCAGAAGGAAATGTCCGACCTGCTGGGCATGCGCCTCCGTGAGCTCGATGGCCTGATGGCCGAGGCCGAGGCTGCCGATCTGGTCGGCCGCATCGACGACGCCGAGGGCGATATGCGCAAGATTGTTGTCTTCGCCGCCGAGGATGCCGCTGAGGGCCTGGTCGAGCTTGCCAACAAGAAGGAGAAGCTCCTGCCCGAGCTTTCTTATGAGGAGGCCACCGAGCTGATGGCCGCTCTCGATAAGGTTATCGCTCCGCTCGTCGCCATGGGCCTGGACGAGGACCGCGGTCCTCGCGGCGGCCGTGACGACCGTGGCGGCCGTGGCGGCGACCGTGGCGGTCGCGGCGGCTTTGGCGATCGCGGTGGCCGTGGCGGTGACCGTGGCGGTCGCGGTGGCGATCGCGGCGGCCGTGGCGGCTTTGGTGACCGTGGCGGCGACCGTGGCGGTCGGGGCGGCTTTGGCGGCAACCGTGGTGGCTATGGCGATCGCGGCGGCAACCGTGGTGGCTTCGGCGGTAACCGTGGTAACGACCGCGGCGGTCGTGGTGGCGACCGTGGCGGCCGCAACGGCGGCGGCTTCCGCGGCAACCGTTTTTAGTTACGGCGTTTTACCAAACGCCGTAACGGGCCGGCGCTGCGCGGGCCGCATTTGGACCATCTGACGTTCAACTTCAAGGGCGCGACCAGAAGGTCAGCGCCCTTTCGTTTCACGTCACCTTGTCTCAAATGCGGCCCGCTCGCTGACTTATGCTCAACCTATGGCGTCATCTCGCCCCAAAAGGGCCTCCCTCGCTCTGGCGGGTTTTCGCTCGGTACCAAAACATCGGTGTTGTCGAAGTAGTCATTGGGGACGTTCTTAAATGACTACATAGCATGAGAGTGGATAATCTCCCGGTTTGAGCCTGCATCCAAGCTTAAAGTGGGAGATTATCCACTCTCATTTCGTTTGTTGATTTCGATGCCTACATTTGTAGGAACAGTTCGTGGAGGCGGGTGTCTTCGTCGAGTTCGGGGTGGAAGGTTACGCCGAGCTGGCTGCCCTGACGGGCGGCGACGATACGGCCGTCGACTTTCGCTAAGGCCTTGGCGTCGCCGTGGACCTCGACGATGCGGGGCGCGCGGATAAACGTCAGTGGCACTTCACCGTCGATGCCGGCTAGCTGCCCCTTGGTTCGAAAGCTGCCGAGCTGCCTGCCGTAGGCATTGCGCTCGACAAGTACATCCATGGTTGCCAGGCGCGGCGTCCCCTTATCGTCGTGGGCGGCAAGGTCGCGCGCCAGCAGAATCAAGCCGGCGCAGGTGCCCAGGACGGGCATGCCTTCAACAATGTGGGTGCGAAGCTCATCGAGCATGCCGAGCTCGGCAAGTAGCTTGCCCTGAACGGTGGACTCGCCGCCGGGAAGTACCAGACGATCAAAGTCCTGCTTCAAATCAGCCGCCTGCCTCAGCTCAATACAACGTGCGCCCAGCTCGGATAGCCTTGCCTCGTGCTCGGCAAAAGCGCCTTGGACCGCCAGCACGGCGACCGTTTGGTCTGCATAATCGCTCATGTGCGATCCTTTCTGCCGGACTAGCGTCCGCGCTCCTCCATGATGATTTCGATCTCGTCGGCGTTGATGCCCACCATGGCCTCGCCCAGGTCCTCCGAAAGCTCGGCGATGAGCTTGGCATCGGTGAAGTTTGCCACGGCCTTGACGATGGCGGCGGCGCGCTTGGCGGGGTCGCCGCTCTTAAAGATGCCCGAGCCGACAAAGACGCCCTCGGCGCCCAGTTGCATCATCAGCGCGGCGTCGGCAGGGGTCGCTACGCCGCCGGCGGCAAAGTTCACGACGGGAAGCTTGCCCGTGGCATGGACCTCGCGTACCAGCTCGACCGGAACCTGCAGTTGCTTGGCTGCCTCAAAGAGCTCGTCGTCGCGCAGGGCAACAACGTCGCGGATCTGCTTTTGGATCTTGCGCATGTGACGCACGGCCTGAACGACGTCGCCCGTACCCGGCTCACCCTTGGTGCGAATCATAGTGGCGCCCTCGGCAACACGGCGCAACGCCTCGCCCAAATCGCGGGCGCCGCAGACAAACGGCACGTCAAACTGGGTCTTGTCGATGTGATAGACGTCATCGGCGGGGGAGAGAACCTCGGACTCGTCGATGTAATCGATCTCGATGGCCTGCAGGACCTGCGCCTCGACAATGTGACCGATGCGGCACTTGGCCATGACGGGGATGGAGACGGCCTCTTGGATGCCCTTGATCATCTTGGGGTCGCTCATGCGCGAGACGCCGCCTGCGGCGCGGATGTCGGCCGGGATGCGCTCGAGTGCCATGACGGCGCAGGCGCCCGCCTCCTCGGCGATGCGTGCCTGCTCGGGCGTGGTGACGTCCATGATGACGCCACCCTTGAGCATCTGCGCGAGCTCGCGATTGAGTTTGACGCGATCGGCCTTGCTGGTCTGTTCTGCCATGGTTGCTCCCTTGGTTGGCATGTGCATTGCTTGCCGGAACATCCTATCGGGGAGCTGGGTATGGCAAAATACTCAGTTTTCGAGATAATAATAAGGTCAGCTTAATACCAGATTGAACAGCTCGATAAGGTCAGGTGGCAAACTCATGCTTGACTACAATTTGGAAAAACGTGGCGAGGCATCGCTTTATGAGTATGTTTACCAGCAAATTCGAGATGATATTGTTGCTGGACGTATTGCGGCGGGGGAGCATCTTCCGTCTAAGCGCGCCTTTGCCAGTCATCTGGGAATCAGTGTCATTACCATCGAGAATGCATATAGCCAGTTACTTGCCGAGGGCTATATTTGCTCAATGCCGCGTCGTGGCTACTACGCTTGCGAGCTTCCGGATGCACCGGTTTTGGCTTCGGCTGCGGAGGGCATCGACCGAGATGCCGCCTCTGCTGGTCCCAGCGCGCATGATGTCAACGGACAGGTTGAGCTGTTCGATGCACTTTCTCCTTCCGCTTTGGAGGCGGCGCGGCTTTGGCAAAGCGCACTGCGGGCGACGCTGACATCCGAAGACGAGCGCGAGATCTTTTCGCCCGCACCGGCACAGGGCACCGTTCGGCTACGATGCGCAATTGCTCACCATCTGCGTGGGACAAGGGGCATGAATGTCGACCCCAACAACATTGTTATCGGTGCAGGCGCCCAGCTGCTCGATACCATGTTGGTTCAGTTGCTTGGAGCCGACAAGGTGTATGCCGTTGAGGACCCGGGCTATTTGCGTCTGACGCGCATCTATCAGGCTATGGGCTGCAAAGTTCGACATATCCCGTTGGATGATGAGGGCGTGGACTTGAGCGCTCTGCAGAAAACCGGGACCGATGTACTTCATCTGATGCCGTCCCATCAGTATCCGACCGGTCTTGTGACGAGCATTGCGCGGCGCTATGCGCTTCTGAGCTGGGCCGCCGAGCGACCAGGTCGGTATCTCATCGAAGATGACTTTGATTGTGAGTTTCGCCTTGCCGGGAAGCCGATTCCCGCGCTCGCGTCGATCGATGCCGCCCAGTCGGTTATCTACACCAACACGTTTTCGAAGAGCCTTTCATCGGCGTTGCGTTTGGCGTACATGGTGTTGCCCGATGAGTTAATGGAGCGGTTTAGGCGCAACCTTGGTTTCTACGCCTCGTCGGTGAGCTCTGTTGATCAGGTCGCTTTGGCGCGTTTGCTGGAATCGGGTGATTACGAGCGACATGTGAACCGCGTGCGCGTTCGTGCTCGCGAGGCGCGTGATGGCCTGATGGCGCTTGTGCGGAAGGTATTTCCGGCAGGAGAGGTCTCGATCGAGCATGCAGACGCGGGCCTTTACTGTATCGTGGTTGCGGAGCGTGGAACGGGCAGAAGCACTTTTGCACGGGCCCTCACGCGCTCGATCATCCCTTTTATCGATATCGGTGACTGTTTTTGGTGTGCCGATGGCGCATCTGTCCCTGAAAACTCAACTCAAATTCTTGTTCAGTATGACGATCTGAGTCCAAAAGTACTAACAACCTTGGAATTGCAGCTAATGGGGGGCACCCTGCAGCCTAAGTGAGTAGACTTTTAGCACTTTGGCGACTAGGCAGTTTTGTAACAAGCTATCTACCTGCGGTTTTGAAAAGCAGGATGACCGGCCTGCTCGGGATGTTCAAAAAAAGTCTACTCACTTGCCGCGCAAAGCTTCTACATGAGAAAAAATGAGGTTTTCAACAGGGTTTCGTCCAGCTCTTGGCAAACTTTTGGCCAGTTGGGGAGGGCTGTTGAAAACTTGGCAGTCCGTTCGGCGCCATTTTTGGTGCGTTCGCGCCAATGCGTGACTGACTGGGTTGAAATTCGTGTTTTCCTGTGCCTATGAAGGATCTACTTTGTGACATATCGGCTTTTAGGTACTGGCGTTTGCCTCCTCAAGTCCGCGCTTTGTGTCCGCCGCTTCCACGACCGGAAGAAGACCGGCAGCGATATGATCTCGCCCGCAACCCGACGGCTGCGGTCGCGCTCGGTTTTCCGTTGTATACATTGGTTCGGACGAGAAACAAACGGACTTGTCCAGCCAGCATTAGGCAGCGGCTGTTTCTTGGTGAGCTTCCCAGGGAATCCGTGCTGGAAACGGAGCATGGGTTTTTGATTACGTCTCCTCTACTGACGGCATTCATCATGTCGCGGCACCTGACGGATCTCCAGCTTCTTTTGGTATTGGCGGAGATGTGTGGCTTGTTTGCGGTGTGCGCTCTGCCAGCGGCACTTGAGGCGGAGCTTTCGTGTGCAATTGATTCGGGCGCGATTTCGACAACGTTCGGTTGGGTGCGCTGCCCGTCCGAGGACGGCACCGCCTCAAATTTATGGCGTCGAGACGCTTTGGTTTTGGGCGGAGACCTTGACCGTTTTTGTTCAGATGTTTGCGGGATGCGTTACGGCAATAGATTTATGGCGGTATCGCAACTCGTTCCATTGGGTGCCGCGTCGCCTTTTGAGGTCGAGGCGTATTTGTTGCTTGGACTGCCGCGAGCCCTGGGAGGCGAAGGGTTTTGCGGCATAGAGCTCAATGTCGAAGTGACGTTAAGCACAAGTGCTCGAGCGATTGTGGGAAAGTCCCGTGTATATATCGACCTACTTCTTTCTTCGCCGGACGGTAGGCGACAGGTGGCCATTGAATGTCAGGGAAAGGCCTCGCACGGACGCGCAGGGGATGGCTTGCGTGACGCTGACCGCATGACGGCCCTTCAGGCCATGGGCTACGATGTGCTTCTCCTTACACACAGACAGATATCGGATGAGGATAGATTCCGCGCGATCGTTAAGGCCGTATGCAGGATGCTCGATGCTGAATATCGTGATAAAAGCTCGGATGAGCAAAGGGCTGAGGCATTACTCCGGTCTGAACTATTCATTGACTGGACAAAATTGGGAGTAATCGACGGAAAGATGCCCGCTAGACACAAAATGGCTCGATCGTGGACGTCTGCGGTTCTAAGTGAGTAGACTTTTGGCACTTTGGCGACCAAGCCGTTTTGCAACAAGTCATTTACCTGCGGCTTTATAAAGCAATATGGATGGCGTGCTCGGCAAGTTCCAAAAAGTCTACTCACTTAGTTTTTGACGAGAAGCCGATGCCGAAGGCGGCCCTATTTCAGGTAGTTAACAAGTTCGTGAGGCACGAAAAAGGCCCGAACCATGCGGTTCGGGCCTTATCGAGCTAGAGAATGTCTCTCAGGCGGTTGGCTTAGCCAAAGTAGCGCTTGAGCAGGCCGGCGAAAGCCTTGCCGTGGCGGGCCTCGTCGCGAGCCATTTCGTGCACGGTGTCGTGGATGGCATCGAGACCAGCGGCCTTGGCACGCTTGGCAAGATCGGTCTTGCCGGCGGTGGCGCCGTTCTCGGCCTCAACGCGCATCTCGAGGTTCTTCTTGGTGGAGTCGGTCACGACCTCGCCCAGGAGCTCAGCGAACTTGGCAGCGTGCTCGGCCTCCTCGTGGGCAGCCTTCTCCCAGTACAGGCCGATCTCGGGATAGCCCTCGCGATGAGCGACGCGCGCCATGGCCAGGTACATACCGACCTCGGAGCACTCGCCCTCAAAGTTGGCGCGCAGGTCGGCAACGATGTCCTCGGAGACGCCCTCCATCTTGGCGACGCCCACGACGTGCTCGGCAGCCCACTCGAGCTGACCCTCCTCCTGCTTCAGGAAGCGAGAACCGGGAACGCCGCACTGGGGGCACTTGAAGTCCTCGGGCAGCTGGTCGCCGTCGAACTCTTCCACATAACCGCAAACGGGGCAAACAAACTTCATGATTCGATCCTTTCGATCGATGGCGATTGTGCGCTCGTCCGGTCCCGTAAGGGCCCTCTCCGGACGTGCGTCTTGACGAGTTCTATTATCCATAAATGCAACCAAATGTGAAGCCTATTAGGAATGATTTTTAATAAAACACTTTTGAGATATGAAGATGTTGATTGATTAACGATTGGCAGGCCGTCTTTGACCGTCGCTGAGTACAATCGGTCGAGCAAATGTTGACCAATCAACAAATGAGGGAGTTTCCTTTATGCATCTAGCCCGTCGTGCCTGGTGCCGAACATATCAGACGGTTTTTCGCATTGCATTGCCGATCCTGCCCTATACCGAGCCGCACATTTTAGAGCATGCCGAGGATGTGCCCGCGGTGCTTCAAAAGCGCTCGATCCAGAAGGTCCTTATCGTGACGGATCCCGGCATTGCACGTTTGGGACTCACGGCATCACTCGAGCGTGCGCTTACGGCTCAGGGGATTGGCGTTACGGTCTATGCCGAAACGCGTGCGAATCCCACGGTCTCGAATGTGGAGGAGGCGGCGTCCCTGTATCGAGAGAGCGCCTGCCAGGCCATTATCGGCTTTGGCGGAGGATCAGCCATGGACTGCGCCAAGGGCGTAGGCGCACGCATTGCGCAGCCAAACAAGCCCATCAACAAGATGCGCGGCCTGCTGCGGATTCATCGTCGCCTGCCGCTGCTCATCGCCGTCCCCACCACGGCAGGCACGGGAAGCGAGGTCACACTTGCGGCGGTAATTACCGATGACGAGACGCACTACAAGTACCCCATTAACGACTTTGTGCTTATTCCGCGCTTTGCGGTGCACGACCCCGAGTTTACGCGCGGTCTGCCCGCCTCCATTACGGGGCAGACGGGTATGGATGCCCTGACGCATGCCGTCGAGGCCTTTATCGGGCGAAGCACCACGCCCTATACGCGCAAGATGGCGCGACAGGCGGTGCAGCTCATCCACGACAATTTGCTCGAGGCCTATGAGCATGGCGACGACATGCGTGCGCGTCGCAATATGCTTTCGGCGGCGTATAAGGCGGGAGTTGCCTTTACGCGCTCCTATGTTGGATACGTTCATGCCATCGCGCACAGTCTAGGCGGCCGATACGGAATTCCGCACGGTTTGGCCAACGCGATCATCCTGCCGCACATGCTTCGCGCTTATGGTGACGCCGCCGCCCCCAAGCTTGCCGATCTTGCTCGCATGGCGGGCATTGCGCCGGCTACCGCGCAGGACAGTCTTGCGGCCGAGGCCTTTATCGATTGGGTCGACCGCATGAACGAGGCCCTGGGAATCCCCAAATATGTCTCGGGTATTCGCCGCTCCGATATTCCGCAAATGGCGGCCCATGCCGATGCCGAGGCCAATCCCCTGTACCCCGTTCCACTTTTGATGGACCGCTCGGAGCTCGAGCATATGTACGAGGTCGTCGCGGGTGGTATGTTTGAGGACGAGAACTAGGAGGGTGCCATGAACACCGAGGAAATTGCGCGCATCGTCGGCGATCAGCGCGCCTACTTTAAGACGCACGCCACGTTTGATGTCGATGCTCGACGTCGCGCGCTCGTGAGTTTACGCGATGCGGTGCGGGCCCACGAGGCCGATATCGCTCATGCGCTCAAGACCGATTTGGGAAAGTCGCATGACGAGGCCTATATGTGCGAGATTGGCACATCGCTTTCCGAGATTCGACATCAGATTGCGCATGTGGCCCGATGGAGTCGTCCGCGCCTGCGTCCGTGCGACCTCGCTAACGCCGTGAGCGTGTGCAAAACGCAAACCGTGCCCTATGGCGTCACGCTCATCATGGCGCCCTGGAACTATCCGTTTTTGCTGACGCTCGAGCCGCTCGCTGGCGCCCTTGCCGCGGGCAATACCGTGGTCATCAAGCCGAGCGCCTATGCTCCGGCATCGAGCGCGGTGCTCAGGCAAATCTGTGAAGAGGCATTTGATCCGCGCCTGGTGACGGTTGTCGAGGGCGGGCGCGCCGAGAACGAAGCGCTGCTCGATGAGCACTGGGACAAGATCTTCTTTACCGGTAGCGTTCCGGTTGGCAAGCTCGTCATGGAGCGCGCAAGTAAAAACCTTACGCCCGTGACGCTTGAGCTGGGCGGAAAGAGTCCCTGCATCGTGGATGCGACGGCAAACTTGAAGGTCGCGGCACGGCGCATCGCCTTTGGTAAATGGCTCAACGTGGGGCAGACCTGCGTGGCGCCCGACTACCTGCTGGTCGATACGCGCGTGCACGACGAGCTGCTGGGCCTCATCAAGGAGGAGGTCCGTCGCATGTTTGGCGAACATCCACTCGACAATGAGGATTACGGACATATCGTCAACGCCAAGCATTTTGCGCGTGCGCGCGGGCTGATCGATCCCGATAAGGTCGTGCTTGGAGGTGCCGCGCGCGAGGCTTCGTTCAAGATTGAGCCGACAATTTTGGACGGCGTGGCCCCCGCTGACGCCGTGATGCAGGAGGAGATCTTCGGTCCCATCTTGCCGGTGCTGACGTTTGAGAGCCTAGACGAGGCCGAAGCGTTTATTACGGATCGTCCGACGCCGCTGGCCCTGTATATCTTTAGCCAGGATCGTGCGGTTCAGCAACGCTTTGTGCGCTACGTGCCCTTTGGCGGCGGCTGCGTCAACGACACCATCATGCACTTGGCTACGAGCCATATGGGCTTTGGCGGCATGGGCGCGAGCGGTATGGGGCAGTACCATGGCCGCGAGAGCTTCGATACGTTTAGCCACAAGAAGAGCATCGTGAACAAGGCAACCTGGCTGGACGTGCCGTTTCGGTATGCGCCCTACGCAAGCTGGAAGCACAAATTCGTGCGCATGTTTGTGCATTAGAAAAGGGCGCAGGTAATACGAACAAGTGTTCCTATTACCTGCATTTTGCGTTAGACTACTGTTATGGAGCACGGATGGGCCAACTCCCTTTAGAAGGGATTTGGTATGAACGTAAGCGATGTTATTTCGTTATTGGCGTTGTTGATTGCGGCTATCGAACTCGGTCTGTTTATCGGCCGAATGAAATAGCCGCCCCCGCGTAAGCGAAGACGGCCACTTCTCACGATGAAAACGTGTATCGGAGTTGGCAAGACCCGCGGCAACGGGTGCCATCCGTGTTCCTATCTTATCTGCAAGCGTTCTGTCGCGCAAGCGTTGAGGCAAACGATTGAAGGACGCAGACAGGATGTATTTGTGTCCGCACGGGACCGTAGACTTCTCAATAAGGTTACACACCGGTTTATCCGGCTGTTAGAGGAGCTGCTATGTACGAGCCTTCACGTGTTCTTCTGTCATTTCACATTGCAGGATTTCAGTATGCCGATGGCGCCTTGGTCCTGGGCGATCTTAAAGCGGGCGATAAGCTGACGCTGTGTGCCGAGCGCGATAATCCCCATGACCCTGAGGCGGTTGCGATCTATTACGGCAACACCAAGCTTGGCTATGTTCCGGGAAACGAGGTCGGCCCGCTGTCCTTGATGATGTATTACGGCCACGAGGACGTATTTGAGGCCCGCGTGCAACAGGTTGCTCCCGAGCGCAGCCCGTGGCATCAGGTGCGCGTTGGCCTCTATGTGGTGGATGCTCGCTAATCGGTAAGGGAAGCTGCCATGTTTGACGACGATGACCTGTTCGATTTGACGGATGATCCGTTTGAATGGGATATGCTACTCGATGACGATGAGTTGGAGCAGGGCCGTAGGAAACGGCAGGACAAGAAAACTCAGGGTGACGCTTCGAAAAAGCAAGACAAGCGCCGCCGCGGACTGTTCGGCGGGCTCTTTGGCTAACCGCCGCATCGCTGTGTCTGTATACTTAGCACCAGTTTGACGCGTTGCGAAATGAGGGCATAGACGATGATGTGGTTTACCGCCGACCTACACCTGGGCGATACGAATATCTTGCACGATATGGATCGACCGTTTGATTCGGTCGAGGAGATGAACCGCAGGGTCACCGATGCCATTAATGAGTGCGTGGCGGCGGACGACCGTCTCTATATCTTGGGAGACTTTACCTATCGTTTGCCCCTAGCGGACGCCGTGCACCTGCGCGAGCGTATCGAATGCAAGAATGTGACGCTCATCTGCGGTAACCATGACGGCGACTGGGAAGATCCCGACGCCCCGCAAATTTGGGAAGACGTGCGCGATTACCTGGAGGTTGCTCCCGGCTATGCCAAGGGCCATCGTCTGGTGATGAGCCATTACCCCATGCTCAGCTGGAATGGTAAGGCGCGTGGTGCCATCATGCTACACGGGCATATCCACAGCAGAGGAGACCGCACCAACGTGCGCAATCGCGACCGCGAACGTCCTATCTTTCGCTACGATGTCGGCCTCGACGCCAACGAGTACAAGCCCGTAAGCCGCGACCAGATTCTTAGCTTCTTTGGGCTATAGGGCGCCAGAACCACCACAATAGGGATAGGCACCTTTGCGGTGGTTCCGGCGCCGTTGCCATTATGGCGGCGGCGCCTTTTTTGTCCGTGCAGCGCGGTAGAGTGTAGGCGGTTGAAATTTGCGTTCATCGAGGAGCTGCTATGAATGAGATCAAGTGCCCGCATTGTGGCGAAGTCTTTAAGGTCGATGCGTCTGGCTATGCGGATATTGTCAAGCAAGTGCGCGATTCCGAGTTTTCGCGCGACCTGGATGAGCGTGTGAAGGCAGTCCAGCGCGAGGGCGAGCAGGCGCTGGAGCTTGAGCGCTCGCGTTTGACGGCTGCCTTGCAAAAGGCAGAGTCTCAGCGCAACGCTCAGCTTATCGAGCAGAAGAACGCTGCAGCTCAACAGCTGGCACAAGAGGTTGCCAAGCGCGATGCTGAGCTTGCCGAGCTGCGCGCCAAGCTCGAGGGCGCTGCCGCAGAGCGCGAGAGTGCAAGCCAGCGCGCGGCGGTTGAGGCCCGTGCCGACGCTCAAAAGGAAAACGCCGAGCTTCAGCGAGAAATCGACAATTTGCGTGCGCAGCTGGAGCGCAAAGATGACGAAGCTAAGCTCGTCGAGTCGGCGGCGCGCAACGCTGCTCAAAACGATTTAGCTGCACGTGATGCTCAGATTGCCGAGCTGCAGGCCAGGCTTGCCGCGGCGGACAAGGCCCAGGAGATGGCGCTTGCCGCCGCTGCGGCTGAGTCGCAGCGCGAGCTCGATGCCGCTCGCAGCGAGGCCGAGCGCGCGCTTACTGACTATCGCGCGACGGTACAGGAGAAGTTTTCCGCCGCAAAGGCACAATCTGAGCAAGAGGCCGAGGGTCTGCGTGCCCAGTTGCGCGAGCAGGAACTGATGGCAAAAATGAACCTGTCGGAGGCGGTCGCCGCGGCGGAGCGAGAGCGCGATGAGGCACGTGCCAAGCTGACGAGCGAGCTGGCGGTGCGCGATTCTCGCGAGGAACAGGCCAAGGCGGCACACGAGCTCGAGCTTGCGCAGGCCAAGCGCGCGAGTGATGACCTGATTCGCTACAAGGATGAAGAGATTGAGCGCCTTAAGGACATGAAGGTGCGCCTGTCCACCAAGATGGTGGGCGAGTCGCTCGAGCAGCACTGCGAGACCGAGTTTAACCGCCTACGCATGACGGCGTTTCCCAACGCGTACTTCGAGAAAGACAACGATGCGTCCGAGGGTACCAAGGGCGACTTTATCTTCCGCGAGTGCGATGCGAGCGGCAACGAGGTCATTTCGATTATGTTCGAGATGAAAAATGAGAACGACGAGACCGCGACCAAGCACAAAAACGAGGACTTCTTTAAGAAGCTCGATCACGATCGTCGCCAGAAAGGCTGTGAGTACGCGGTGCTCTGCACGCTACTCGAGCCTGAGAGCGAGCTCTATAACGCGGGAATCGTGGACGTGAGCTATCGCTACGAGAAGATGTACGTGATTCGCCCACAGTTTTTCATTCCCATGATTACACTTCTTCGCAACGCCGCCATGGGTTCGCTGCGCTATAAACAGGAGCTGGCGGAGTACAAACAGCAGAATATCGACGTCACGAACTTCGAAGCCAAGATGGAAAAGTTCAAGAACGACTTCGGCCGCAACTACGAGATCGCGAGCCGCAAGTTCCAAACGGCAATCGATGAGATCGACAAGACGATTAGCCATCTGCAGAAAACCAAGGAGGCGTTGCTGTCCTCCGAGAACAATCTGCGCCTTGCCAACAAGAAGGCCGACGATCTTACCATTCGCAAGCTCACATGGGGCAACAAGACCATGAAGGCCGCCTTTGACGAGGCACGCGGGGCTGCGCCAGAGACAAACGATGAGCCAGCCGAGGCGGATTCGTATGAGGTCGAGGATGCCGAGTAAGGCATAGCAGATAGTGCAAAAGCGGGGCCGCTGGCGATATTGCCAACGGCCCCGCTTGTTTCGCTCCAGTATGTTCGGCTAGTCCTCGAGCAGGTCCTCGATAAAGCCAACGCGGTAGTTTTTGAAGATGACCTCGCCGCCGTCTTGCGTGGCGTCCAGATCGACATCGCCCATGATGCCAAAGTCGTGGTCGCCATCCTCGTCGGCAAAGATCTGGTGCACGTGCCATACGTGCGCGGTCTTCTCGTCGGACTCGTCGATGGAAAACATCGCGGCGCTGCGGGCATCTCCGTCGGTGAGGATTTCCTCGTGCTGCTCGTGGTAAGCGTCGAGTGTTTTTTGCCAGCGGATCTCGCTCATGCCCCAGTCGTCGTCGAGCTCGCCCAGGTCGCGAACGTGCTCGCGGGCGGCAAGGGTCACGCGGCGGAAGAGCGCGTTGCGCACCAATAGCGTGCAGCCGCGACGGTCCGCCACGACCTCGTCGATGCCCTGCGGCGGCGCAGCATCGAGGGCTGCCGGGTTGCCGGCGTTCTCCCACTCATCCACCAGGCTCGAGTCCACCGAGCGCACCACAAAGCCCAGCCACGAGATAATGTCGCGCAGGCGCTCGTCGCGCTTCTCGATGGGCACGGTGCGGTCGAGTGAACGGTAGGCCTCTGCTAGGTAGCGCAGCAAAATGCCCTCGGAGCGGGCGATGCCGAGCTTTTGGATATAGCCCTTAAAGTCGCTCGCGCTCTCCAGCATGTCGCGCAGGACGCTCTTGGGCGAGAGCTGGTAGTCGTTGGCCCAAGGTACTTCTTGGCAGTACTTGTCGAAGGCGGCATCGAGCAAGTCCTCGAGCGGCTTTTCGTAGGTGACGTCCTGAATGCGCTCCAGACGTTCCTCGTACTCTATGCCGTCGGCCTTCATTTCGGCCATCGCGCGGTCGCGCGCGGCGCGCTCCTGTGCGCGCAGCACCTGCTTGGGATCCTCGAGCGTAGCCTCGACCATCGAGATCAGATCCATGGTATAGGTCTCACTCTCGGGTTCGAGCAGCTCCAACGCGGCAAGCAAGAACGGCGAGAGCGGCTGATCGAGGGCAAAGTCCTCGGGCAGGTCGACCGTCAGCGCGTAGTCGATGTCCGGCGCGGCGTCAGCCGGAGCGTCGGGTGCGGGCGGCACCTCGGTGCGCACGACGACGCCGGAGTCGATGAGCGTTGCGAAGATCTCGTCGGCGCGAACCTCGAGCTTGGCCTTTTCCTCGGGGGCCTGCAAGCTCGTCTCGATGAGGTCGTGCACGCGGGCGCGAGCGTCGCCGCCCTGCTCGACCACGCTAATCACCATGGAGTGTGTGATGCGAAGGCGTGGCTTGAGCGTTTCGGGCTGCGTCTCGATCAGGCGCTCAAAGGTCTGCTTGTTCCAGGTGACAAAGCCCTCGGGGGCCTTTTTCTTTTTAATCTTACGGAGTTTTTTGGGGTCGTCGCCCGCCTTGGCCATGAGCTTGGCGTTTTCGATCTCGTGCTCCGGCGCCTCGGCAATTACCATACCCTCGGTGTCAAAGCCCGAGCGGCCGGCGCGACCGGCAATCTGGTGGAACTCGCGGGCGCGCAGACGACGCATCTTGTAACCGTCGAACTTGGTGAGCGCGGTGAGCACCACGGTGTGGATGGGCACGTTGATGCCGACGCCGAGCGTGTCGGTGCCGCAGATGACGGGCAGCAGGCCCTGCTGCGCCAGGCGCTCAACCAGTAGGCGATAGCGCGGCAGCATACCGGCGTGGTGCACGCCGACGCCGCAGCCGAGCAGGCGCTTGAGAATCTTGCCGAAGGCGGTGGAGAAACTCGTGCCTTTGGCAGCTTCCTTAATGGCCTCGCGCTGCTCCTTGCTAGCGATGCCAAAGTTGGCAAGCGACTGTGCCGTGGCAAGCGCGGCGTCCTGACTAAAGTGCACGATGTAGAGTGGGGCCTCTCCGCGGCGCATGGCGAGCTCGACGGTGCCCTCGAGGGAGGTCGTCACATAGTCGTAGCTCAGCGGAACAGGGCGTGGGGCGTCGACAACCAGGTCGCAAGCAGCGCCGGTGTGCTCCTCGAGCGAGGCGGCGATGGCGGTGACATCGCCGAGCGTGGCACTCATGAGCATAAACTGCGTGTGGGGCAGGGTGAGCAGCGGCACCTGCCATGCCCAGCCGCGGTCGGGGTCGGCAAAGTAGTGGAACTCATCCATGGCTACGCAGCCCACATCGGCATCTTCGCCCTCGCGCAGCGCGTCGTTGGCAAGGATCTCTGCCGTGCAGCAGATGACGGGCGCCTTGGTGTTGATATGCGTGTCGCCGGTGATCATGCCGACGTTATCGCGGCCGAGCACCTGTACCAGATCGAAGAACTTTTCGCTGACCAGGGCCTTGATAGGGGCCGTGTAGTAGCAGCGTTTGCCCTGCGCCATGCCCATAAAGAGCATACCCAGCGCGACGAGCGACTTGCCCGATCCGGTCGGCGTGCCCAAAATGACGTGATCGCCGGCGGCCAGGTCCATGAGGGCCTCTTCTTGGTGGTCCCACAGCTCAATGCCGCGATCGCTCGTCCATTCAAAGAAGCGTTCGAAGGCTTGATCGGGCGTGAGCCATGGCTCGGGCTCGCTGCCGTCCTCGGGCTCCCACCAGGTGGGGGAGAGCGCGCCGAGCGAGCCGAACTCTGCCTCGGTTCCCGTGCCGCCCGAGAATGAGCTGGCGGCCCCGGCGCCGGAGACGGTGCTGGCGGCGGTATCTGTCGTGGTCTGTGCCATGTGGTTGCTTTCTCTCGCGATTGTCCGCCAACTATTATGGCGTAGCGGCGGTGCGGGGTGCCAGCGCGCGAGAAAATGCAGGAAATGGGCGTTCTGCCCAGCCGTTTGGTGCAGTTGCCAGCTAAGTGAGTAGACTTTTTGCAATATCGCGAGCACATGGCTTTTGCGCAAGAGCTCTACCTGCGGTTTTAGTTTTCGTTATGCGGGTTGTGCTTGGCTATTGCAAAAAAGTCTACTCACTTAGGTTTGAGGGTCGTTCGCTGACGCCTATTTTCACTTGTTTGCCGACGCCGCGACCATCAGAAGCCCCTAGGACTCCTGCGGCAGGCGCTTCTTGCCTTTGCGGGCGCGGTTTCTAAAGTTCTCGACGGCCTCTTCCATGCCCAGAGGTACATAGGTGAGCGCATCGAGGTTTTCGGGCAGGTAGCAGGCTAGGCTTTGCTCCTGCGCGCGGCCCGCCGCGAGCTGTTCATCGCTGGGCTGCGCTCCAGGTGTGGCGCAAATGCCATAGACGGCGGCACCCATCTCGCGCGTGCGGCATTCATATTCGGTCTCGGGGTGCTCGGGATGGTCGCGGCGGACGTCGTCGCTTACCCAGAGCGTATCGTAGCCGGCCGCGGCAAACTGTCCCAGGGCGTAATCGCGCAACGGCTTGCTATCGGTGCGCAGTGTGACGGTAGCGCCGGCTGAAAAGAGCGGGCGGTAGAGCATCAGATGGTCGACATGGACGAGTCGTTTTTTAGCGTACTTGGCCTTGGGCTGCGGCGTGGGAAAGTTAATGGTGATGGCATCGAGCTCGCCTGCGGCAAACAGCTGTGGCAGCGATGCGGCGCCTCGGGGCAGGACGAGTGCGTTGGATAGCCCCTGTTCGCAGATTTTCTGCGCGGCATAGGCGATGCAGATGGGCTCCTGGTCCATGCCGATAAAGAGGGTGTCGGGCTCGCGGTGGGCGCGCTCGACCAGATAGGTTCCCTTGCCACAGCCAAGATCCAGGTGAAGGTGTTCGAAGGGCTTGCTGCCAGCTGGCGCGCAAGCCTCGCGCCAATCTCCGGCATAAGCCTCGGGGTTCGTCTCGATCGCATCGGCGTAGCGCTCCAGGCGCTCCTCGAGCACAAAGTTCTTAGGCGTGCGAACGTGGACGGCTCCCATGAGGCTCCTTGGTCATAAATGCGAAACGCATGGCCGCGCGTTCCGTCAATGGGTTGAAAAGGGCGGGCATAGATTGCCCGAAAGATGTGGTGCGGCTCGGCGGCGAGTCGTCGGTGCCTACAGGCGCTTGAGAATCACATAGCGGTTGAGCTCGCCGCTACGACCGTCGGCATGGAAGCGCTCAAGCTCGCGCACGGGGACCTCGCCGCTCTTGTAGAACGTACGGACGCCGCGCACCAGGTCGGTGATCTGCTGATCGTCAAAGTGATGGCAATAGCGGTAGGCGTGGCGGTCGTTTTGCCAGCCGATGAGGTGGTCGCCGGCTTCAAACTGTGCGGAATCGTAACCCTCAAACGGCGGGGTGAGCTCGGCGCGGGCTTCGGCTCGAACGGCCTTGCGCGCCATGCGCTCGTCGTTCATAAACTCCCAAAAGCTGATGGCGATGATGCCGCCCGGGCGCGTTTGCCGCACCAGGGCGTCGAGCACGCGTACGCGGTACTCGCACGACGGCACGTGGTGCATAAAGCCAAAGCAGACCGAGATATCGGCGAGCGGGGCGTCGAAAAGCACGTCGGGTGTTTCGGCGGGGTTGAGCTTCATGAGGGCGTCGAGCACGTCGAGTTCCTGGAAGTGCAGGTTGGGAATGCGCAGCGCGTGGCCATGTGCATCGATGGCCAGGTCTTGACACGAGTCGACGCCATAGAACTCAAACGGGCAGCTGGCATCTGCCGAGGGGTTTGCGCCGTCGACGCCCTTGGCGGCAAGTGCGCCGCCGGCGGCAAAGTTTTCGAATCGCATATTGCCGCAGGCGAGATCGAAGACGCGGACGGGATGCTCGATCGTGGCGACGTCGAGCTGTTCGAGCGCGATGTCCATGGTGCGCACCCAGCCGGGCCACGGGGCCTGGCGCGTATCGGAAAAGGAGGCGGAGTGCTCGCGATAGAACGTGTTGTTGAGCTGGATGAGCGATGAGGCGAAATCGCGGTTCACGGCGCGGAACTCCCTCCGTTGGCGGTGCGGAATAAACAGTATGACCATACTACCGTTAACGCCGCAACGGGGACAACCGAGCTGCGGCTCATTGCTTTGTTTGGACACATTTCCGCAGCTCATATGTGCCCGCAACCGCCAGTTGTCAAAAATCTCACTAGAATAGGTGGCATGCTTTTGGCGGTGGCGGATAGATTTTTAACTGTGCAAGGCGCCTTAAGAACAAAAACGGTCCGGCGGCACGGCTGGCATCACATAGGAGGAACCATGAATGTAGAAACTGCGCAGCGGCTCGCCGACCTTCGCCGCAGCAAGGGCTTTAGCCAAGAAGGGCTGGCGCGAAAGCTGGGGCTGTCGCGCCAGGCGGTTAGTAAATGGGAGCGTGCGGAGAGCTCGCCCGATACCGAGAACCTGATCTCGCTCGCCAAGCTCTATGGTGTGAGTCTGGACGAGCTGCTCAATCCGAGCGATGAGATTGAGGACGATATCGAGTTTGAGAACGAGGACCGCGCTCGTCAGCGCGAGGCCGAGGCGGCAGAGCGCGCCCGCACCCATGAGGCGGCGGCGCGCGCCACCGAGGCGGCAACGCAGGCAAGTGACGCGGCAGCCAAGGCGGCGCAGGCGGCAAGCTGGAGTGCGCAGGCTGCCAATGCGGCGACGGCTCAGGTGACGGGTACCGGTGCGGCTGGTCCGACTCCGGTGAAGGGTCCGTTCCAGTCATTCCCGTATTGGGCCGTGTGCTGGCTGCTGTTCTTTTTACTGATGTTCCTGTTTGGTGCCGGCCCCTTTGCTGCGCTGGTCTTCTTTACGATTCCCATCTATCACTGGGTGGCGCGTGCGCTCGATGGCGATTGGGCGCGCGGGGATATCCAGGTTGGTCCGGCGCCGGTGGCGGTCAAGGCCCAGGGGAAGGATACCTCTGCGGAATCTGATGCTGACGTGGCTACCGCGACTACCGCTGAGCCGATTGCCAAAGAGAGTGATGAATGATGAAGCTTTCGCATGAATCCAAGGTACGCTTGGGCGTTGGCATCGGAGCGTTTGTGCTCATCATCGGGCTTGTCTTTGGCATTTCGCGGACTTTGATTCATTTTGATGGCCCGTGGGATCTCGAGGATGTTGTATCCGGCTTCTCTGGTATGGACGATGCGGTTGACGAGGACGATCTTTTGGATGGCGGTAACTATTCCGCTCAGCCTCAGCAGCTTTCGAGCGAAACCTTTGATGCCGACGCGTTCACATCGCTTGACTTGGACGTGACGTCGGGCACGGTCGAGGTCAAACACGTCTCCAGCGGGCCAGTGCGCGTAATTGAAAGCGGTCGCGTGGCAACGGGGACCGTTGCCTTCGATGCGGCAACCCAGAACCTGGCCGAAATCAAGGGCTCTACGCTCAAGATTCGCCAGTTCGATTGCGATGACGAGCGCGCCATTGACCGCACGGTTACCGTCGAACTGCCGCGCGAAGTTGCCGATAACATGGTGGGCATTACAGCGAATGTAGGATCGGGTGACCTGACGGTCGCGGGCATTGCGTGTCATGACCTCAACCTGACTTTGGACTCTGGAGACGTTGAGTTTACGGGCACCGTGACCGATACCCTGAATGCCGAGGTCGGTTCGGGCGATGTGACGTTCGAGCTCTACCAGGCCCCCGCGAAGTCGATGGACGTGAGTGTGGGCTCGGGCGATGTGGAGATGACGGTTCCGAACTCGACGGGCTTTAAGGCGAGCCTCACCTTGGGCAGCGGCGACTTCGAGAGCGATTTCCTTCCGCTTGGCTACGACGGCGAGACCATTTTGAATCTTGAATTCGATAACGGCGATAAGTCTGCTACGTATCGTTTTGAGGTCGGTTCGGGCGACATGTCGTTTGATCCGGAGTGACATGCGGTTTTCGGAGATCGGTACATATAGGCATGCTCTTTGATGGAGGCGCCGGAGCCGTGACGGGCTTCGGCGCCTTTGCCTTTACAATGGGGGGCATGGAACAGATTATCTTGAACATACTCGAGGCTCTGCGTCGCGGCGAGACCGTGGACGACAAAGCGCTCGTCAAACTGATACATGCCGAGGCGCGCCGTGAGGGTGCCGACAAACGCGATTTGGCCAAGCGCCGTCTGCTGCCGTTCTACCAGCGGGTTAAACGTGAGGAGCCGGTTCGGTGGGCTGCGTGGAATGTCGATTCCGATCTGGAGCGTCAACTGCTGCAGGTCCTGCGTATGAAGCCTCGTCGCACGGCTTCGGGCGTGGCGACCATTACCGTCATCACCAAGCCCTGGCCATGCTCGGGCGATTGCCTATTTTGCCCCAACGATCTGCGCATGCCCAAAAGCTATCTGCACGCCGAGCCGGCGTGCGCCCGTGCGGAGCAAAATTGCTTTGACCCGTATCTGCAGGTAAGCGCTCGTCTGACCGCGCTTTCGCAGATGGGGCATGCGACCGATAAGATTGAGCTCATTGTGCTCGGCGGTACCTGGAGCGACTATCCGCAAGGGTATCAGACGTGGTTTATGTCGGAGCTCTTCCGCGCGCTCAATGACGATGCCGTGGCTGGTGTGGCGGCTAACCCCATGTTGGCGCGTCCGGGCATCAGTCGTGCCGAGGCGGGGCGTCTGCTCGATGACGCTCCCGCCGATGCCCTGCCGCCTGTGGTAGCAGAGCGCCGTGAGCGCTATCGGGCCGCCGGCATTGCGACAGACGAGGTCGAGCTTGCTGCCGGCGTTGCCGACGAGCAGGGGCGTGTGGATGCTGCCGTGGGCGGCTATAACCGTGCGGTGCGTCGTCTGTACGGTCCCGGTACGCCGTGGGACAAGGTCACTGAGTGGCAGACGGCAACGATGGAGGAGCTCGAGCGTCAGCAGCGCATCAACGAGACGGCGAAGCATCGCGTGGTGGGACTCGTTATCGAGACGCGCCCCGATGCCGTAACGCCGCAGGCGCTTACGCTCATCCGCCGCCTGGGCTGCACCAAGATCCAGATGGGTATCCAGAGCCTCGACCAGCACCTGCTCGATATCAACGAGCGTCGCATTTCGGTGGCGCAGATTGAACGGGCGTTTTCGCTTGCGCGCCTGTTTGGCTTTAAGATCCATGCGCATTTTATGCTTAACCTGCTGGGCGCCACGCCGGAGGGGGATAAGCGCGACTACGAACGCTTTATGACCGAAGGGGCCTTTATGCCCGACGAGGTCAAGGTCTACCCGTGTGCGCTCATCGAGGGCTCGCGTCTGGTGGGCTGCTATGAGCGCGGCGAGTGGCGTCCCTATACCGAGGAAGAGCTGCTCGATGTGCTGGCCGACGACATCGTGGTGACGCCGGCGTTCTGCCGTATCAGTCGCATGATCCGCGACTTTAGTTCCGACGACATTATGGTGGGCAACAAGAAACCCAACCTGCGTCAGCTCGTTGAGAACCGTCTGGCTGCTCGGGGTGATGGTGCGACGGTGCGCGAGATTCGCTATCGCGAGATCAGTACGGCGGGTGCCGACTTGGATGAGCTATCTCTTGATGAGGAAGTGGCGTACGAGACGCCAGTGACTTACGAGCGCTTTTTGCAGTGGGTGACGCCGCAGGGCAAGATCGCGGGCTTTTTGCGGTTGTCGCTGCCCGACCATTCGTTTGTTGCCGCGCATGCGGACGAGTTGCCGACGACGCCGGACGAGGCGATGATTCGCGAGGTGCACGTGTATGGCATGGCGGCACGCGTGGGTGACCAGGGCCAGGCGGCGCAGCATCACGGGTTGGGGCGTTTGCTCGTAGAGCGTGCGTGCGAGATTGCCCGGGATGCCGGCTATGCGCGCATCAACGTGATCAGCGCGATTGGTACGCGCGAGTACTATCGCCATCTTGGATTTTATGACCATGGCCTTTATCTGCAAAAGGAGCTCTAGATGAACAAGCCGAGTGTTTCTGCCGGCGTCGTTGCCGGCGTTGCTCTGGGAGCCGCGGCGCTTGGTGCGGCCGCTGTCGCTGTTCGTGTTGCCTGTCTGCAGGTTGCGCGAACCTGCAATGGGTTGGCGCGTGTGAAGCGCGTGCACGACGAGGGCGGCGACGAAGTCCGCGTATTGGTGCAAGGCGGCGTCTACCAAAGCGCGAGTTACGTTGGCGAGCGTTGGGCTGAGCCCGTCTTTGCGTACTATCGTGCGTTTGACGACGTGTTTGAGGCCGAGGGTGCAATGCACGACGCTTATGGTCACGGCATCGACCGTATGCTCATGCTGGGTGGCGGCGGGTTTGCCTATCCCAAGTTTGCGCTGATGTCGCACGAGGGCTTGCGCATGGACGTTATCGAGTATGACGGAGAGATTACGCGCCTGGCGCGCCGCTGGTTCTACCTAGACGAGCTGGAGCGCGCGGCGGGCGATCGCCTGCGGGTGATAACCGCTGAGGCTCGCTCTTATCTGGGTGTGACGAGTGTGGGTCATCGTCGCTACGACGTGGTCGTGAGCGATTGCTTTGGCGGTGCCGAGCCCGTACGCGAGCTGGCGACCGTTGAGGCGTTGCGTCTAGTGCGGGGCAGCCTGAATGCCGGCGGCATCTACGTGGCCAATATCGTGAGCGCAAGCGAGGGGAGCGATGTGACGTTCCTGCGCGATTGCGCTGCCACGGCACTCGAGGTATTCGCCCACGCCTGGGTGGTCCCATGTGGCGATGCGGAGTTCGGCGGCGAGGAAAACTACCTGCTCATCGCCAGCGACGGCAACTACGCCTTTGCCGAAGCCGTGCCCTTCGACACCGACTTCCTCGGCACCGTCCTTCACGACAAATAAGTCTCCTCGTCCCAAAAAGACTGGTCTTAGGCGTGGTCGCGCCAGCCGAGAACGCGCTGCTTCATGCCTTCGATGTCGAGCACGCCTTCGGCAAAGCCCTTGCGCACGAGCTCTTCGGGAACAAACTCGTCGTAGCGGTCAAAGTAAGGCACCTCGCCGGGATAGACGAGGTCGATGGGGTCGAAGTCTTTCTCGGCTTCGGCGGCGAGCACTTCAAAGAACGTCTCCTCGTCGGCCTTCATCTTAAACTGCATAAAGTACGGGCGTGACGGGTCGAGTCCGCGAAGGCCCAGCTCCGCGGCACATTTAATCTTGAGCATGCGCTCGAGCGCCAAAAAGGCGTAGCTTCCCAACCAGGGGAAGAGCACCCAGGTGTCGCCGCCCAGGTTAATGAGCGGCTTGGTTCCCGCGCCCGAAATCTCGGCGGTATGACGAGCCTGCGCAAGGCGGGCCCGTGCGTTACCCATAAGGTACGGATATGCTGCGTGCTCGTTGAGCGCCTTGCGCATGCGCTCGAGTACGTGTGTATTGATATCACCGGGGCAGTCGCCAAAGTAGGCCGGCACCCGGCCCTTGACCTGCGTGGCAAAGACGGTGTGGCGCTTCCAGTCCACTTCCTCGACAATCCAGCAGTGTCCGGCGATGGCGATGCGCTCACCGGGCGGTGGCGGATTGACGATCGTGCCCAACTCGGCCGACTCACTGCGAACGGTGAACTCCTCGTTTTCCTGGAACACAGCGTAGAACTTAAAGTTGTTAATGATGCGCTCGCCCGCGAGGCCCACGATGAGCCCGCCGCCCTCGGTGACTTGGATATGGTCGATCTTAATGAGGTGACGCAGCAACACGCGATAGTCATCGGCCGAGATGCGATGAAAATAGCTGAGTGTGAGCACGCGCTGGGCAAGCTCTGCCGGCGTGAGTTCGCCGGTGCTGGCAAGCGTCGACATAGTCTGGTGGTAGAGCAGGCTGTAGGGGAGTCGATCGAGTTCGGGTGGCTCGACCCACTTTTCCTCGCGATAGAGTTGTACGAGCGCGATGCCCTGCAGGAGCTTCCACGGAATGGTCTCGGGCATCATCGTGCGCGGCTCGGGTTCTTCCTCGCGCATGACAAACCACATCTCGGGCGGAAGATCGCGGCGCCCCGTGCGGCCCATTCGCTGCAAAAAGGAGCTGACGGTAAACGGTGCATCGATCTGAAACGCACGCTCCAGACGGCCGATATCGATACCGAGCTCCAGTGTAGATGTGGTGACGGTTGTCTGTGCCTGCTCCTCATCGCGCATGAGCTCTTCTGCCGTCTCGCGCAGCGATGCTGAAAGATTGCCGTGGTGGATGAGAAAGCGGTCGGGCTCGTGCCGGCTCTCGCAGTAGCTGCGCAGCATGGAGCACACGGCCTCTGCCTCCTCGCGCGAGTTGGCAAAGACCAGGCACTTGCGGCCGCGTGTGTGCTCAAAGATATAGCCCATGCCGGGGTCGGCGTTGTCTGGCGCCGTGTCGGTGGGGTTGAGTAATGCCTGTTCGGGTGCTCGGGGGATGTCGACTTCGCCCTCGGGGGCCGACGAAGTGCGGCGATCCCTGGAGGTAGCCTTGTCCCGTGCCCGCTCACGACGTTGACGGCGCTCCTCTTGTGTGAGCTGTCCGCTGTGACGCATGTCTTGGGCGCCGGCGGGCAGTGCCGCGGGTGCCGCCGGCTCAATACGCTCGCAAGCAAGCATCTCGGCTTCTTGTGGACCCGTGCTCTCGAATCCCCACTGCTGTGCCTGGGGACCCGAGTTGTAGAAGTGCTCCATGGAGATGCGCCACACGCGGCGCGGTTCCTCAAAGCGGGGGATGATGCAATCGCGTCCTGTTCCCTGTGAGAGAAAGGCGCCCGTGCGCTCGGGGTCGCCGATGGTGGCAGAAAGGCCGATGCGGCGGGGCTGCACGCCCGCCATGCGCGAGAGGCGCTCGATAAGGCAGAGCGTCTGACCGCCGCGGTCGCCGCGCATGAGCGAATGAACCTCGTCGATAACCACATAGCGCAGGTCGCAGAACATACGAGGGATTGCCATGTGCTTATGGATCAGGAGCGCCTCGAGCGACTCAGGCGTAATCTGCAAGATACCGCTCGGTTTTTTGATGAGCTTAGCCTTGTGCGACTGCGAAACATCGCCATGCCAGTGCCAGACGGGGATATCGGCCTCTTCGCACAGGTCGTTGAGGCGGACGAACTGATCATTGATGAGTGCCTTGAGGGGGCCGATGTAGAGGGCGCCAACGCTCGCGGGCGGGTTCTCCCAAAACTCGGTCAGGATGGGAAAGAAGGCTGCCTCGGTTTTGCCGGAAGCCGTGGATGCCGTCAGGAGCACATTGTCCTGAGTGTTAAAGATGGCATCAGCTGCTGCAACCTGGATGGAGCGTAGACTCTCCCAATCGTGGGAGTAGATGAAGTCTTGGATAAACGGGGCGTAGCGGTCAAAGGCGTTCACGGGGCCTCCTTTCAAAAACGAATCTCTCAATGCGGTGGGCAGTGGCTTGCTGCATTACTGCCTCGACGTTTGCCCAGATAAAACCTGCCAAAATAAACCTGTCCCTTTTTGGCAGGTTAGATGGTGAATTCGGCGAAGTTGCGGTCGCCGCCTGCGGTGCCGGCGTCGCCTGTTGCGGCTGCCGGCGCCAGCGCGTCGCCGCCGACGCTTTGCAGCAACTCGGCCACATTTGCATCGGGGTTCTGACACAGGATATCGAGCAGCTCGATAAAGTCACGAATGACCTCACGGGGCGTCAGGTGCGTATCGGCTCCCACGCGGCCAAACTCAATCTTGAGAAAGTTCACCAAGTCGTTCTCGGTAAGCGTGGGCGTCCAGCCAAAGTAGCCGGCATGGATCTGCATGAGCTTTTCGATGAGCACCAGCAGCTCCTCGTAGGTGAGCGGCTGCAGGCGGATGATGGGCGCGAGCATGTCTTTGAGATCATCTCGCGCAAAGCGACCCTGAGAGAGTCGGCTGCGCAGAGCTTCGTAGGAGAACACGCCGCGGCGGCGGTCTTCGATGGAGGTTGGCGTGCCGCCCATGATCATGCCCAGGTACTGCGCCTTGCCCTGGAGCGTGTCGTTGTACATAGTCAGGATCTTCTCGTAGTTGTATTGGCGCGTGATCGCGTTGGGAATCTTGTACAGATTCACGAGTTCGTCGATGAGCACCAGCATGCCCTTGTATCCGCTGCAGACCAAAAAGCGTGCAATGAGCTTAACGTAGTCGTACCAGTCGTCATCGCTGATGATGGTCGAGGAGCCCAGCTCAGCGCGTGCCTCGCTCTTGGTGCGGTACTCGCCGCGAATCCATTTGGTCACGCGGCTCATAGCCTCTTCATCGCCCTCGGATACGGCCATGCGATAGCGGCGGAGCATGCGGGTGAAGTCGAAGCCGTGGACCATCTCCTCGAGCGGGGCCAGTTGGGCATTGACGACCGACTCGTCGACGTCGGCACACGAGGCGACCCAGCGATCCAAAATAAGGTTGAGCGCACCACCCTCGGGGCGCGTCTTGGTCGATATATTGCGGATGAGCTCGCGGTAGGTGGCAAGGCCCTGTCCCTGACCGCCCTGCAGGCGGCGCTCGGGCGACAGGTCGGCATCAGCGACGACGAATCCCTCGCCCATGGCGTGCGTGCGGATGGTCTGGAGCAAAAAGCTCTTGCCGGCGCCGTAACGACCGACTAAGAAGCGGAAGCTCGCGCCGCCATCGGCGATGAGACTCAAATCGGTGAGCAGGGCGCGAATCTCGACCTCGCGACCCACGGTGATATAGGGAAGGCCGATGCGCGGGACCACGCCGCCCTTGAGCGAGTTAAGGATAACGGCGGCGACGCGTTTGGGTACACGGGGCGCTGCGGATGCGGTATCACTCATGGTCTAGGTATCCTCTCACGTCTGCTTCGTAGTCCTCGATAATCTGCGGCCCTGCCGCGCTAAATTCAATTACGGTGTCGCCCACCAGGTCAAAGAGCGCCTCGTTGATGCTGTCGACGAGCATGTCCTCGCTCTGCCCCGATTGCACTACCGCCGATTCCGCCTGTACTGCGTTGTGCTCGAGCAGCGCGCGGAGATAGGCGTCTGCGGCAGGCGTGAGTTCGTTCGTGGCGTCAGCGGGCGCAACAGCTGCGAACGCGGGCGTCGGCGCGAGAAGCGGTGCCACGACACCAAACTGTTCGGTGGATATGGTTGGCTCGTCGGTCTCGTCCTGCCGAATGGGTGCCGCGACCGCCTCGACAATCGCGTCGGCTACGGGCTCGGCTTCCGGTTGCCCTGAGTCCGCTGCCTCGGCTTCCACAGGTGCGCCGTCCTCGCGCTCTTCGTCGATTAAAAGTGCTTCGCGCGTTTGCGCAGCGGCGCTCCGAATGTGCCCCAGCTGACTCAGATCGATATCGATCTTGACGGGCTGGTGTGCGGCGTCCCACGAAAGCCATGCCATGATCTCGTCATCGGTAATCTTGGCCAGATATTTGGGGACCTTTTCTTCCTTAAGGGGATGGGCGGGGTCCAGCGCCAGGCGCAGGCGTTGGTCGCAGGCGCGCATCATTTCACCGAGCTTGCTGCTCTTTTGCCTACTACCATGGATACGCATACATTCCCAAAAGCCGTTTTGGCAACGGTAGATGTGGATGGGATCCAGGCGGTATTCGCAGTCCTCGTGGCGCTCGGGCGCAAAGAATACGGCCGAGGCAAACATGGTGTAGGGCATGGCCGTCTCCTCCCCAAACAAGCTCGCTACGATGCCGGTCTTTCGGTGCGTGTCATAGTAGCGCGCCATGCGGACATACACGGCGCATGCCACGTGGCGCAGATCGCGGTGGTGGCTGCGGTCGAGCCGCGAGTTACTTAGGTTGTACGTGGAGAGGGCGTTGATGGCGGCCATGAGTCGCTCCTCGCGCACCTCATCGGGCGGAAGGGGGAGCGTGGGCTCGGAGGTTTTGCGACGTTTGGGGGTCTGGTCGGACGGTGCCGGTGCCGGTACAAGGTCTCGTGCCGCGCGCCGCAGCTCGATAAGGGCGTTATCGAACATGACGGTTTTAGAGTCGCGGAGCAGCTTGGGGTCGAGCCCATGGAATACGGCGTAATCCTGCAACCACACGCGTGCAAACCGATCAATGCCGGGCTCGAAGGCGCGATAGACATCCCAAAAGGCCTTGATCTTGTTAAAACCGTCGAGCGGGTCATCTACGCCAATGCCGCAAATCAGCTCATAGAGATACAGAAAGGCAAAGGACGTAGACGTTTCCTCGACGGTTCCGCGGCGCACTTGGGCACGCCAGGTAAAGTAGCCGCGCAGCTGCCGGTCGCTCATGGCGTTGTAGGTGGGAAAGTACGACTTAAAGGTGCCGTTGTAGGGACAGTCGTCCTCAAAGTCGGCCATCAGCAGGCCCTGGCGGTAAAAAAGCTCGGCTTCCGAAAGCCAGCGGCCCGCACCGCCCTTGGGGTCATCCTGCCAGCGCGATATCTCGCGCATTTTACGGTACTGGTCGGGGAGGAAATTCTGCATCTGTCGGCCGGTTTTGAGAATCGGCTCGTCTGCGTAGACTTCATGTGAGAAGCGGGCAGACTGATGGGTCCGGGCCTCGGCCATAATGCGCTCGATGAGCATCTTGATGTCCTGGTCGGCCACCGCTCCTCCTCTCGAACGCAGCTACGGTGACCTCATATCATAGCACAGCATCAAACAGGTGTTCGAGATACCGCTGCGTTGATAGATTTAGAACAGGAGGGCGTAGATGACGGCGATGACGACGGAGGGGAGCATATTGGCCGTGCGGAAGGTCTGAGGACGGATGAGGTTGACGCCGACGCAGAAGATGAGCATGGAGCCTACGAGCGAAAGGCTGTTGAGGGCTGCTGTGGTCATGATGGGGGAGAGCGCGCCGGCAAACAACGTGATCGTCCCCTGGAACACGGCTACGGGCAGGGCCGAGAAGATGCAGCCGCGTCCGAGCGACGCCGTCATGGTGCAGACGATGATGCAGTCCAGTGCGCCCTTGAGGGCAAGCGTTGACCAGTCGCCGAGCAGGCCGTCCTGGATCGATCCCACAATTGCCATGGCGCCGATACACACGGTGAGTGAAGTCGAGACAAAAGCGTTGGTGAACTCGTTATCGCCCTCACTGCCGGTCTTGCGCTTGAGCCATTCGCCAAGGTTCTCGATGGCGGCTTCCAAGTTGACGGCCTCGCCGATGAGCGAACCGAGCGCAAATGAGACGATGAGCATGGTGGTGCCGGTGGTCGCTAGCGCCTTCCCATCGATAAGGAGCATCTTTTGCATGGTGCCGCCAAGGCCGATAAACAGGACGCACAGCCCCGATGCTTTCATGAGTGTGTCTTGGATGCGCGGTGTGATGAAGCGGCCGCCCGCTAATCCCAAAAGACCGCCCGCAACTAAAAGCACAACGTTGATGATTGTTCCCAAGCCCGGCATGAGCCCTCCTGTATTGATGCCAACGTGGCAATCGTAGCAGAACGAAATGCGAGGCACATCGCGACTCATCTAATACGTTATATAAGTGGTGTTAGGAATGATGTGCAGCATTTAAGCCTCAGGTGGTTGTCGGGACATAGGGATAGTATTCAAAGCGCAGTGTCATAAGCCGCTGCGGGGATTCAATAGCCGCGGCGATGATATTGGCATCGCGGGCACGATCAAACCCTTCGAGTTCGATCTGATACGAGACGTCTTGCATAATGTCCAGACGTCGCCAGGCTAGGAGTGTGTCACCATCGAATTCCAAGGTCTTGCCTCCGTCTGGAGCAACGGCGTATAGACGCAGCTTGGCGGTGGTTGCAGGGTCGACAACCGTGACCTTTTTAATTTCGTTTCGAGTATTCTTGGCGCCCAACAAGGTGAGCAGTGTTGGGGCCACGACCTCGCCCGATGGCAAAAAGACGACTTCGATGGATTCGGGAAATGCGATGATAGCCGACTTGCGGACGGGCTGATTGGCGGCGGCAACTTCGATGTTCGCAGCGTCGATGACCTCTGTGTGGTCGAGTGCGGCAAGCACGCAACAGTTACCTTCATCGATCTCTTGAGGATCAGCAAGCCCCAGACTGTCCGCGAGCTCGGGATCGTTTGGATCGGCAGCGGGCTCATTCGGTGCTTCGAAAGAAGCTGGGGCGCTGTTTGTCGGCGACGGCGTGTCGCCCGCACCTGCTTCTTTATCCGCGCTCTCTTCTTGTATGGTTGCGTTGATGGGTTCGTCGTTTGAGGGGAGCGTCTTGGCGTCAAGCGCGGAGGGGAGAATTCCGATGGCTCCGGATCCGTTCCACTCCATTTCGAGAAGCGCCGGGTCGGCAAGAATGCGTTGCCTGCTTTGCGCGTGGGCATCGATTTCAATAGGGCCTGCCTCTATCCCTCGTGTAAGACTGAGTGATCCGGCTGGCTTCTCGAAATGAGCGTTTGTGTCTTTGGCGCTGACGGCGTAGAACAGCAGGGACGCTTCTCCCGCCGCGATGGCATCGGTGCCGGCTTTGGTCAGTCGCAACGATGCCGTGAATGAGAGGGTGGGCTGCGCATCGTCTGCATTCGCGGCGGCGCAGCCCAGACATATACCGCCTCCTTTCTCGAAAAACGTACCGTCGAAGGCGACCTTCGCTCCGTTCGCCGAGTCATCGACCGAAGCGATGTCGATGCGCAGCTCTAAATTGCATGGATCGCCATCCGCATCGAGCACAACCGAGCGCCACATGCAGACGGCGCACCCCGCCTGGGAGCCGTTTGCCTTGTTCGAACGATTGATATCCACGACTATCGAGCCGTCCGTATTACGACGAAGGCATCCCGAGGTTGAGATTGCGGCTTGTGCGATCGAAAAACGCTTACACGCAATGGCACTCGACGGATTTGGTGCGGAGCTTAGGGCTGCTGGTAAGGAGTCTGCCATGACGGGAGTCGCCCAAGCGGCGACGGGCGTTCCGGTTGCGAGCGCGCCGCAGAGTGCGACGACGGGCAAAAGGTTCTTTGATGCCATGGGGTCTCCTTAGCTAATTTAGTGCGGCCTGTCCGTGTTTTGTTTCTGGCTGCGTTTGATGTGCAGACCGAGGCCGGCGGTCCCCGCGCCTGCTGCTGCGGCGCCTGCTGCCAAGAGCCATCGTCTGTCGCCTGTCTGCGCCAACGGTTCCTCGCGGTCGCCGCGGTCGAGCTCCGAGAGGTCGACCGTCACTTGCGTGGCGGCCTGCGCCTGTTCTTGCTGGGCAAAGGCCATGGCTGGCCCAAACGCTAGGATGCTGACGGCGGCGGCCAGGGCGACAGCCTTATGCCGTGTGCGCACCGGGCTCGACCGTCCAGGTGATCGTTGCAACCTGATCGCCTTCGCCGGTTACGCGGAAGATGTCGCGCGTGACGCGGGCGACGTTTCCGCTTGTCTTGAGCTTAATTTTGTCCTTGCCGCCGGCAATGCCCTGGTAGCCCATGTCGAAGGCTGCATTCTTGGAAAGATCGAGGCCCGTCCCCTGCGTTGCGGCGCTGGCGTTCTGGAGTGCGCCGTCGGGGCCGACCTTAAAGTCGATGGAGTTCTGTGCGGTTCCGGCTTTGGCGTCGGCAGCAATGGTCCAGGTGTTCATGGCGTCGATCTTCATGTTGGTGACATGGATGCCGTAGGCCGAATGATTGTCGATGGTGGTCGCGTCTTCTGAGGGGCCCTGAAGCGTGCCGTCGGCCTTGGCGACGAAGGGAATAACCGTCGGAACTTTGAACTCAACGTTGTCGATCTCGGTCCTGACCATTACTTTCGTGGTTCCAACGCGCCCGGCTGCCATAGCTGGCGTCGGGGCGGCGCCCATTGCGAGCGCGAGCGCGAGCCCTGCGCCCACGACGAGCGCTCTGGCTCCGTTCATGTCCCTGGTGATGTCCATGGTCGTTCCTTTCTATTCGCCGCGGGCCGTCCCCGCGATGATTGGACGAATGCTGGTGAATTGCGTGCGGTGCCGCGTCGGCCGGAAAAGCTAGTTCTCGGCTTGCTCAACCCGCACCTTGACACGTGTCGGATTGCCGTGGCTGTCGAGGGTCTTGGCATCGAGTGTCTGGATCTCGATGTACGCCTCGCCTTCTTTGATGTCGCCGGCGGGGCACGTTTCGATTGTCTTGCCGGTCTCGACCACACCGGATTCGTACATGGTCTCGTCGTTTTGGATGACGCGGAATCGCTGGGGAAATTTATTGTCTTGGACGTTTTGCACGTTGACGCGCAGCTTGCCGTCCTCCTGCAGCTGAGCGACCGGTGCGACCGAAATCGTCATCATGTTGTCGCGGACGATGGCGTCGAGCTCATCTTGGATTTCCTGACGCGTTTTGCCCTCGGCCGTCGTAACCGAAGCGCCCGCCTCGGGTACGGGCTGCGACTGCCAAGCGTATAGTCCTACGGCGACAAGGGCACAGACGATGGCCAAACAGGCAAGGATGAGCTTCTTGCGACGACCCAGGCCTGCAAAGTGGGGTGGCTTCTTCGCGCTCATGCGGCATCCTTGGCGGTATAGATGCGCGCAAAGGTGGACGGGTTCGCTCCAAAGAGCATGTGAAGCATCAGGCGGCGTGAGTAGACAAGCTCGTCGAAGTCGGGAGGGAGCTCGATGTCGTGGATATGCGCGATGCGGTGGGCGAGCGCCGAGAACGACTCGGGGTCGCAGATCACATCGGTGGTAACGTGGTAGACCGTCGTATCGGGGAATGCCTCTTCGTCGAAAGGCAGGAGATGGGGATCGTCGTCGACTTCGATGGCGATGCCGTACTGGGGCCAGTAATATGCCATGGGAACCTCCCTGCTTCTGGGGCCAAAACTTCTGTCGGTTTTGGCTGTCGATGCCGACGGTATCAGCCACTACTTGACCAATTGCTGACCAAATGCTTGACGGATTGGTGTCTCCGCAGGTAAAAGGGGAAAAAAATACTCCAACTTTTTTCAAGCGACAATCGCGCGGTCGGCGACGGCGGGGCCATATGTGTCAAAAGCATCGTCTGCCGAGGAAATCAAGCCGCTCGCCGAATTGCACGAACGTAATAATCGCCAATTATGGAGACGGTCTCGAACACGTCGACGAAACGATGCGGTAACATCTCCCTGCAAATACTGTAGTTAGCTAAAGGGGGAGTTCGCGTGTCTGCAACCATCAAACCCTTCACCGACGAGTTCGAAGAGTATGGTCGCGACGAGTCTCGCGCATCGGGCGAGGCCTCGAGCATCTCGTTTCCGACAACGGAAGACGAGGTCCGTGCCATTTTGGAAAAGCTCCATGCCGAGCGTGTCCCGGTAACGGTTCAGGGCGCCCGAACCGGCCTTGCCGCCGGTGCCGTGCCCCACGGCGGGCATATCCTCAATACTTCCCGTATGAATCGCTACTTGGGCCTTCGCCGCGATGAACAAGGCCAATTTTTGCTGCGCGTGGAGCCGGGCGTTGTGCTCTCGGAGCTGCGCAAGCAACTGGGCAAGAAAGTGCTGCCGACTGCCGGCTGGGACCAGGCATCGCTTGAGGCCTACGAGGAGTTCCAGGAAGCTCCCGAGCAATTCTTTCCCACCGATCCCACCGAGGCATCTGCCTGCCTGGGCGGTATGGCGGCATGCAACGCCTCCGGCGCCCGTAGCTACGCTTACGGCCCCATGCGCCCTCACGTCACGGGCCTTCATGTCGCGCTGACCGATGGCGACCTGCTCGAGCTTCACCGTGGCGAGGTTTTTGCACGGGGTCGTTGCCTTTCGCTCGTCACGGTGCAGGGCCGTACGCTCGAGCTCGACCTTCCCGATTACACCATGCCCAAGACCAAAAATGCTTCGGGCTATTTCGTTGCTGACGACATGGATGCCATCGATCTGTTTATCGGCGCGTGTGGCACACTCGGCGTCATCACCGAGCTCGAGATTGCCCTGCAGGCGGCACCTGCGGTCGTTTGGGGCGTGAGCTGCTTCTTTGACAGCGAAGACAAGGCCGTGTCCTTCACCGATTCTGTGCGTCCCGTCCTGTCCCACGCGGCTGCCATCGAGTATTTCGATGCGGGCGCCCTGGATATCCTGCGTCGTCAGCGTGAGCAGTCGACCGCGTTCGCCTCGCTGCCGGCGCTCGACAAAGACGCCAAGGTCTGTGTCTACGTGGAGCTCGACTGCGACGACGAGGCCCAGGCGACTCAGGAGCTGTATCACTTGGGGTGGGTACTAGAGCTTGCGGGCGGCAGCGACGATGCGACATGGGTCGCGCGCACCGAGGTCGACCGCGAGTGTCAGCGATTCTTCCGCCATGCGGTGCCCGAGAGCGTCAACATGCTCATCGACGAGCGTCGCCGCACGGATCCCACCATCACCAAACTGGGCTCGGACATGTCGGTGCCCAACGCACGCTTGGCCGATGTCATCGCCCTTTATCGCCGCACGTTGGCCGAAAGTGGGCTTGAATCTGCCGCCTGGGGGCACATCGGTAACAACCATCTGCATGTGAACATTCTGCCGCGCGATGCGCAGGATTACCGCCGCGGCGGAGAACTCTTTGCCCAGTGGGCTTCCGAGGTCACGGCCATGGGCGGCGCGGTCTCCGCCGAACACGGCGTCGGCAAGATCAAGGCGGGCTTCTTGGAGACGATGTACGGTCACGAGGCCATGGTCGAGTCGGCGCGGCTCAAGCTGCAGCTCGATCCTGCCGCGCGGCTGGGTCGCGGTAACCTGTTTTCGGAGAAGCTCTTGGATGAGCTCGTCCAGAAAGGGGGCGCGTGAAGATGAGCGATTTCCATATGGTGGTATGCGTCAAGGCGGTGCCGGGAAGCACCGAGGTCAAGATGGACCCCAAGACCAATACGATTGTGCGTGACGGCAAGCAGGCGGTCATTAATCCCTTTGACGCGAGCGCTTTGGAATGCGCGCTGGCGCTGAAGGACGACTTTATCGGCTTTGGCATGGACGTGCGCGTAACGGTGGTGTCGATGGGCATCCCCGCGACTGAATCGCTATTGCGCGACTGCATCGCCCGAGGCGCCGATGACGCACTGCTGCTAACCGATCGCGCCTTTGCAGGTGCCGATACCCTGGCAACCACCTATGCCCTCAAGTGCGGCA
Source organism: Collinsella aerofaciens (assembly GCA_048384935.1). Classification (GTDB taxonomy): domain Bacteria; phylum Actinomycetota; class Coriobacteriia; order Coriobacteriales; family Coriobacteriaceae; genus Collinsella; species Collinsella aerofaciens_CH. Next base: position 32,399 of record DBEWII010000100.1, on the reverse strand, counting down.
TCGAGGCGCTCGACGAGGACTTCGACCTGCTCATCTGCGGCAAAATGGCGGTGGACGGCGATACGGCCCAGATTGGTCCCGAGCTTGCCGGTGCCTTTGAGATTCCCTGCGTGACCGACGTGAGCTGCGTGCAGAGCGCGGGCTTTACGACCTGTGGTTCACTGGCGCTTGTCCACGGCTGTGACGCCGGCGAGGAGACGGTCTATCTTGAGATGCCGTGCGCGATGACGACCGCCAAGGAGATTGGCCAACTGCGTATGCCGAGCATTGCCGGTATTCGTGCAGCCGAGGAGGCGGACGTGCGCGTGGTCAACGCTGCCGACGTGAACGCCGACCCCGCGCGCTGCGGCCTTGCCGGCTCGCCGACACAGGTCGTGCGATCGTTTGTGCCCGAACGCGACCAAACGTGCGAGGCCGTTGACGGAACGGCGTCCGAGCAGGCGGCAAAACTTGCCAAGATTATCGAGGGGATGGCATAGATGAGCGGACTGATTATCGATAGCGAAGCCTGTATCGGCTGCGGTCGCTGCGTTCGCGCCTGTGCCTCTGGCGGCATCGTAGTGGAAGGCGAGCGGCCCAACCGTTGCGCCCGCGTAACCGACGGCTGCATCCTATGCGGCGGGTGCGTCGACGCTTGTCCCGTCAATGCCATTTCGATCGAGCGCGACGAGGCCGCCGGCGCGGTTGACCTCGATGCGTATCGAGATATCTGGGTATTCGTTCAGACCGACGAACACGATGTCGTGGCCCCGGTGGCCTACGAGCTCATGGGCAAGGGACGCGAACTTGCCGATGCCCGTGGTTGCCGTCTGGTGGCACTGGTCGGTATGGGCCCCGAGGGTTCTCTCGGTGACCTGGAGCATCTGGTTTGCGCCGGTGCAGACGAGGTCCTGGCCTGTCGCGACGAGCGCCTGCGTCAGAACGACGCGGGGGTCTACGCCCGGCTGATCTGTGATTTGGTGGCAGAGCACAAGCCCGAGGCCATTCTGTACGGTGCGACCGCCTTTGGCCGCGAACTGGCACCCGGCGTTGCCGTGCGTTTGCAGACGGGCCTTACGGCTGACTGCACCGTACTTTCGATGGATACGGAGACGGGCCTACTGCAGCAGACGCGCCCGGCGTTTGGCGGCAACTTGATGGCCACCATCATTTGCCCCAACCACCGTCCTCAGATGGCAACGGTGCGCCCCGGCATCTTTAGGGAGCCCGAGTTTGACTACAGCCGCTCTGGCACGATTACCCAGGTATTCCTTGCGGAAGACACCAAGGCTTGTGTCGAGATCTCGATTCCCGCCGAGGAGTGGGGGCAGCAGGCTTCGATCGCCGATGCCGAGCGCCTGGTCGTGGTGGGTCGCGGCATTGGTTCCAAGAAAAACCTGCCGCTGATGCGAAAACTCGCCGGGGCTCTGGGAGCCGAGCTTGGCTGCACGCGACCTGTCGTGGAGGCCGGCTGGTTGGAGTATCGCCATCAGATTGGCCAGACGGGCGTATCGGTTTCGCCCAAGCTTCTCGTGAGTATCGGTGTTTCAGGCGCCATTCAGCATCTTGCCGGCATCGGTGGGGCGGAGTGCATTATCGCCATCAACGAGGACCCGGATGCCCCCATCTTTGGTGCTGCCCAGTACAAGGTTGTCGGCGATGCCGTCGAGGTCGTCGAGGAGCTGCTGGCCCAGCTTGAGCGCTAGGCGCGCGCCAGCCAGTCGCGCATCTCGTCCTTTAGACGCTCCCAGGTCGCTTGCGTGGCGGGATCGGTAAAGGAGCGCGTAATGCCAAAGGGCGCGTCGAGCAGGCGGTAGATATCGCCCTGCTCGCGCGCCAGCGCGCGGCTCGCCGGATAGACGAGCTCAAACATAAAGCAGATGAGCCCCACCAGGTAGTCCGCGGGCTCGTCGCGCTCATCACGTGCGACGCAGCGGTGCTCGTCAAAGGCGGCGAGCGCCGGTGTCGAGAACCGGCTGGCGAGAAATGTGTCCTCATCAACCTTGAGGATGGTATCGACGGTGCTGTCGGCGATGGTGCGCATAATGTCGATCTTGTCGCCATCGCGCACGATATCGCAGAAGTTCCGCGTGCGGGTGTCGAGTTCCGTGGGTAGGCGAAAATCGCTGTGGTGGGCGATGCTTGCACGGATGAGCTCGTCTTCTGCCGGATCGTCGATAAAGTCGCGGATACTTGTTGTCGCGGGCGCGTCTGCAGGGTTTTTGCCAAAGAGAACCTCGACGCCCAACTCCGCATGGCTCATACTCTCGGCATCCTTAAACGTGTCCCAGCGTCGCAACTGTTCAAAGCGACCCATATCGTGTAGCAGGCCGCAAAGCCACGCTAGGTCAATGTCCTGCGGTGACCAGTCCTGTTCGCGCGCCACGGCATCGCATACCTCGGCAACGTGGTACGTATGCTCGATTTTGAGCGCGATACGCGGATTGGCGGCATCGTAAGCATCGGTATAGGTCTTGAAGGCCGCGACTGCCGTCGTTCGATCGATAGCTGTCATAATGACTTCCTAAAAAGCTGTGTCTTTCTGTGTCTTTCGATCCGGTGGCAATTGTAGGCGAACTTTATTGCCACCGGGTGATGATTCTGCCGCGTCGTTGAATGCGGCTCGGAAAGCTTGTCGGGACGAGGAACGCTATGGTGCTCAAAATCGTTAAAACCATCTGGCCGGTGATGCTTACCTATGTTGCGATAGCCGCGCCGTGCGGAATGATCATGGCGCAGACGGGAATGGAACCCTGAATGGTTTTTGCTCTGAGCGGCACGTTCGTGACGGGCAGCGGGCAGTTTATGATCTGCAATCTGTGGCTGGCAGGTGTGCCTGCGGCATCGATCGTCGCGAGCGTCGCCGCAATCTCCTCGCGCTTTGCACTTTACTCGGCATCGATCGCACCGCATCTGAGGGGTGCCTCGAAGCGTCAGACGCTGGCTGTTGCCGCGACACTTACCGAGGAGGCATATGGCATCTCGCTTGGCAAATTGGTTGAAGGGGAGGATTGGGGTCCGCTCGAGTCCTTTGTGCTCAACGTGATCCTCATCGCAACATGGGGCGTTTCGTGTACGACGGGCGCCATCGTCGGTGCCGTTGTCGATGTTCCCACCGCTATTGCGGGTTTTGTCTGCACATCGCTCTTTATCTGCCTGCTCTTTTCGCAGCGACTGTCGCGCGGCAATATCGTAGCTGCCGTTTTGGCTGCGGTGTCCGTCGCCATATGCAAGCTCTTGGGGTGGACGAATATCGCCGTGCCGGTAAGCGTGCTCGTCGGCGTTGTCGCGGCGCTTGCGTGCGATGCTCTCGCCGAAGGAAGGGGCGCTTGCGATGCCCGTTAATGAGTTTTTGGTCCTGTGGCTGTCGTCATGGGCGGCTATCGCATTTTCCGCATTGCCCCGGCGTTTGCTTTGCGCGGGAGAACGCTGTCGCCCCGCGTTACCGAGGCCTTGGGTTATATCCCGCCCGCCGCCTTCGCGGCACTGGTTGCTAACGATTTGATAAGCCCTGGCGCTTTTGACGCCGGCTTGTGGCAGGGCTTGATTCCCTGGATTGCGGCTGCCGGCGTCGTGGCGGTGGCAATCAAGACAAAGTCGATGCTATGGTGCTGTGTTTCGGGCATCGTGCTCTATATCGTTTTGAGCCTCGTATAAGAGCAGGACGCGTTTTCATTCCGGCCAACGAATCCAATTTCCCACCGAGGCGGTCTGCTTCTTCTGGTACCATGGTCAAACTTTACTGTAGCAAAGCGTGACGTGGGCTTTTGTTCTGCGTCAGCGGAAATGGGGGTTTCATGGCACAGGAAGCGACCGCCAACGAGCAAAAGAAATTCAAGGTACCGCGTATCCCGGGTGACATCATGATCTATCCCATGATCGTTGGCCTTTTGCTCAATACTTTCTGCCCGCAGGTCTTTGAGATCGGCGGCTTCTTTACGGCTGCCTGCCGCGGCGGTTCCAACACCATCGTTGCCGCGATTCTGCTTTTTGTGGGTGCCGGCATCAGCTTTAAGTCCACGCCGGGCGCTATCAAGACCGGCATCGTCGTACTGATCCCCAAGCTTGTGGTGGCAGCCGCGTTGGGCCTGGGCGTCGCGTACTTCTTTAACGATAACTTTTTGGGTCTGAGCTCGGTCTCCATCATCGGCGGCATCACGTTTTGCAACATGGCGCTCTATACGGGCATCATGGGCGAGTTTGGCGATGAGTCCGAGCAGGGCGCTGTCGGTATCCTGTTCTTTACGGCCGGCCCCGCCGTCACCATGATCATCCTCGGTGTCTCGGGTCTCGCCAACATCCCCGTCGGCACCATCATCGGATCCATCCTGCCGCTTGTTATCGGCATGGTTCTGGGCAACCTCTTCCCGTTTATCAAGAACCTGCTGGTCCCCGGCGCCAATCCCGCGATCGCCGTTATCGGTTTTCAGCTCGGTGCGTCCATGAGTCTTTCGAGCTTTATCACCGGCGGTATTTCCGGTATCTTGCTGGGCTTCATCACGCTCTTTATCGTCGGTCCCATTACCTTTGCTTTCGAGCGCTTGTGTGGCGGCAACGGTAAGGCGGCTGTGGCATGCTCCACCATTGCCGGCACGGCCATGACCACGCCGGTCGCCCTCGCCGAGGTCGCCCCGCGCTATGCCGAGCTTGCGCCCACCGCGTATGCGCAGATCGCCACCGCTGTCATCATCACGGCAATCATGGCCCCGATTCTGACCGGCTGGGTCGATAAGAAGTTCTGCCACGGCAAAGAGGATCTGTCTCCTGCCGGTGTCGAGGCCATCGAGGAGGCCGTCGCGACCGACATCGATGGCGAGTAATCGTCGACGCGAGTCAATCAAGCCGGCGTGCAATTCGCGCCGTTTGAGCGCCCGAACGAAAGCTGTCTTGCAGTGACGTTCGGGCGCTCTGCTATTATTCCCCTTACCCCTGCGGAGTAGGGGTGTTTATTACCCAGACACGAATCGGGCGATTCTGACCACTTGGATATTGGAGGGATGGCGTCTAGTGGTTAAGGCACTCAAGATTGAGATATTCCTGCTATGCATGATTGTTCTTATCGGGCTTGCCGCGCGAAGTCGCCACTCCTTGTTCTCGAGTACCCAGCAGTTATTGTTTAGTACGCTCGGCTACACCTCTGCCGCGTACATGTTATTCGATATAATCTGGACGCTTTCGGACGGTGTGGGCGGCACGCTGGGCATTGCTGCCAACTGGATTTCCAACGCGGTTTCGTTTTCGCTCTTTGCCGCCGCGTGCCTCATTTGGTTTATCTATTCCGAGACGGTGCAGGGTTCTCGCCTTTTGACCGCGCGCTATAGGATGGCGTTTGTAACGCTGCCTGCGGTGCTGGTAGTCGTACTGGCGTTTACTAGCTACTGGACGCATGCCCTGTTTTATATCGATGCGCAGGGCGCGTATCGTCGCGGTTTTGTCTATATGATCCAGCCCATCGTCAGCTACTGCTACGTTATATATACGTCCCTGCATGCGTTTATACAATCTTGCAAGGTCGAGAGCCTACAAAAGAAGGCCATCTATCAAACCTTGGCATTTTTCGCCATTCCGGCCTTGGTGGCCGGTGTCTTTCAGGTCTTTTATTCGGGTCCCTGCCTTAGTGTCGGCATCATGTTAAGTATGTTGCAGCTCTACATTGTTTGTCAGGAGCAGCTGATCTCGACCGACCCGTTGACTGGCCTTAACAATCGCAACCGTTTTGAGACCTATATGCTGTCGCTGTTCTCGGGTGCTGATCAGGCCGATGATGTGTATCTGCTTATGATGGACGCCGACGGCTTTAAGCAGATTAACGACCGGTATGGACATGTGGAGCGCGACCATGCTCTCCAGGTCATATCTGCTACGCTCAAAGAGGTCTGCTCGGCGTCTGGTGGTTTTATCGCACGTTATGGCGGCGATGAGTTCGTGGTGCTCCAGAAGGCTGCGGCGGAACAGGACATCATAGACCTGTGTTCGGCGATTAACGACGAGCTCGCTCGTGCCGAGGTGCCGTATGCATTGCGGATGTCCATCGGTTACGCGCGGGTCGGCGATAGTGTTGATACCTGGCAAGACTTACTTCGCGCTGCCGATGCGGAGCTCTACCGCGTCAAGGCCGAGAAAAAGAAAGCCGGCGTCCAGATACGCTAGAAAAAAGGCGCGCACGCTTGCGTGCGTGGCGGCCCTCAGCTCACCGATGTACTCCATTAAGCTAAGGTACATGAATCCCCTCTGCTAAATAAGGGCAGTTCGTTAAGCTTTTTTGGGTTTGTTGACGATGATGATGCCGCCGCAGACCAACAGCAGGGCAACGATGACGGTAACGGGGCTCGTGCCAGCGCCCTCGCCGAGCAGCAGCGCGCTCAGCAGCACACCAAAGACGGGGTTCATAAACCCAAAGACCGAGACGCGGCTGACGGGGTTGACGGCAAGCAGGCGCGACCACAGCGAGTAGGCGACCGCGGAGATAAGCGCCATGTAGATGATGAGCGCGATGGCGGGGGCAATCGCCGTGGGGGAGAGCGCGCCATCCATCAAAAAGCCGATGGCGGTGAGGACCAGGCCGCCGACCAAGAACTGCCACCCGGCAAGCAAAACGCCGTCGTGCTCGCGCGAGAAGATACCGATCAGGCAGGTCGAAAGGGCGCCCGCGACGGTAGAGGCCAGGATAAAGCCCTCGCCGTCGAGCGTAAAGCCAAAGGTACCGTCCGCGCCCGAAAGGTTGACGAGCGCGACACCGGCAAAGCCCAGTACGCAGCCGAGCACCTTGGCCGCATTGAGCTTTTCGGTGCGAAACGCCAGGGCGGCAAAGAGGATGGCTAGGAAGTTGGCGCTGGCCTCGATGATGGAGCTCGACATAGCGCTTGCACGGGAGAGACCAAGGTAGAAAAAGAAGTACTGGCCGATGGTCTGGAAGAGCGACAAGATGCAGATGGGCTTGATATCACGCGCTTGCGGAACGAGCGGACGGCGCTGGGCCACGCTCATGCCAACAATGACCAGCATGCCGGCAAGGGTGAAGCGCAGGCCCGCGAAGAGCAGCTGCGAGGCGCTGTCGTGCGCGGGAATGCCAAAGAGGCCGTAGCCGATCTTGATGCAGGGGAAGGCGGAGCCCCAGAGTGCACAGCAAACAAGACAGCCCAGGATGAGTCCAGGCAGGGTGGCGAGATACGGCTTGCGGCTTTCCATGATGTCCTTCCTACATGCGCGAAGCAAAAAAGAACCCGCCACCGGGCGTGCCGGTGGCGGGTGTTGTTATCCGAGGGGATTGTACCCGATGGGAACGTATTAAGCGAAGTAGGCTACGCCGCTCTCAAAGATCGGCATGAACTTATCGCCGGGGACATGCTCGGGCACGTTGCGGTACAGGTTGTCGCCGCGACGCTCGGCATGGCCCATCTTGCCCAGGACGCGGCCGTCGGGGCTCGTGATGCCCTCGATGGCGAGTGCGGAGCCGTTGGGGTTGACGGAGAGATCCATGCTGGGCTTACCGTTCTCGCCCACGTACTGCGTGGCGACCTGGCCGTTGGCGATCAGCTGGGCGAGCACTTCATCGTTGGCGACAAAGCGGCCCTCGCCGTGGCTGATGGCGACGGTGTAGGGGTCGTCCAGGCTGCACTGCGACAGCCACGGGGACAAGTTGGACGAGATGCGGGTGCGCACCAGACGGCTCTGGTGGCGACCGATGGTGTTGAACGTCAACGTGGGCGCATCGGGCGTGGCGTCGACGATGTCGCCGTAGGGCACCAGACCGAGCTTGATCAGGGCCTGGAAGCCGTTGCAGATGCCCAGCATCAGGCCATCGCGGGCCTTGAGCAGGTCGCGGACTGCCTCGGTGACCTCGGGAGCGCGGAAGAACGCCGTGATGAACTTGGCGGAGCCGTCGGGCTCGTCGCCGCCCGAGAAGCCGCCGGGGATCATGACGATCTGGCTTGCGCGGATGCGGCGGGCAAGCTCGTGGGTGCTCTCGGCGACGGCCTCGGGCGTGAGGTTGTTGATCACGAAGGTGTCGGCCTCGGCACCGGCGGCGCGGAAGGCACGGGCGCTATCGTACTCGCAGTTGTTGCCGGGGAACACGGGGATAACCACGCGCGGGCGGGCGATCTTGGCGCCGGCGTACACGTGGATGTCCTTGGCGCGGAAGTCGATGGTCTCGACCTCGGGGGTCTCGTCGGCGCTGCGGTAGGCAAAGACACTCTCGATGCCGCTCTCCCAGGCCTCCTGAAGCTTGGAGAGCTCGATGACCTCGGAGCCAGTATCGATGACGTAACCCTCAACGGTGGTGCCCAGGGGCTCGACGACAACGCCGTCGGCGACCTCGGGCAGCTCGGCGTCATCGGCGAGCTCGACGATAAAGCTGCCGTAGAGCGGGGTGAAGAGGCTCTCCACGTCCACATCCTCGGCAAGCTCGATACCGATCTGGTTGCCGACGCACATCTTAAAGAGGCTCTCGGCGCCGCAGCCGTAGCCGGGCGTGGAGACGGCCAGGGCGTCGCCGGTAGCAGTGAGCGCCTCGACGGCGTCAAACGCGGCGAGCAGCTGCTGGGCGTCGGGACGGCAGTCCTCGCCATAGGTGGCGGGGGCGATGCGGACGACTCGGTGCGTGAGGCCCTTGAACTCGGGTGAGACGGCGCGGGCGGCCTTGCCCACGGCGACGGCGAAGCTGATCAGGGTCGGCGGAACGTTGAGCTCGCCGGTCTCGTCCTCAAACGAACCGCTCATGGAGTCCTTGCCGCCGATGGCGCCGGCACCCAGGTCGACCTGGGCCATGAGGGCACCCAGGACGGCAGCCATGGGCTTGCCCCAACGCTCGGCCTCGGTGCGCAGGCGCTCGAAGTACTCCTGGAAGGAGAGGTAGGCGCGCTTGTGCTCAAAGCCGGCGGCAACGAGCTTGGCGATGGACTCGACCACGGACAGGTAGGCGCCCGCAAACTGGTCGGCCTCCATCAGATAGGGGTTGAAGCCCCATGCCATGGCACTCGCCGTGGTGGTCTCGCCGTCCACGGGGAACTTGGCGACCATGGCCGAGCTTGGGGTAAGCTGCATCTTGCCGCCAAAGGGCATGAGCACGGTCGCGGCGCCGATGGTGGAGTCGAAGCGCTCGGAAAGGCCCTTGTTGGAAGCGACGTTGAGGTCGGTGACGAGCGAGGTCATGCGCTCGGCGAGCGTGGTGCCGGCCCAGCTGGGCTGCCACACGCTGCGGGCACAGACGTGGGCGACCTGGTGCTTGGGCGCACCGTTGGAGTTGAGGAACTCGCGGGACAGATCGACGATGGCGACGCCGTTCCATGCCATGCGCATGCGCGGCTCGGCGGTAACCTCGGCGATAACGGTCGCCTCCAGGTTTTCCTCGGCGGCGTAGCCCATGAACTCCTCGACGTCACCGTCGGCGACGGCGCAAGCCATGCGCTCCTGGGACTCGGAGATAGCGAGCTCGGTGCCGTCCAGGCCGTCGTACTTCTTGGTCACGGTGTCCAGGTCCACGTACAGGCCGTCGGCAAGCTCGCCCACGGCGACTGAGACGCCGCCGGCGCCAAAGTCGTTGCAGCGCTTGATCAGACGGCAGGCGTCGCCGCGGCGGAACAGGCGCTGCAGCTTGCGCTCGACCGGGGCGTTGCCCTTCTGGACCTCGGCACCCGAGGTCTCGATGGACTCGGTGTTCTGGGTCTTGGAGGAGCCGGTGGCGCCACCGATGCCATCGCGGCCGGTGCGGCCGCCCAGCAGGATGATCTTGTCGGTGGGGGCGGGGCACTCGCGGCGCACGTGGTTTGCCGGGGTAGCGCCCACGACGGCGCCGACCTCCATGCGCTTGGCCACGTAGCCGGGGTGATAGAGTTCGTTGACCTGGCCGGTGGCAAGGCCGATCTGGTTGCCGTAGCTGGAGTAGCCGGCGGCGGCAGTGGTCACGAGCTTGCGCTGCGGCAGCTTGCCCTCGAGCGTCTCGGAAACCGGGACGGTGGGGTCGCCGGCGCCGGTGACGCGCATGGCCTGGTACACGTAGCTGCGGCCCGAGAGCGGGTCGCGGATGGCGCCGCCCACGCAGGTGGCGGCACCGCCGAAGGGCTCGATCTCGGTCGGGTGGTTGTGGGTCTCGTTCTTAAACAGGAACAGCCAGTCCTGGTCCTCGCCGTCGACATCGACCTTCACCTTGACGGTGCAGGCGTTGATCTCCTCGGACTCGTCGACATCGGTCATGACGCCGGTCTTCTTAAGGTACTTAGCGCCGATGGTGCCCATGTCCATGAGGCAGACGGGCTTGGCGTCGCGGCCGAGTTCGTGGCGCATCTCCATGTAGCGGTCGAAGGCCTGCTGCACCACGGCGTCGTCGATCGTCACGTCATCCAGGACGGTGCCGAAGGTGGTGTGGCGGCAGTGGTCGGACCAATAGGTGTCGATCACGCGGATTTCGGTGATGGTGGGGTCGCGGTCCTCATCGCGGAAGTACTGCTGGCAGAAGGCGATGTCCGCCTCGTCCATGGCAAGGCCGCGCTCGGAAATAAAGGCGGCAAGGCCGGCCTCGTCGAGCTCGCGGAAGCCGTCGAGCATCTCGACGGGCTGGGGCTCGGGGGTCTCCATGTACAGCGTCTCGGGCAGGTCGAGCGAGGCGATGCGCGCCTCGACGGGGTTCACCACGTAGTGCTTGATGGCATCGATGGCGGCCTCGTCCAGAGCGCCCGAGATCATATAGACCTTGGCGGAGCGCACGGCGGGGCGCTCGCCCTGGCTGATGAGCTGCACGCACTCGCTGGCGGAGTCGGCGCGCTGGTCAAACTGGCCAGGCAGGAATTCGACGGCAAAGACGGCGCCATCGCTTGCGGGGAGTTCGTCGTAGGTCACATCGACCTGGGGCTCGCTAAAGACGGTCGGCACGCAGGAGCGGAAAAGCTCCTCGTCGATGCCCTCGACGTCGTAGCGGTTGATGATCCTCAGGGCCTCGATGCCCTTGATGCCGAGAATTTCGGTCAGCTCGCCCTTGAGCTGCTGAGCCTCGACGTCGAACCCGGGTTTCTTCTCCACGTAGATACGAGAGACCATTGGTTCCTGCCTTCCTGATCGGTTGGGCGTACGGTACGGTATGCGGCAGCGGTCGGTTTGCGGGGCAAGCCTCGCGGTCGCCTTGAGCCACATGTTTGTAAACCTCACTATGATACGACAGCTCGTGGCGCGTTGAGGACGGCGAGGGTGCTACAGTGATGCGCAATCAAGAGAAAGGCATCACATGGCATTCGTTTCGCTCGCCATCATCGCACTCGTGGCCTTTGCAAGCCCCTTCATCGCCTCGGCGATTCCTGGAAAACCCGTTCCCGAGACGGTCTTTTTGCTCGTGCTCGGCGCGGTGCTGGGACCCCATATGCTCGGCGTCATCCATGTAGATGCCGAGGTCTCGCTTGTGTCCGAGCTCGGTCTGGCCTTCTTATTCCTGCTTGCCGGCTTTGAGATCGACCCCAAGAGCATCACGGGCGTCGAGGGGCGCTACGGCTTGGCGACGTGGGTCGTCACGTTTGGTATCGCCTGGCTTGCCGTGCGCTTTACCCCGTGGTTCTCGGTTAGTCATTTCGACGGTATCGCCGTGACGCTTGCCCTCACTTCGACGGCGCTCGGCACGCTCGTGCCCATCATGCGTGAGCGCTCGCTCACTGGCACGCGTGTGGGCGACTCGATTCTCGCGTATGGCACTTGGGGCGAGCTCGGCCCTGTGCTCGCCATGTCGGTGCTGCTGTCTGCCCGCACTGGCATCCAAACGCTCGTAATCCTTGGCTTGTTTGCGGTGGTTTGCGTGTTGCTGGCCGTGGTCCCAAGTCGCTCCAAGCGCGTCGGCAGCCGCTTCTTTGCGTTTGTCGAGGAACGCGCCGATACCACGTCGCAGACCTTCGTGCGCCTGACGGTACTCATCCTGGTCACACTCGTGGCGTTCTCGGCTGTCTTTGATCTCGACATCGTGTTGGGTTCTTTTGCCGCCGGCTTTGTCTTGCGCTACATCATCCCCGAGGGCAACCATACGCTCGAGACCAAGCTCGATGGCCTGGCCTACGGCTTTTTGATTCCGGTGTTCTTTACCGTATCGGGCGCAAAGATCGATCTGACGGCCGTGGCGTCGCGCCCGGGCTTGCTCGCGGGCTTTATCGTGGCGTTGTTGATTATTCGTGCCGTTCCCATTCTCATCTCTATGAGCATTTGTCCTGCGACGCGCGATGTGTCGGCGTATGGTCGCATTACCGTGGCCCTGTACTGCACCACGGCCCTGCCGATCATCGTTGCCGTGACAAGCGTTGCCGTCAACGCGGGCGCGCTGTCGCAAGATATTGCGTCGGTCATGGTTGCCGCCGGTGCCATCACGGTGTTCTTGATGCCGTTGCTCGCGCAGCTCTTCTACCGCGTGGTGGATGCCGCACCGGTCGCCGCCGTGGCAGAGGTTGCCGAGCATCCATCCGATGCGCTCGACATCTTGCGCGCCCACCACGACCTAGCGAGCTTGCTCGCGCGCGAGCACGAGCTGCTGACCTCGCATGGCCATGGTCGCGTATTCGAGGGCCTGCCTACGCTCGATACGATTGCCGAGCGTCTTTCCGCCGAGGCAGCGAGCGGCCACATCGATGCCCGCATCGTGGACGCGGCGCACCTGCTTGCCGATAAGACCTATGGAGACGAGGTCGACCCGTCCGAGCTGACTCCGCGTGAGCGCCGCCGCCTGGAGCGCGCCAAGCTCGCTGTGCGCGAATACCGCCGCCGCATGCTGGAGCTCTATGCGCGCGAAGAAGCCGAAGACGACGACGGTAAGTAGTCGATACTTTCTCGGGGAAGCCGCGTCCCGCTTTGAAGGCTCGGAACGGGATGTGGTTTCCGAAACGGGGGCCGTTGGGAAGCTGTGTCCCGGAATGGGCGCTCAGAGTGGGATGCAGTTTCCGCAAGGAGGTCCTGGGGGAAACCGTGCCCCGTTCTGATCCGAAATACTGGGACATAGTTTCCCTTTCATAACAGGAGAAGGCGCGCTGTCTGCAGTTGATTCAGACGGCGCGCCTTTTTGGTTGAGCTATGTTGAAGCTTGAAGCCAAAGCTTGTGGCTCCTTAGGAGCGGGCGGCTCCGTCGACGGGGAGCACGGCGCCCGTGACATAGGAGGACATGTCGCTCGCCAGGAAAACAAAGGCGTTGGCGACATCCTCGGGCTCGCCCATGCGACCCAGCGGAATGGTGGCGATGATGGGCTTGATGACCTCTTCGGGTAGGTTGGCGACCATGTCGGTCTTAGTCACGCCGGGGGCGACGGCGTTGACGCGGATGCCCATGGGAGCGAGCTCGCGCGAGAGCGACTGGACCATACCGTTGACGGCAAACTTGGACGTGGGGTAACCGACGCCGGAGGGCTGGCCGTACTTGGCGACCATCGAGCTTGTGGTAGTGATGGTGCCGCCGTGGCCGGCCTCGGTCATGATCTTGGCGGCAGCCTGGTGGCCATTAAAGACGGCGACGACGTTGAGGTCCATAACTTTGGCGAACTCCTCGGCCGTGTAGTCCAAGAGGGGTGAACGCTGGGAGATACCGGCATTGTTGACGACCGTGTCCAAGCCGCCCATGTCGGCTGCAGTCTGCGTAAAGGCCTCAGTCACGGCCTCGAGCGAGGTGAGATCGCAGGAGCGACCCCAGACCTTGGCGTCGGGATAGGCGGCTGTCAGCTTCTCAACGGCCGTGTCGGCAGTCTCCTGGCGCGAGCCAAAGACGGTGACGGCAGCGCCTTCCTCGATAAAACGGCAGGCGATGGCATAGCCGATACCGCGTGTGCCTCCGGTGATGATTGCTTTCTTGCCCTCGAGCAACATGGTGCTTCCTCTCATCGCGGGCGGACATTCGCAGCACAGCGTAGCGGTAGTCGGAATCGGCCGCGTTTGCATATCGGTGAACGGTAGCCCGCGTTACCGATGAGCGGCTCGCGCAAATATGCTTTGCCGTTGTGCTTAGGGCAGGTGACAAAAGGGCTCCCGTCCCACATCGGACGGGAGCCCTCAAGGCGCGTATTGCTAGGCGAGCGTTGGGCTAGTTCGCCATGACGCCTTCGGTCCAAGCCTCAACGTCCTCGATGCGCAGGACGTTGGCGACCTCGGCCACGCAGCCGACGCTGGCAAGCTCGGCGGCGGCAGCCTGGACGTCCTTCTCGAGCGCGCGGTGCGTCAGGAAGATGACCGAGCAGGCATCGCTGACGCCCGATTTGCCGTCCTCGACCTGGTTGATGAGCGAGATCGAGATGTTGTGCTTGGCAAAGATGTCGACCGTCTCGGACAGGGCGCCCACGCGGTCGGCGACTTTCAGGCGCACATAGTACTTGGTCTGGAGCTCGTCCATGGGCTTAAAGGTGAGGTTGTGGCCATAGGGCTCAATCTCGGGCAGCGGAGCCACGCCGCGGCTGATCTGCTCGGAGAGCGACAGGATATCGCCCACGACGGCGCTCGCGGTGGGGAAGGAGCCTGCGCCCGCGCCGTAGAACATGGTCTCGCCCACGGCGTCGCCTACCACGTAGACGGCGTTCATGGCGCCGTTGACCTTGGCGAGCATATGGTCTGCGGGGATCAGCGTGGGATGCACGCGAACGTCGACGCCAGCGTCGGTGTTGCGGGCGATGCCGAGCAGTTTGATGGTGTAGCCGAGCTCGCGGGCCTGGGCGATGTCCTCGGCGCCGATGGTGCGGATACCCTGCTGGTACACATCATCGGTGGTAACGCGGGTGCCAAAGCCGATGGAGGCGAGGATGGCCGTCTTGCTGGCGGCATCGAAGCCGTCGACGTCGGCGGACGGGTCGGCCTCGGCATAGCCCTTAGCCTGTGCGTCGGCGAGCACGTCAGCGTAATCGGCGCCCTCGGCGTCCATGCGCGACAGGATGTAGTTGGTGGTGCCGTTGAGGATGCCGGCGATGGTCAGGATCTTGTTACCCACCAGGTCGTGCTCGAGTGTGCTGACAATGGGGATGCCGCCACCGCAGCTGGCCTCGCACTTAATCTGCACGCCGCACGCACGCGCCTTCTCGGCAAGCGTCTCGACATGGCGGCCCAGCAGGGCCTTGTTGGCGGAGACGACATGCTTGCCGTTCTCGAAGGCAGTGGTGAAGATCTCGGTTGCGGGATGCTCGCCACCAATCAGCTCGACGACGATGTCGACGGCGGGGTCGGTGACGACATCGTGCCAGTCGCTCGTAAAGGCCTCGCGCTCAATGCCTGCCGCCTCGGCCTGCTCCCAAGCAAGCGCGCAGGCGCGGGTCAGCTTAAGGTCGATGCCGTAGGCTGCCAGGTACTCATCGTGGTGGCTCTTGATCAGACGGGCCACGCCGCCGCCGACGGTTCCCAGACCGATCAGACCGACGTTCACGGTGCGCAGGGGTTCGCTCATAGATAACTCCTTCGTGCATCTTATGGATGGATAAACCGCTTAAAGGTTGAGTGCATTCTAGCGTGAACCGGGGGCGCGTGCTCGCCAGGCAACAGGAGCCGCACAAAACGGCACCCCCGAAACGCTGCGGAAACATTGGAAACACGCTCGCTACAAACGGACTTCCGTAACAAACTGTCAACGTTTGCGCCATAAGGTTTGCCCTGTACCGCAAGACGGCCGCACCGCGGCCAGCGAAAAAGGGGGACACCATGTTCAACATCAACAGCACGCTCAGCCGTAGGAACTTTCTCGCCGGCGCTGCGGCGCTCGGCAGCACCGCCGCACTCGCTGGTTGCTCGTCGGGTGGCTCGGACGGCGGCACCGCCGATGACGGCAAGACCTTCAAGATCGGTGTCATCGGCCCTCTGACCGGCGCCGCGGCAACCTATGGCGTTTCGGCCGAGAAGGGTGCCAAGCTTGCCGCCAAGGATTTCTCGACCAAGGACCTCAAACTCTCGCTTAAGTCCGAGGATGACGTCGCCGACGGCGAGAAGGCTATCAACGCCTTCAATACCCTGTGCGACTGGGGCATGCAGGCTCTCGTCGGCCCCGTCACGACTGGTGCCGCCGTCGCTGTCTCGGGCGAGATCGCCGACGATATGCTCATGGTCACGCCCTCTGCTTCGTCCCTCGACGTCACCAAGGACAAGACCACGGTTTTCCAGGTTTGCTTTACCGACCCCACCATGGGCGCGAGTGCTGCCAAGTTTTTGGCCGAGAAGTATGCAGACGCCAAGATCGCCCTGTTCTACAACTCCGGCGATACGTACAGCTCGGGTGTTGCCGATGCCTTTGCCGAGCAGGCCAAGGAGTCCAAACTTGATATCGTCGATACCGAGACCTTTAAGGACGACTCCTCCACGAGCTTTACCAACCAGCTCACCAAGGCCAAGGAGGCCGGCGCCACGCTCATCTTTGCGCCGATCTACTACACGCCGGCGTCCGTTTTGCTCAAGAACGCCAAGGACATGGGATACGACATGACCCTCATGGGTACCGACGGCATGGACGGCCTGCTCTCCGTTGAGGGCTTCGACACCTCCCTTGCCGAGGGCGTGCTGCTCATGACCCCGTTCTCTGCCGACGATGAGAAGAACGCCGACTTCGTCAAGGCATATAAGGACGCCTACGACGAGACGCCCAACCAGTTTGCCGCCGATGCCTATGACTGCGTCCATGCGATTGTCGAGGCTATCGATAAGGCAGACATCGATAATACGGCCGACGGCGCCGACATTGCCGGCGATCTTGCCAAGGCCATGCGCAAGATCAAGATCGAGGGCCTGACGGGCGAGCTCACGTGGAACGACGAGGGCCAAGTCGAGAAGCCCGCTACAGCCTATGTGATCCAGGACGGCAAGTACATCGCCGCCTAAGTGCGTATAAAGCGCTACCGGTGAGGCCGTTTTAATCAGGACAGGGAAGCTTGTAACAGAATGGAAACATTACTTTCACACAATAAAGTGGCTAAACTGCATAAACCAATAGAAATACGCATAATTATGGATATACGGACAAAACAAAAGAATAGTTGAAATAATCGCCACTTTTCTCAACTAAAGCGTCTACTATTTTGCGAACGCCAAACACGGCGAAGGATGGCCTGTTGGGTAACCGAAACCCGACGAGATTTGAGAGGAGAGCCGCATGTCGAGCCTCACCGGTAAGTCATTGAACCCTGTTATGAATCGCAGGAGCGTTATCGCGAGCGCAGCAGGTCTGGGGGCGATGTCCATTCTAGCTGGCTGCTCCTCCAACGGCGGCGACAGCGGTTCCGCTTCGGGCGACGCTTCGTTTAAGATCGGCACCATCGGACCGCTGACCGGCGCCAACGCGTCCTACGGCAAGTCCGTTACCCAGGGTGTCGAGCTTGGCTGCAAGGATTTCTCGACCAAGGAGCTGCCGCTTGCCAGCAAGGCCGAGGATGACCAGGCCGACGGCGAGAAGGCCGTCAACGCCTTTAACACCCTGCTCGACTGGGGCATGCAGGCCCTCGTCGGCCCGACCACCACGGGCGCGTCGGTTGCCGTTGCCGCCGAGTGCGGTAACGACCCCGAGACGTTCATGATCACTCCGTCCGCGTCCTCCGAGGACGTCACCAAGGGCAAGGATTGCGTCTTCCAGGTTTGCTTTACCGATCCCAACCAGGGCGTCAACGCTGCCAAGTTCCTGGCGCAGAAGTATGCGGACGAGAAGTTCGTGCTGTTCTATAACTCCGGCGACGCTTATTCTTCGGGCATCGCAGATTCCTTTAAGGTTCAGGCCGCTAAATCCAAGCTCGAGATTGTTGACGAGGAGACCTTTAAGGACGACTCCGCCACGAGCTTTACCAACCAGCTCACCAAGGCCAAGCAGGCCGGCGCTACCATGATCTTTGCGCCGATCTACTACACGCCGGCGTCCGTCCTGCTCAAGAACGCCAAGGACATGGGCTACGACGTCAAGATGATGGGCTGCGACGGCATGGACGGCATCCTGGGCGTTGAGGGCTTCGACACCTCTCTTGCCGAGGGTCTGCTGCTCATGACCCCGTTCTCCGCCGACGACGAGAAGAACGCCGACTTCGTCAACGCTTACAAGGATAAGTATGGCGAGACTCCGGACCAGTTTGCCGCCGACGCTTACGACGGCGTGCACGCGGTGGCCGAGGCCCTCGAGGAGGCCGGTCTTGGTGTCGACGCCGACCCGACCGAGGTCGCCGAGAAGCTGCCTAAGGCTATGCTCAAGATTACCGTTGACGGTCTGACCGGCAAGCTCACCTGGAACGATAAGGGCCAGGTCCAGAAGGAGCCCACGGCGTACGTCATCACCGACGGCAAGTACGTACAGGCCTAATAAGCCGCCTTACATAGAGCGGTTTTGATCCCAAGCAGGGGAGGTTTTGGCCTTCCCTGCTTGCTTGGTATCTAGGGACAGTGTAACGTCCCTGTTTCATACATTAACTGGAAACCTATTCGAAAGGGGGATGTGGAACATGACGGTCTTTATCCAATACCTGGTCAACGGCCTGTCCATGGGCAGCGTCTACGCCATCATCGCGTTGGGCTACACCATGGTCTATGGCATCGCCAAGATGCTGAACTTCGCTCACGGCGACGTTATCATGGTCGGTGCCTATGTCTCGTTCTGCGCCACGTCGTATCTCGGCCTCCCGGGCTGGGCATCTGTAATTCTCTCTTGTGTGGTCTGTACCGTTCTCGGTGTTCTCATCGAGGGTCTGGCATACAAGCCGCTGCGTCAGGCGGGCCCGCTGGCCGTTCTGATCACGGCCATCGGCGTGTCTTACTTCCTGCAGAACGCCGCGCAGCTTCTGTGGGGCGCCACGCCCAAGAACTTCACTTCGCTCGTCACCTTCCAGGTGCCGGAGTTCTTGGCCAAGTTCAATGTAAGCGCCGTTTCGCTCGTCACCATCGTCGCCTGCCTGGTTATCATGGCCGGCCTGATGTTCTTTACAGGTAAGACCAAGATGGGCAAAGCCATGCGCGCCGTGTCCGAGGACAAAGCCGCCGCTCAGCTCATGGGCATCAACGTCAACCGCACCATCTCGATGACGTTTGCCATCGGCTCTGCCCTTGCCGCCATCGCCGGTGTGCTCCTGTGCTCCTACTCGCCGGTCCTGCAGCCCACCACGGGCGCCATGCCTGGCATCAAGGCCTTCGACGCCGCCGTCTTCGGCGGTATCGGCTCCATCCCCGGCGCCTTTGTCGGTGGCATTCTCATCGGCATCATCGAAGCGATGGCGCAGGCATACATTTCCACGAGCCTTGCCAACTCCATCGTCTTTGGCGTTCTGATCATCGTCCTGCTCGTCAAGCCTGCCGGCCTCTTGGGCAAGTACGTCCCCGAGAAGGTGTAGGTGAGCGTTATGAAGTTTCTTAAAGACAAACAGACGCGTCACGACTTTGTCACGTACGCCATGTGCATCGTGGCCTTCGCCATCGTGTTCTTTATGCAGTCCAACCATATGATTCCGCGCATGATCGCCGGTCAGCTGGTTCCCATCACGGCCTATATCGTCATGGCCATCTCCCTTAACCTCGTCGTCGGCATCGCGGGCGACTTGTCGCTGGGCCACGCGGGCTTTATGAGCGTCGGCGCCTATACGGGCATCGTTACCGCGGTCGCCCTCGAGAGCGCCGTTCCCTCCGATCCGGTGCGCCTTATCATCAGTATCGTGGTCGGCGCCATCGCTGCCGCCATCCTGGGCTTCTTGATCGGCATCCCGGTCCTGCGCCTGAGCGGCGACTATCTGGCCATCGTGACCCTGGCTTTTGGCGAGATCATCAAAGAGATCGTCACCTGCCTTATCGTGGGCGTCGACTCCCGCGGCCTGCATGTGATCTTTAACATCACGGGTAACTCCACGATCGACGACCTGCACCTGCTCGAGGACGGCACCGCCATCATCAAGGGCGCGCAGGGCGCATCGGGCGTGTCGACCTATTCGACTTTCCTTGCCGGCGCCATCCTGGTCATGGTCGCGCTCGTGATTGTACTCAACCTGGTTCGCAGCCGTACCGGCCGTGCCATTATGGCCGTGCGCGACAACAAGATCGCTGCCGAGTCCGTGGGTATCTCCGTCACCCAGTACCGCATGATCGCCTTCGTGGTTTCCGCCGCTCTCGCCGGTGCTGCCGGAGCCCTCTTCGGCGGTAACTTCTCGCAGCTCTCCGCCACCAAGTTCGACTTCAACACGTCCATCCTCATCCTGGTGTTCGTGGTCCTGGGTGGTCTGGGCAATATGCGCGGCTCCGTCATCGCGGCGGCGTTGCTCACGGTGCTTCCCGAGCTGCTCCGTCAGTTCTCGGACTACCGCATGCTCATCTACGCCATCGTGCTGATCCTGGTCATGATCTTTACCAACAACCCGCAGCTCAAGGCGTTCTTCGCACGCATTAAGGATCGCTTTGCTCCCAAGAAGGAGGTGGCAGCCGATGCCCAGTAAGTTTGAGTTCAACAAGGGCAAGATGGTCCCGTATCCTTCTGGCGCCATCGTTCCCGACCGCGACCTGGGCCAGCGCCCGGCGCTCGAGTGCATCCACTTGGGCATTGAATTTGGCGGCCTTAAGGCAGTCGACGACTTTAGCCTGACCATCGGTAAGACCGAGATCGCCGGTCTGATCGGTCCCAACGGTGCCGGTAAGACCACGGTCTTCAACCTGCTCACCAAGGTGTACCAGCCCACGCACGGTACTATCCTGCTCGACGGCGAGGACACCTCGGGCAAGTCCGTCTACCAGGTCAACCGTATGGGTATCGCCCGTACGTTCCAGAACATTCGCCTGTTCAACACCATGACGGTGGAGGACAACGTTAAGGTCGGCCTGCACAACCAGGAGCGCTACTCTGGTTTTGAGGGCGTGCTGCGTCTGCCGACGTACTGGAAGCACGAGAAGGCCGCCCACGAGCGCGCCATGGAGCTGCTGTCCATCTTTGATATGGAGCACCTGGCAAACGAGCAGGCCGGCTCGCTGCCTTACGGCGCCCAGCGTCGTCTGGAGATCGTCCGCGCGCTTGCCACCAACCCCAAACTGCTGCTGCTCGACGAGCCTGCCGCCGGCATGAACCCGTCCGAGACCGCGGAGCTCATGGAGAACATCGTCAAGATCCGCGACACCTTCGGCATCGCCATCATGCTTATCGAGCACGACATGTCGCTCGTTATGAACATCTGCGAGGGCATCTGCGTGCTCAACTTTGGTAAGGTCATCGCCAAGGGCACGGCAGAGGAAATCCAGAACAACGACGCCGTTATCGAGGCATATCTGGGCAAGCAGGATAAGGGGGAGAACTAAATGGTAGAGCCGATGCTTTCCGTCTACAACATCAACGTCTGGTACGGCGCTATCCACGCCATCAAGGACATCTCCTTTAACGTCAACGAGGGCGAGATCGTGGCCCTGATCGGCGCGAACGGCGCCGGTAAGTCCACGACGCTTAAAACCATCTCGGGCCTGCTGCGTTCCAAGACCGGCTCCATCAAGTTTATGGGCGAGGACATTACCCATACGCCTGCCGATAAACTGGTGGGCAAGGGCCTGGCCCAGGTTCCCGAGGGCCGTCGCGCCTTTTTGCAGATGACGGTCGAGGAGAACCTGGAGATGGGCGCCTACACGCAGCCCAAGTCCACGGTGGCTCCGGGCCTTGAGCGCGTCTACGAGCAGTTCCCGCGCCTTAAGGAGCGCCGTCGCCAGGTCGCCGGCACCCTTTCGGGCGGCGAACAGCAGATGCTCGTTATGGGGCGCGCCCTTATGAGCAACCCCAAGCTGCTCATGCTCGATGAGCCTTCCATGGGTCTGGCGCCGATTCTGATTGAGCAGATCTTCCAGATCGTCGAGGACCTGCACAAGGCCGGTACCACGGTGCTCTTGGTCGAGCAGAACGCGCAGATGGCGCTTTCGATTGCTACGCGCGGCTACGTGCTCGAGACCGGCAAGATCACCATGACCGGTACCGGCCAAGAGCTCCTGCATGACGATAACGTCCGCAAAGCCTACCTCGGAGGCTAACCAACCTAACAAAAGGGGCGCTGACTATCTCAGTCAGCGCCCCTTTTTAGTTGCGGTGAAATAGGGACTGAATACGGGCTCCAGAGGCCAAAAGAGTCCCTATTCCACCGCAACTTCATGGGGATGTGTGACAATGCCCGTCGGAAAACATCTGCTGTCTTTGGGGGTCTATCTATGCTGTATGAGTTTTGTGCCGAGAACTTTGAGCGGGTGCCGGCAGCTATCGATGCCGGTGCAAAGCGCATCGAGCTGTGCGACAACCTTGCCGTTGGTGGCACCACGCCTTCTGCCGGCGTTATCAGCGCTACAGTCAGCTATGCTCACGAGCATGACGCGCGAGTGATGTGCATGATTCGCCCGCGTGGCGGTGACTTTCATTACAACCAAGACGAGCTGCGCATGATGGAGATGGACCTGGGCCTTGCCGTAAGCGCCGGCGTTGACGGCTTGGTCTTTGGCTGCTGCAAGCCCTGCGCTGGCGGATGGGCGCTCGACGAGCTTACGTTGGGCGCCCTCGTGATGGCCGCGGGCTGCGCGACCGAGGAATGCAAGCGTGAGCCCATCGACATCACCTTCCACATGGCGTTTGACCAGCTCTCGCCCGAGGCTCAGCTCGACGCGATTGACACACTCGCCGACTGCGGCATCACACGCATCCTGACGCATGGTGGCGCTGCCGGTACGCCGATCGAGGACAACTTCGAAAACCTGGCCCGCTTGATCGAGTATGCGGGCGACCGCTTGACCATCCTTCCCGGCGGCGGCATTTCCACGGCCAACCGCGATACCGTGGCGGCGGCACTGGGCGTCTCCGAGCTCCATGGCACCAAGATCGTGCCGCTGGAGGTATAACCCGTGGCGCTGGTATTTGACGTTCAGCAGGCGAACGGTAAGCCCGACGACAACCGTCGTCCCGGCACCGCGTGCCCCTTTTGCGATGCAGAAGGGCTCACCGACATCATTCGCCGTGATGGCGATTGCATTTGGCTCGAGAATAAGTTCAAGACCCTGCGCGCCACCCGTCAAACCGTGCTGATCGAGTCGGCCGATCACGATGCCGACCTGGTGACCTATGAGCCGGATGAACTCCACCATGTGATGCGGTTTGCCCTGGGTTGCTGGCAGCAGATGATCGATTCACGGCAGTATCGAAGCGTGCTCATGTACAAGAACAAGGGTCCGCTCTCGGGCGGTAGTCTCGTTCATCCGCACATGCAGATTGTGGGTTTGGAGCAGGAAGACGGCTACACTTCGCTGACTTCTGCCAATTTCGAGGGCATCAATGTCTGGCAACAGGGGAGGATTTCGGTCAACATCTCAACCGAACCCATCATGGGGTTCTTTGAGGTCAACGTTTCAGCCCCGCAGGGAATCGCTGCCAGCGATGACACGAGAGACCAAGCCGAGGCGGATCTCTTCGCCGATGCGATCCAGGTGGCTCTGCGCTATATCCTGAACGAGCACCACGGTGGTCGCGCAGAGTCGTACAACCTGTTCTTCTATCACCTGGGCGGTCGGACCATTGCCAAGGCGCTGCCGCGTTGGGTGGTTTCGCCCTACTTTGTCGGGTATCGGCTGGCTCAGGTCAATGCTGAGACCACGCTCGATGTCGATGCAGAGCGACTCCGCGCACATCTGGAGGCGCTCACATCGTAAAGTGAGCGCCCGCACACTGCGGGCAGTCTAGCGTCCCATGGCGTTGCGGCCGGCCTCGACACGCTTGCGCTGGGCGGCGCGCTCCTCGCCGGTCAGACGCTCAAAGAGATGCCCGATAAGCGAGGCGAGCACCTGCTGAAACAACGTTCCACACATGACGGGAAACACAACTTCGCCCGGAAAGTATTGCGTGGCGATGACGGCGCCCGAAGAGATGTTACGCATGCCGCAGGTAAAGCACACGGTAGTCGTCTCACTATATGGCAGATGGAGCGCACGGGCGACCAGAAAACCGACGACAAAGCCGCTGATGGCGAAGGTCAAAATAAAGAGGGCGACTTCCAGGCGCACCGCGTTCATGTGCAGCACGTACTCGCTCATGGCGGTGGAGTTGGAGGCGATAACGCCCATCATCATGAATTTGCAGGCGGGCGAGAGCGCGGGGGAGAGCTTCTCGTGTCCCCATCCACGCGTGAGCTCGTTGATCACGATGCCGAGCACGGCGGGGATGGCGATCATAAAGGCCATGTCTTGCATCATGCTCGGCACATCGATCGAGACGGTGGCACCCAGCAGGAGCTTAAGCGTGAGCGGAATCGTCACAGGGGAGATAACCGAGGACGTCAGGATGATGGTGAGCGCGAGCGGGCCGTTGCCGCCGAACATGCTGATCCACATAAAAGCGGTGACGGCCACGGGCACGCTGTACTCGAGCACGATGCCGCAGACAAGGTTGGGGTTGGAGCCAAAGAAGAGTGACCCCATGGCATACGCCGCGATGGGAATAAGCACTGCCGAGACCAGCAACGCCAGAATCAGGTGCAGCGGACGGTGGAACACCTCGGCTACCTGGTGAAAGGTGTTGCTGAGCGCACCCTGAAACGTCATAAAGGCGAAGAGGGCGGGAACAATGGGCTTGAGCACGCCGATCTGCTGGGGAAAGAGCACGCCGAGCGCCACGCAAATCGGAACGATGATCTGCATATGCCCCGCGAGGAACTTTCCCAGTCCAGCCCATTGCTTCATATGTCCCGTGACTCCCTTTATCCGCGAACTCGTTTGTATGGATATGCTAGACGCTCGTATGCGTCCGTGCGGCTGAAACGCTCGATTATTTCGAGGGCATTACCGCCATCGTTTGCCGAAACCGCGGCGCACCGCGGCGTTTTGCGTCCGCGCTGCACGGTATAATAAATCCGTTCAACAGATCTGCCTGCCGAAGCGGGTATACACAGAGGACTCATCGCTATGAACCGTGAGAGGTATCGCGGCGACCTGCCCCTATCAGGGGTGGGTGCCTATGTCATCGCTTAAGACGACGCATCGCTGGGCGGTCGCTCAGCAAAACCCCGAGCTCGAAAAGGAGCTTTCGGCTGGTCTGGGCATTCCCGGGCTGGTGGCGCGCATTATGGTCGCGCACGGCATTGGCTCCATCAAAGAGGGCCAATTGTTTTTGACGCCTTCGCTCGATCGCGACTGGGCCGACCCACTCATTATCCCGGGCATGTCAGTCGTTGCCGACCGCGTCGAGCGTGCTATTCGCAACCACGAGCACATTGCAGTCTTTGGCGATTTTGACGTTGACGGTATTACGTCGACTTGCCTGTTGACCGAGGCGCTGCGCACGTTTGGCGCCGATGTCACGCCGTTTATTCCGCATCGCTTTGACGAGGGCTACGGTCTTTCGCGCGCGGCGCTCGACCGCGTTAACGAGCTCGCTCGCCCCCAGCTGATCGTGACCGTCGATAACGGCATTGCCGCCAAGGAAGAGGTTTCCTATCTGGAGAGCCTGGGGATCGATTTGGTGGTCACGGACCATCACGAGCCCTCCGACCAGGTGCCGCAGGGTGTGCCCCTGACCGACCCCAAGCTCGAGGACGAGGGCCCCTCGCGCGAGCTTGCCGGTGTTGGTGTGGCGCTCAAGCTGGTGCAAGTCCTGGGTGAGCGCCTGGGCAAGCCGTCGTATTGGCGTTCGCTAATCGAGGTCGCGGCGCTGGGCACCGTGTCCGACATGATGCCGCTCACGCCCGAGAACCGCGCACTGGTCGCCGAGGGCATCCAGCAGATGCGCGTGACGGCCCGTCCCGGCTACATCGCACTTGCCGCGCTCGCCAAGGCGGACCTTTCGAGCATTACGGCGGATGGCCTGTCATTCTCGCTCATTCCCCGCTTAAACGCTGCCGGTCGCATGGCCGATCCCAAGCTGGCGCTCGACCTGCTGCTTGCCCGCAATCCCATCGAAGCAAGCGCGCTGGCGGCTGAGCTCGAGGAAATCAACCACCAGCGCCGTGAGATCGAGGCGGAGCTCACGCGCGATGCCATGGCAAAGGTCGAGGAGACCTATGACGGCGGACGCGCGATTGTCGTGGGTGGCGAGGGCTGGCACGAGGGTGTCAAGGGCATCGTGGCAAGCCGTCTGACCAACCGCTATCACGTGCCGGCGCTGCTGTTCTCGATCGAGGACGGTATCGCGCGCGGCTCTGGTCGCTCGGTGGGCAAAGTTAACCTGTTTGACGCCGTCGAGCGCTGTTCCGACCTGCTGATTCGTCGCGGCGGACATGCCGGTGCGGTGGGTGTGACCATCGAGGCATCCAAGCTCGATGAATTCCGTCGTCGCCTTTCCGTCGTGCTATCGGAGATTCCCGCCGAGGACTTTGAAGACATCGACGAGGTTGCCGCCACGGTCGACCTTTCCGAGCTGAATATTGAGACTATAGAGCAGATTTCCCGTCTTGAGCCGTTTGGCCAGGGCAACAAGGTGCCGTTGCTGGCCGCCGAGGGCGTGACGATGTGCGATCGCGCCGTGGTGGGCAAAACCGGCGAGCACATGCGCTTTGTGGCGACCGATGGCGCCGCGAGCGTGCCGGCCATTATGTTCCGCGTGCCGCAAATCGATAAGCTCATCAACTGCGATAGCGCTGTCGACTTGGTGTTCGAGGCCGTTGCCGAGCATTGGCAGGGGCGTGTGAAGCCCAAGCTCATGATCAAGGATGTCTTGGTGCGCGATACCACGGCGTCCAATATCGACGATCCGGCATGTGAACTTCGCCGCGGCGTGCAACCGGCGGATTCTGGCCTGCGCCTGGAGTCGCGTAAACGCGAGACGCTCGCCCAGCTTTCTTATACCGAGCTGACGCGCTCGCTTATCCATAGCTTTATCGGCTCGAACCAGCCGCACCGCGCGCAGGTCGAGGCGCTCGATGCCCTGGCCGATCACCAGAGTGTTCTGGCCGTTATGGGAACGGGGCGCGGCAAGTCGCTCATCTTCCATGTGCATGCCGCGCGCGAGGCGGTCCTTCGCGGGCGTGCGAGCATCTTTGTCTATCCGCTGCGTGCGCTCGTTGCCGACCAGGCCTATCACCTCTCGTCGACGATGGCAGCGCTTGGCATTGGCGTTGGCGTGCTGACCGGCGAGACCGTGGAGGCCGCACGCGATGACGTGTTCGCCGGCCTAGCTTCGGGCCGCACCGGTATCGTGCTCACGACGCCCGAGTTCCTGTCTATCCACCGTGACCGTTTCGCGCGTTCGGGCCGCATCGGCTTTGTCGTTATCGATGAGGCGCACCACGCCGGCCTTGCCAAGGGCGGCGACCGTAGCGCCTATCTTGACATGCTCGATATCCTCAAAGCCCTGGGCGACCCGGTCGTTATGGCTGCGACGGCCACCGCGACGGCTCCGGTCGTGGCCGAGCTTGCCCGCATGTTGCCAATCACTCGCACGGTGGTCGACGAGACGGTGCGCGAGAACCTGCAGCTCGAGGACGACCGCGACCTTGCGAGCCGCGAGAACCGTTTGGTGTCGATCGTGGCGACGGGGGAGAAGACCGTCATTTACGTCAATTCGCGTGACCAGTCCGTGGCGCTCGCCAAGACACTACGCAAACGCGTTCCCGACTGTGCGACCCGTATCGCGTTCTATAACGCTGGCCTTACGCGCACCGACCGCCATCGCGTAGAGGAGGCGTTTCGAGACGGCAGCCTCAGCTGCATCGTCTCGACCTCCGCCTTTGGCGAGGGTGTCAACCTGCCCGATATCCGCCATGTCGTGCTCTACCACATGCCGTTTGGCGCCATCGAGTTCAACCAGATGAGCGGCCGCGCCGGTCGCGATGGCCAGCCCGCCGTGATCCATCTACTCTATTCGTCGCGCGACGCCCGCATTAACGAGCGCCTGCTCGACTGCTATGCGCCCGAGCGCGACGAGCTCGTCACGCTCTATCGCGCGCTGCAGACCATGTGGCGCTCCAACCGCGGCAAAACCGGGGACGATTCCTTTAGCGCGAGCGATATCGACATCGCGCAGATGTGCCTTGCCATCGATGCTCGCACGCCGGTCGACGAGCGTTCGGTGGAAAGCGGCCTGGGAATCTTCGAAGAGCTTGGTTTCTGTCGAGTTTCGGGGTTTGACGACACTCGTCGCATCGCGATGGCCGAAAACCCCGGCCGCGTGCAATTGAGCAGGTCAATTCGCTATTTGGAGGGCTTGCGCTCGCGCATGGAGTTCTCGGCTTTCCGGAGCTGGGCGCTCGATTCGTGCGCTTCTGATATGCTAGCCAAAGTTAACCGCCCGATCGTACCGCGGGCCTAGGGGAAGGGGACCTCGATGGATGCCGCAGCCCGTACCGCCCATGATTCCACCCTCCAGCCTTTTTCGGAGATGGAGCACTATAAGCATGCCGATGAGCTGCCGCCCGAGATTATGGCGGACAGCTACGACAAGCTGGAGCGCTTGTGCCTCAAATATATGAATGAGGACGACTTCTCCAAGGTGGAGCAAGCCTACTGCTTTGCCGCCGAGAAGCACTGTAACCAAAAGCGCCGCTCGGGTGAGATGTACATCAACCATCCTGTCGAGGTGGCTATCATTTTGGCCGATCTCAAGATGGACTGCGATGTGGTGTGCGCCGCGCTGCTGCACGATACCGTCGAGGATACTGAGACCTCGCTCGCCGATGTTTCCGGCCTGTTTGGCGATACGGTGGCCGAGCTCGTCGATGGCGTGACCAAGCTCACCAACATCGAAGTCGACAGCATGGACGAGAAGCAGGCGCTCACGCTGCGCAAGATGTTCCTCGCCATGTCCAAGGACATTCGCGTCATCATCGTTAAACTTGCCGATCGTCTGCACAACATGCGAACGCTGGCAGCCCTGCGCGAGGATCGTCGCCTGTTTAAGGCTCGCGAGACCATGGACGTGTACGCGCCCTTGGCCGACCGCCTGGGCATGAGCTCTATTAAGTGGGAGCTCGAGGACCTGTCCTTCTTCTACCTGGAGCCCGATGCCTACCAGCGCATCGCGCGTATGGTAGCTGAGTCGCGCGAGGTCCGCGAACGCTACCTTGCCGAGACCATCAAGACGCTTACCGATGAGCTCAACCGCATTGGTCTGGAGGACTTCCAGATCAACGGCCGCTCCAAGCACTATTGGTCCATCTACCAAAAGATGAAGCGCAAGGGCAAGGAGTTCTCCGAGATCTACGACCTGGTGGCGCTGCGCGTTATTACCCATTCGGTGCGCGATTGCTACTCCACGCTCGGCGCGGTGCATACGCTGTGGCACCCCATGCCCGGTCGCTTCAAAGACTATATCGCCATGCCCAAGGTCAACAACTACCAGTCGCTCCATACGACGGTTATCGGCCCCACGGCCCGCCCGCTCGAGATTCAGATTCGAACCTATGAGATGCATGAACAGGCCGAGTACGGCATTGCCGCCCACTGGCTCTATAAGAAGTCGGGCGGATCGTCTGCTTCCAAGACCAATGACGCTCAACGTTTGGACGACCAGATTAACTGGCTCAAACATTCGCTCGATTGGGCAGCGTCTGACGAGATTACGGACGCCAAGGAATACCTGCACTCGCTGAAGGTCGATCTGTTCGATCAGGAGATCTTTGTCTTCACGCCCAAAGGCGAGGTCATGGCGCTTCGTGCCGGCTCCACGCCGCTCGACTTTGCCTATGCCGTTCACACCGAGGTGGGAAACCACTGCGTCGGCGCCAAAATCAACGGTGCGGTGGCTCCGCTCACGCACGAGATCAAGACGGGCGACCGCGTTGAAATCCTGACTAACAAGAGTTCCAAGCCGTCGCGCGATTGGCTCAAGATCGTTAAGACACCTTCCGCCAAGTCAAAGATCCGCCGCTATTTTGCCGCTGCGACCAAGGACGACGACGCTGCCGCCGGTCGCGATATGCTGGCCAAGGACCTGCGTAAGCGTGGCTATGGCATTTCTACGCCGCGTTCGACGCGTGCGCTCAATGCCGTGGCGGAGCAGTTTAACTTCAAGCAGCTCGAGGACCTGTTTGCCGCCGTCGGCGCCGGCAAGGTTGCCCCGCGCGCTGTGGGCAATAAGGTTGAGCAAATCTTGGACCCCAAGCCTGAGGAACAGCTCACCAAGGCCGAGGCTATCGCCGAGGTCGTGAAGCAGCCTGCCCGCGGCTCCAACCGCAAGCCGCAAAAACGCGGCAAGAGCGCCAGTAACGGCATTATCGTTAAGGGCGAGAGCAACAGCGGCCTGCTGGTCCGTCTGGCTCATTGCTGCAACCCCGTGACGGGCGACGACATCGTCGGCTTCATCACGCGCGGTCGTGGCGTTTCGGTGCATCGCGCCAACTGCCCTAACGTCAAGGGTCTTATGGAACATCCCGAGCGCATGATCGATGTGGAGTGGGACGGCGCTGCCGACACCCTCTTCCAGGTCGAGATCGTGGTCGAGTGCCTGGACCGCATGGGCCTGCTCAAGGATGTCACCATTGCCATTGGCGATGCGGGCGGCAATATCCTTTCTGCCGCCACGTCGACCAACCGCGAGGGTATTGCAACCCTGCGCTTTATGGTCGAGATCTCGGACGCGAGTGGTCTGGATCCGCTGCTTGCTTCCATCAGCAGTGTCGATTCGGTCTACGACGCTCGCCGTCTTATGCCCGGCGAAGGCGGAGCTCAGCTCAAGCGCCGTGTGTAGGTGCGAGAGCCTCTCGGCATCATAGATATTGGTTACGTTCGAGGCATCGTTTGGTGCCTCGAACGTATTTTAGAAGGAGGGTATGCGCATGGGCGATATGACTTTGGACCTGACACCCCGAGGCACGGCTTCGATTGAGGCACTCGTCAACGGCCCGATTCAGACCAACAGTTACGCCGTGATTTCGAATGACGAGTGCTTAATCGTCGATCCGGCGTGGGAGGGCGAGCGTCTTGTGGAGCATATCCGCACCGCGCATCCCGAGGTGCGCGTACTCGGCTCTGTCTGCACGCACGGTCATGCCGACCATGTTGGCGGGGTCGCCGGGGTTCGAGCTGTTGTTGGCGACGGCGCACTATATGAGTTGTGCGATAAGGACGTGACGGTACCTCGCGCAAATATCGAGGAGCAGCGCGCCATGTGGGGTATTGAGACGCCCGATCCGGGCGAGCCGACGCGGCTGCTTGCCGAGGGCGATACGATTGAATTGGGCGATATCTGCCTGCAGGTGATCGAGACGCCGGGGCATACGCCGGGCGGCATCGTCCTGTTCGCCGCGACCGAGCAGGGGAACATCGCCTTTGTGGGCGACACGCTTTTCCCTGGCAGCCACGGTCGTACCGATCTTTCCGGCGGTGACGAGGCGGCGATTATGCGCTCGCTCTCCAAACTTGCCAAGACGCTTCCGCCCGATACCGTTTGCTTGACGGGCCATGGCGATTCGACCACGATGGCGCGCGAACTTATGCAGAATCCGTTTATGCAGATGTAGGTTCGAAGCCGTCTTTCGAACCACGAAGACCGCTCAATCGTCAAGCTATTTTCCCCAGTGGGTCGATTCTGTGGGGCAAACGGTCAAAATTTGTCCAATCGGATGGTATTCGTGAACAAACGAACGTTTATGCTCGGGTATGTCGTGGTAAAATCTCAGGCGTTATCGGAGCAACCTTACAGGAGGTTTCTTTTATGCTCGTCAACGCAGCAGACATGCTCAAGAAGGCCGAGGCCGGCAAGTACGCTCTCGGTGCCTTCAACACCAACAACCTCGAGTGGACCCTGGCTATTCTCCAGGCCGCCGAGGAGGCCAAGTCTCCGCTGATCCTTCAGTGCACCGCTGGTGCCGCTAAGTGGATGGGCGGTTTCAAGGTCTGCGCCGACATGGTCAAGGCTGCCGTCGAGGCCACGGGCGTTACTGTTCCCGTCGCCCTTCACCTCGATCACGGTTCTTACGAGGACTGCTTCAAGTGCATCGAGGCCGGCTTCACGTCCATCATGTATGACGGCTCTCACGAGGAGACCTTCCAGCTTAACCTCGACCGCACCAAGGAGCTCGTTGAGCTTGCCCACTCCAAGGGCATGTCCATCGAGGCCGAGGTCGGCGGCATCGGCGGCACCGAGGACGGCGTGACCTCCAACGGCGAGCTCGCTGACCCCGCTGAGTGCAAGCAGATTGCTGACCTGGGCGTCGACTTCCTCGCCTGCGGTATCGGCAACATCCACGGCGTGTATCCCGCCGACTGGGCTGGCCTTTCCTTCGAGCGTCTGGGCGAGATCAAGGCTCAGACCGGCGACCTGCCCCTCGTTCTGCACGGTGGCACCGGCATCCCCGAGGATCAGATCAAGAAGGCCATCTCCCTGGGTATCTCCAAGATCAACGTCAACACCGACCTGCAGCTCGTCTTCGCCAAGGGCGTTCGCGAGTACATCGAGGCTGGCAAGGATCAGCAGGGCAAGGGCTTTGACCCCCGCAAGCTCCTCAAGCCTGGTCGCGACAACATCGTTGCCCGCACCAAGGAGCTCATGGAGGAGTTTGGCTCCGTCAACAAGGCGTAAGTAGCGGTTTAACTTTCCCGTCGGAGGCCCCGTTCGCCCTACG
>DBEWII010000099.1:0-21677 GCA_048384935.1 Collinsella aerofaciens | reverse complement strand
CGTGCGGAACTCGCGATCGACCTTATATATTTGCCCTCCCCGGGACTCCCGCACAACGGGACCTCAGTTGGGTTCTATCCCGTATGGCAGTCGCTTCGCTCCTGCCCGCCGTGGTTGTGAGGGCGGTTTGGCGTTGGAACGGTTCTTTTCTGATATATGCTGGTTGCGGCTCTTCTTTTGGGGGAGTCGCTTTTTTGTTGCTAGGAGGTTGGCCCGTGGTTGATGGGGATACTCGTTCTGAGCTGCTTTCTGCGGATTGGAATGGCGAATGGATGCGCCTGCAAGCTGGTCGGCATCGGGCTGATGATTCTTTTGAGTGGGATAAGCGGGCTCGGCATTTTCGGCCGCTTGAGACTGCTCCTTATGCCCGGGATTTTATAAAGTTGTTGGCGCTTGAGCCCGGCGAGTCCGTGCTGGATATGGGGTGTGGGGCTGGGTCGATTGCTATTCCGCTTGCTCAGGCTGGGCATCCGGTGATTGCGGCTGATTTCTCCCCCGCCATGCTGGGCACGCTTGATGCCGGCATTGAGTATTACGGGCTCGAGGATCTTATTACGCCGCTTGAGCTTGCTTGGGATGATGATTGGGATTTGGTTGGACCGGTCGCGAAAGCGGTAGATGTTGCCTTTGCCAGTCGCTCTGTCACCACGACCAACCTAAAAGGCGCACTTGTCAAGCTTGATCGAACGGCTCGTCGGCGTTGTGCTGTCACGATGGTCGCCAACTCCAGCCCGCGCTATGACCTGCACTTGATGAACGCTATCGGTGCCTCGGTTACCTGCAGTAATGGTTTTGTGTATGCCTTTAACATCCTTATTCAGATGGGTGCGCTGCCGCAGGTTACGTACTTTGAATCGCCTCGTCGCGATACCTTCGACAGCCTTGAAGCGGGCGTGGCGGACTTTTCCCGCATGCTTGAGCATGGCAACGAGGATAAGGTCGACCGTCTGCGCGACTACATCGCTCAACACATGATTGAGAACCCCCATGCCGGTGAGCCGGGCTCCAAGGGCGTGCCGCAGGGGCGCTATATGCTCGATCATGTCCGCAAGGTTCGTTGGGCGTTTATTGCATGGAAGCCGGTCTCTGCGCCCAGTTCATAGCCTGTTCGCAGCCCGCACCGCCCACTCACTCGGCATCCGCATTCTTTTTGAACTGGGAAAACGCGCTCCACACCGCGCCGTTCCTGCGCTATCGTGGGACAGCTCACGTAGATTAAGGCCCCGTCGCGGGGCGCCCCATACATAGAAAGCGAGAACCCATGGCACTGACAGGAGCACAGGTCAAGCAGCTTCGCAGCATGGCCCATCACCTCAACCCCGCCATCATCATCGGCAAGTCCGACGTCAACGAGGGCACCGTCGAGCAGACGGTCGCCTACCTGGAGAAGCACGAGCTCGTTAAGTGCTCCGTGCTCGATGGCTCCAGCCTTTCCGCCCGCGAAGCCGCCGAGGAGCTCGCCGAGCGTTGCCACGCCGAGGTCGTCCAGGTCATCGGCCGCAAGTTCTCGCTGTATCGCGAGTCCTCGCGCAAGGACATCGAGAAGATCAAACTCGTCTAGGAGCCAATGATCCGGCGAGCCAACACATAGCAAGCTTACGGGTGCCCAAGTACTTCGGGCGCCCGTTTTTATCGTTCGACCAGCACGCGATTGAGCCGCCCCTCCACCAAGCGCTCGTATAGGCGCCGCGTCTCGGGCTCGGGCACGCCATTGACCTGCTCCCTCAGGTGGTGCATATGCCCGCTGTACAGCTCGACGATATCGCGCCGTCGCCCCGCCGCACTGTAGACGCGCATGGCGCAGCGCACCATATCCTCACGCGCCGTTTCCTGTCGAAGCCCCGACTCCGCCAGCCAAATCGCCGACTGCAGATCGTTTTCTTCTAGAGCGGCATTTGCTCCCTTAATCATGCAATCGATGTACTTTGACTGCATAATGCGTCGCATACGCAAAAAGTAGGTGGGATTACAGCCATTGGGAACATACAGCGGTCCGGCATAAAGCTGCTCAATCTTAAGGCACAGCTCAACTAAATGGGGCCCGCGCGCACCCGTGCGATTTCCCAAAACCTCGCGGCTTATCTGGTCAAACAGCCGTACATCGGTCTTGACGTAGTCGCCGTTGAGTCCGATGCATTCATTTTGGATGAGCACACACGACTTGCCATCCGGCGTCGGTCCCAGAGCCGACCGCAAGCGCGATATCGTCGAGTACAGGTTGTTGCGGGCGCTATTAAACTCGGCATGGGGCCACAGCTCCATGGCCAGCGTCTCGCGATCGACGAGCGCATCCATGCCCAGCGCAAGCCGCTCGGCAAGCGTCGCCGCCTTCTTGCGGCGCCACATTTTGTCCGTGATGGGAAACCCGTCGCGCTCGGCGCGAAACGCACCAAACATGCGAATCTCGATATGGTCGATGGTATCAACGGCTTCAACCTCGCCGGCCTGGAACAGGCGCTCACCCTCCCCTTCCAAATCGTCGCGCAGCGAGTACCGCGACAGCTCGCGCACGGGAAGCTTCTTGCGTATCCTGCCCGCCGGCTCGCCCAGACAATGCATGGCAAGGCGCGCAAAGAGCCGATACGATGGCTCTAGAATCCCCGCACGATTCATGGACATCCAGGCCGCAAGATCGCTGTCTCGGCCCGCACAGGCCAAATGCAGCGCCACCATCCAGGCTTCTGCGCCACCAACCTGCGTCTGGCTTATATCGAGTAGCTCCGCTTCCTCGCGCACCGAAACCATCGAGGTGTTACGCAGATATGCCGCGCGCTCCAGCAGCAATGCGTTATCGCGCATGTACGCAATCGACTCCTCGGCAAGTTTGAGCACTTGGACCGCACGGAACTTTGCATTAACCGGCCGTCCCTCTGCCAGCGACTGCCAGCCTTCTAGCAACAGGCCAAACAGCTGAATCTGGTTGTCGCGCATGCGCACGGCAAAACGATCGAGCTCGTTGAACGCCGCGTCGTCGGTTACCGGCAAGCCGGAAAGGAGCCGCCGTGCCGCCAACACCATGCGCACCCAGATAGCCATCGCCTTAAGCCCACGTACGTCGAGCGCCTCCCGCACCACCGTCATCTCGTCGTCGCGCTCGTCGGTTCCCGCAAACGACCCGTCAAAGAGCTCCACCAGCATGCTATCGGCCCGTATAACAATCCCCGCGATGTCGAGCTCGCAGTCGTAGGCCTTGCTCGTTTTGAGCTGCTGTAGAACGCCGCCGTCATCTCCCCGCTCGGTCAGGCACCGCTTGACCTCGATATGCGCAGACAACATATCGAGTGCGGTATGGGATGTCTCGATTTCTGGCACGGCCAGGTTCGTAGGAAGCCCAAGCCCGTTGTCCCCATAGCAAACAGCCGTCAGTGTCTGGGCCACCCTCCATGAAACAGGGTCTATTTCGCAGGCCGCCCGTTCGCCCCCACGCTCGATGACCGATGCCATATAGCGAGCGAGCTTTGTATTGGACACGCTGACCGCTGCCAGATATACGCCAAGCGCCTCGGCAGGCGTTGGCTCTGGAGCCGGATCGTCGGCATCGATCGTGCCGAGCGCTGCTCGGCAGATATCGGCCCCGTGCCCCGTCAGAGCAAGATCGACCCCATACTGCCCAGCAAGTTCAAGGACCGCCTCGCGGTCCAAAAAGGCGTCCGCCAGGCCCATCGCCGCATCGCATCGGCCCGCCTTAAGCAAAATCCGGGCCGCCCTCGGAACAAGTTCGGGGCGAACCTCGGCCACCAACTTACGCAAACGCAAGCGTCCGTTATCCTCCGTGCCCAGACACGTAAAACTCCGCTCGGCGGGGTCCAAGCCAAAGATCGGGTAGTCGCGTACAAAGTAGGACTGGTCGACCATCGACAGCCTCACCCCGCAAGCCTCGAGTTCTGCGATATTGCCCTCGCCCATCAAAACCATGAGACATGCCACGCAAAACAGCGCGTTATTGTCGAGCGAAGCCAGATCGACAAGTGCCGCGCCATATACGTTGACAATCTCGTTTTCGAGCAGACCGGCTACGTCGCCTTGGCCATACAGACCCGTCTGCAATGCCGAAACGAGCTCGGGCACGCCCTGCGTGAGCTGATAAAAGTCGAGCGATGTGCTAATCGAAAACGCCGATGCCCACGCCGAATACTCATAGGCATGCACCTTGAGCATCTGCGCATTGATCTTAACCGAATCGCCCAGCCCATGAATCAGCTGACGATTTGAAGG
The DNA here is from genome assembly GCA_048384935.1 of Collinsella aerofaciens. Lineage (GTDB taxonomy): Bacteria > Actinomycetota > Coriobacteriia > Coriobacteriales > Coriobacteriaceae > Collinsella > Collinsella aerofaciens_CH. The sequence goes on along the minus strand of DBEWII010000099.1, from coordinate 17,462 downwards.
ACGGCAGGAGATAAAGACCCCTATCCCCATAGCGCGCAGGCCGCGAATCCTGTCGATGAGGTCTTCGGTATCGTGCTGATCGAGGTTTGGCACATTATCAATCGCGATAAGGGAGTGCGGTTTGTCTTTGAGTTCTTCGGTAACCACCTCGAGCTGCATAAACACCTCGCGCCCAGTGGCGCGATCGGCCTCGATAATCCGCACGGGGCCTCGCGTCGGGTCGCATTTAACCTCATGGGTGTACTGCAGCAACACCGAGGTCTTCCCAAACCCGTCGGGCGCATAAAGAACCACGATGCCGGCCTTTCGGCCCTTGGCGATAAGCTCATTCATCAAGCGTTCGCGTCGCACCATATAGCCTCCGCCCAGCGGCATCAGCTCGAGGTCGTCTATACCGCTCAAATCGTTTACCATGCCCGCTCCTCAACTCGACCGTATGGACACTGTAGCCGCAAGACCATACAAGCCGCGCTATGAATAGAGCGACCTTGTGTTTTAGGTTGTCTTTTGGTACGCAAGCGGCAAGTTTTTGTACAGCGAGGGCCGATTGTTATTAATCCCCCGACTAATCGGTCTTTAAGCAGGTAAATGAGCTTGTCAGCTTGTCCCATCTAAGCGGCAGTGTAACGCAGATGAACAAGGTTCAGCTATGTCATTCAACTCGCCTAGCACCCGCTACCGTCTACGACCTTCTAGTGGCATTTTTGCATAGAATCTGATATGGAATGAATCAAGCTGTTGGGCATCCGGCATTCGTCAAGCTTGCGCCAAGATTTTGGTCAAGCGGGCGGAAAGGGATAGCAAAAAGGCCCCCGCAAAGCGGAGGCCTACGGCAAGGCTATGTCGAGGTGCAGGATTCGCGCTACTCGCAGAGCGAAAGGGCGGCCTCGTCGGCAACGACAACGCAGTTGGTGTGCAGCTGCAGGATCGAAGCCGGGCACTCGGGCGTAACCGGGCCATAGCACATGTCATGCACGGCCTGAGCCTTGGCCTCGCCGTTGGCGACGACCAGGATCATGCGGGCATACATGATGGTCTGGGTACCCATGGTGTAGGCCTGACGGGGAACATCGTCGATGCTGTCGAACAGGCGGCTGTTGGCCTGAATGGTGCTCTCGGTGAGGTCGACGCAGTGCGTGCCCTTGGAGAAGTGGTCATCGGGCTCGTTGAAGCCGATGTGGCCGTTGTTGCCGATGCCGAGCAGCTGCAGATCCGGGTAACCGGCGGCGGCGACAATCTTGTCGTACTCAGAGCAGGCAGCGGCGGCGTCGGGGTTGGAGCCATCGGGCACATGCGTGTTGTTCAGGTCGATGTTGATGTGATCGAAGAAGTTCTCGCGCATGAAGTAGTGATAGCTCTGGGGATCGTCGTGCGAAAGGCCGCGATACTCGTCCAGGTTGTAGGTGCTGACCTCGGCAAAGTCGACGTCGCCCTTCTCGTACCAAGCAGCGAGCTGCTTGTAGGCACCGATCGGGGTGGAGCCGGTGGCAAGGCCCAGCACACAGTCGGGCTTGAGGATAACCTGGGCCGAGATGATATTAGCGGCCTTGCGGCTCATATCCTCGTAGTCTTTAGCTTTAATGATCTTCATTACGCGTCCTTTCTTGTACAAGAGAGGCAAGGCTCCCTTACAAGCACTTGCCCGCGGCCCGCGTCGGCCGCAACCAACGTGTGCGGCCACCAGGGCGAGGTCGCGTAATGTATGTGTCTCGTGTCTAACCGCGTCGAGGCCCCTGCCCGTCCACGGTGACCCAAAGCTGTTTAGCCTCGGACAAATCCCATCTTGCCACGGAGGGCGTCCTCTTTCAAGGGCGCCCTCCGTAAACGTGTTTGAATTGTAGGCTAATGGCCACGTGCACTTGCTAGCGCTCGCGAGCAACGATGAGTTGGTCCATCTCTTCGACATGCACGCCAACGGAGCCCTTGATACTCGAGAACTCAACGGAGTTGCACACCAAGATGGGAACCGTCACATCGTAGCCCTCGGCAGCAATTGCCTCGCGATCGAACTCAATGAGTACATCGCCCTTATGGACGATGTCACCCACTTGCGCATGTACGGTAAAGTGCTTGCCCTCGAGCTGAACAGTGTCCAAACCAACGTGGATGAGCACGTCCAAGCCATCGACCGTGTTAAGCGCAACAGCGTGTCCCGTGGGAAAAATGGCCTCGACCTTGGCATCAGCCGGTGCAATCACGCGCGTTCCGGTGGGCTGAATCGCCACGCCCTGGCCCAAAAGGCCGGTGGCAAACGTCTGGTCGTTTACCTCGGAGAGCGGAATGACGTCGCCCGAGATGGGAGCATCCAGCGTAAGGACTCGACCACGCATACCAAAAGACCTTAGGACTTTAGTGAACATGCTCCCCCTCGGACATACCAATCAAGCAAAATAGCTTTAACAGTTTACCACTTGGCACCCGTTTTTGACCATTAGGGAAGTTCGCGCTTGACAACTTCGACGATGTCGTCAACAACGCGCTGGGTCAGCTCGTGCGTCTCCGCCTCGGCCATAACGCGAACCAGAGGCTCGGTACCGCTCGTGCGCACCAGAATGCGGCCGCGGCCGTCAAGCTCCTTCTCGGCAGCAGCGACAGCATCCCAGATGGGCTGGCAATCGTCCAGGCCGGCCTTGTTGTCCGAATGCACGTTGACGAGCACCTGCGGGTACTTCTTCATGATGCCGGCAAGATCGGTGAGGGTACGACCGGTGCGCTTGAGCACGGCCAGCAGCTGCAGAGCCGTCACCAGGCCGTCACCGGTGGTGTTATGCTCCAGGAAGATGATGTGGCCGGACTGCTCGCCGCCGATGACGGCGCCGTCCGCAAGCATGCGCTCCAAAACGTAGCGATCGCCCACGGCGGTCTGAACCATTTCGAAGCCCTGCTCCTTCATGGCGATGGAGAAGCCCAGGTTGCACATGACGGTCGAGACGATCTCGGAGTTGGCGAGCTTGCCGCGAGCGGCCAGGTCGGAACCGCAGATAGCCAGGATGTAGTCACCGTCGATCTCATTGCCCTCGCTGTCCACGAACAGCACGCGATCGGCGTCGCCGTCGTGGGCCAGGCCGATATCGGCGTGGGTGCGCAGCACGAGCTCGCGCAGGGGCTCGAGGTGCGTAGAGCCGCACTCGACATTGATGTCGGTGCCGCAGTAATCGGTGTTGATAGCGTGCACCGTGGCGCCCAGGCGCTGCAGCGCGGCGGGCGTGGTCTGGCAAGAAGCACCGTGACCGCAGTCGACGGCAACGACCAGACCATCGAGCCTCAGGCCATCAAGCGTATCGATGGCGTGGTCGACGTATGCCTTCCGAGCGTCCTTCATCTTGATGATGTGGCCCACGCCGGCACCGGTCGGCAGCGTGTCGGCAGCCATGGCTTCCTCGGACATGACCCAGGCGCTGATCTCTTCCTCGACCGCATCGGGAAGCTTCATGCCCTTGCGGCTAAAGAATTTGATGCCGTTGAACTCCGGCGGATTATGCGAAGCAGAGATGACGATGCCGCCGTCGAGCTCATTCTGGACGGTGAGCAGCGCCACGGCAGGCGTGGGGATGACGCCGCAGCAGTGCGGACGGCCGCCCTCGGCCATGATGCCGGCGGTCAGAGCGCTCTCGAGCATGGTGCCCGAAAGACGCGTGTCGCGGCCGACGCAGATATCCGGACCAAGGAACTTGGTCGCCGCGCGGCCCAGGCGAAACGCAAGGTCGCACGAGAGATCGGCATTGGCGACGCCACGGACGCCGTCGGTACCGAAGATGTTCTGGGGCATAGGATCGCTCCTTCCCTAGCAGGCGATATGCAACCGCCCACCCTAGTCGAAAAAGAAAAGCGGGACCCGCCGAGGAATCGGCAGGCCCCGCTTGTACATTGTATCTCGAAAGGAGATAAAACCTTAGCGCTTGGAGAACTGGGGAGCGCGGCGGGCCTTCTTGAGGCCGTACTTCTTGCGCTCGACCACGCGAGCATCGCGCGTAAGGAAACCGGCCTTCTTGAGGTCAGCACGGTAGTCGCCAGCGTTCAGAAGAGCGCGGGCGATGCCCAGGCGCAGAGCGCCAGACTGACCGGAGATGCCGCCGCCATCGCACAGAGCGATAACGTCGAACTGACCGGCGGTGTCGGTCACCTTGAAGGGAGCAAGGGCGTTCTCAACGAGCTGATGACGGCCGAAATACTGCTCGGCGTCACGCTTGTTGATGGTCACCTTGCCGGTGCCGGGGACGAGACGGACGCGGGCGACGGCGTTCTTACGACGGCCGGTACCCTGGTAGACAACGGTGTTCTCAGCCATCTTTAAGCCTCCAGCTCAATCTTCGTGGGGTTCTGGGCAGCATGCGGATGCTCGGCACCAGCGTAGACCTTAAGCTTGGTCATCTGGGCACGGCCGAGGGTGGTCTTGGGCAGCATACCGCGAACGGCGCGCTCGATGACCTTCTCCGGGTGCTTCTCCATAGCCTGGCGGAAGCTCTCAGCCTTGAGGCCGCCGTTGTAGCCGCTGTGGCGATAATAGGTCTTCGTGTCGGCCTTGTTACCGGTAAGCTGGACCTTATCGGCGTTGATGACGACAACGAAGTCGCCGCAGTCGCTGTTGGGCGTGAACTGGGGCTTGTTCTTACCGCGCAGGATCATTGCGATCTGGGTGGCAAGACGGCCCAGGACAGCACCATCGGCGTCGACGAGAACCCAGTTGCGCTGGACCTCGCCCTGCTTGGCGTAGTGAGTCGATTTCGAAATCACTTAGACTCCTCCATGTACAGTACGTGTTGTTACAGAGATTCACGGGGCTCTGCAAGTAACCCGTCCATATTACCCCGCTCGCCGTACGAGTCAACAGGTTTTTTGGCTCCGACCAGAGTTTCTGCACATGTCATCCACGAGCCGTGATTTTGCAGCTCTTTAGCTGTTGCCATTTTTTGAGGGTTCGCCGTCGCTAGCGCTCAACGAACTCTTGGATTTCCGCGAGCAGGCGCTTTGCCTCCTGACGGCCCTGGATATACAGGTCCAAAAGCTTTGCCGAATCGTGCTCGACATGGCCGACCTCGACCGGCTTTTGCGGAGCGACGACCAACGCACGGCCCTCGCGCTCATACTTCCACAGGTGCATGCGCTGGAGGTTATAGCGGTCGTGGCGCGTCTCGATAGCCTCGAGCAGATAGGGGTAGTCGGCATAGCGCGCACGCGCCGCCGGCAAAAACTCGTAGGGCTTTTTCTCATACGAGCGGTCCTGGGTGACGATGACGACCGCACGGTCGAAGCCCGCCTCCTCGAGCACATGCTCGATAGGAACCGAATCGGCCACGCCGCCGTCGACGTATTTGTGCCCGTCAATCTCGACCGGCGGCGTCACCAGCGGCAGCGAGGTCGAGGCGCGCACGGCGTCGAGATCGAGCACGGCGCTTTTGACCGGGAGGTACGTGGCGGTTCCAAAGAGCATGTCCGTCGCGACGGCGTACATTTCAATGGGGCTCGCGTCGAACGCCTCGTTGTCAAAGGGATCCAGGCGGTCCTGGATATCGTTGAAGATAAAGTCGTAACCCACGATGGAGCCCGTGGATGCGAAGGATGCGGCACCCATGTAGCGGTTGTCATTGCAGAAGGTCAGGTTGATGCGATTGACGCGACCGATCTGGTGCGACTTGTAGTTGACGCCGTTGAGCGCACCGGCCGAAACGCCGTACACCGCCGGAATTTCGACACCGGCCTCCATGAGAACGTCGAGCACGCCGGCGGTAAACTGCCCACGAAAACTGCCACCCTCCAAGACGAGCGCGACCTTGCCGGCGTTCTTTGCCTTATCTTCTGCAGTCATATTGACCTCCTGCGATTGCGTTTTGGCTTTCTTCTACCCAGTTTTAGGATGGCGAGAGCGCGGGTTTTTCGAGGAGGTAGGTGAAGCGGAAAGTGTGTCCCAGTTTGAGGCGAGATTCCGGGACGTGCTTTCCGCTTGGACCGCCGCTGGGAAAGCGCGCCCCGTTCTGAGCGCGGATTCCGGGATGAACTTTCCGCTAGCCATTCATTTGGAAACTGCATCCCATTCCGAACGAGGATTCCGGGATGTACTTTCCGCTTGAGCTGCCATTGGGAAAGCATGTCCCACTCTACGGCTCGATTCCGGGTCGCAGTTTCCGCTTGAGGCGCCATCCGGAAACTACGTCCCAGTCTGAGGCGGGATTCCGGGATGGACTTTCCGCCTGGGCCGCCATTGGGAAAGCGTGTCCCGGTCTGCGTTGCCAAGGCGTTTTCTTTACGGCCGCGCCCTGCATAGAGTTCGATTCTCCGCGGTTTGGGGAATCCGTTGATGGGTTGAGGCCGGGGCAAGACGCCCGATCGGCATCGCATCTATATCTAGCTGGAGCATTGCGCGGAGAATCCGCGTATTTGCTTCGCAAATCCGCACCGGCTTCGGCCGCCTGCCGGCGTCCTCGCCCGCTCGCTACAAACGCTTCGCGTTTGCTTAACGCTCGCGCCCTGCATAGAGTTCGATTCTCCGCGGTATCTGTAAGTAATAAAAAAGCAGGTAGAGACACTTCTCTACCTGCCTGTAACTATTGGTGGAGGCGCGGAGAATCGAACTCCGGTCCACGAAAGCCCCCTGATTGGCATCTCCAAGCTCAGTCGCTGGTTTTGTCTCGGACGCTTTGCGCGCAGCGACACGCTCGCGGCGTCCTAAGCGGTTCGGTCTTAGCCCGCGCCATACCGATTACGTGCGCAGGAGCATTCCCCTAAAATGACGTCGCGCCGGTGTCGGGGAAATCACCGGGTTGACGCGCCGCTATAAACTAAGCAGCAAGAGCCATAGGCTCAAAAGAAGAGTTGTTGTCAATTCAATTTGACTGTACCCCTGTTTAACGAGGCGAGGAGACCTCGGCTTGCTTCCTCTCTCAGAGCTATCGTGTCGAAACCAGTCGCCCCCGAATGTCGGGAAAGTCTGGATGGCATTGGGCACGAGCACCCAACACCCGTCGACTTTTCAAGGAACATGCAGGGCGAGCCCCGCTTGTGGAGTGTTATCTTACCACGTTCTGAAAGCGGACAGCTGTTCTATGCACGAGCTGTGAAGACCCTAATGTGCACCATACTTCGCACTTTTGCTACCGAACGCGTCACGTATATTTTCGCCAAGCAAAATTGACCCGCCGAAAGGACCGTTATGGATACCAAGCAGCAACTCGTCAATGCCCTCGCAGGCCTGGGCTCAACCATTACCGAAGCCATGGATGTCATCGAAGGCTTTGTCCCCTGTGGACATCCCGCCCTCACGGTATCGAACGCACTCGTCGCGCTGGACGCTGACGATGATGCAGCTCTCGCCCAGCAGCTTGAGACCGTCGAGGGCTTTATCGACCACGTGAGTGAGAACCGCGGCGTGGCCGCCTACCACGACATCGAGGTCGAGCTCGCGGGTCCCAAAGCCGATCTGCTCGCAGCAATCCGCGAGGTAGGCGCCCTTATGCAGACCGCAGGCGTCAAGAACACCCAGGTCAACGAGTGGGTCTACCGCAGCCTGGCAGCGCTCGACAGCTCCGACGAAAAGGCAGCCGAGCAGCTCGCGGAAAGTCCCGCCATTAAGGCCGAGCTTTTGTAAATAGCAGACGCGGGCCCCTTGGCGCATCGTCGTCCAAGAGGCCCGCAAACAGTTCGCGTTAACCGATAGCCGCGCCGCCACGTTCGGCCAAAGCAAGAATCGGCATCATTTGACGAGGTTTCTTTGCTGCAAGATCGGCATGTTCGAGCAGCTTGCGATCGTTGGTCACCAAGTAATCGACCTGGGCGCGTTTGCATGCGGCGAGCACCAAGTTGTCCTCGTAATCGCGATGGAGCGCTAAGTATTTGTCGGCCAGCCAAAGGTCCGACGCATCTGCGCCCACGGCCGTGGCGTTTTCGGTCATGTTCCGAACAAACGCCAACGCCGCATCGCCAATTGCACGGGCAGATGCCTCGTCGAGCGCTCCCCCGCTGGCAAGAACGCTGCGCTTCAGTTCGTGTTGGACAACGTACAGCACGTCCTTGGCGATATGCACCGGAAAGAACAGCAATGCCCCCGCCTCCGTCGCCTGCCCAATAAACGCGCGTGCGGCAAGCGACTCGGCATGGTCGGCGCAAAACGAATCGACCCATACGTTGGCATCCACCATTATTTTGAGGGGAGCCCCGCTCACAGGATCATCCCCTTTTGGCGATAGCGCTCGTCCATGGCTTCGGAATAGATTGTGTCCCAATCGCGATCGTCGGATACAGGCGACGCAGCGATGCCCATATCTGCATAAAGCCGGTCTGCCACTGCCCACGACGCGGCGAACGGAGTATCGGGCGCGACGGCCTGCTGCCGGTCGTCGACGGCCGCAAGCACTTCCTCGCACTGCCCGCCACCCTGCGCGACCTTGGCCACCACCTTTTTGATGAGCTCGGGCAGTGACCTGCCCGAAAGCTGCAGCGCTTCCTCGGCACGGTTCTTGACCTGGCGATCCACGCGAACGTTCACCTGTGCCATGCCGCTAACAGCACCCACGTTGATCCCGCTCCCTTCAATTGCTAGCACCGTTAGCAACACTATATAGAGAAGCTAGCAAATAATCAAATGCAAAAGACCTGCGCCCGGACGACACCGATGCCGTCTGGGCGCAGGCCAGATAACGTGGGCGAACACGTCTGCTAACGCAGGTAAGCCTTCGCGTTGCCCAGACTGTAGGCGATCGTTGAGCCGTTGTGCAGCAGTGACGACGTCTGCGGAGTAATCATGCCGGTAATGCCCAGTGCCAAGAGCGCCGAGTTGGTGAGCATCACCTTGGAATACGAACTCGTCAGACGGTCGATAAGCCCCTGGCTCATGCGGCGTAGACGCACGATTGCGGCGAGATCCGTGTCAGTCAGGATGATATCGGCGACCTCCTTGGCGATGTCGCTTCCGCCGCCCATGGCCAGCCCCACGTCGGCCAAACCGAGCGCCGGCGAATCGTTGACGCCGTCGCCCACCATGGCAACGTGGCGCCCCTCGCGCTTAATCCGCTCAACATACGCGTACTTGTCCTCGGGCAGCAGCTCGGCCTTAAACTCGTTGACACCTGCCTCGCGAGCAATGCGCTCGGCCGTGCGCTCCGAGTCGCCCGTGAGCATGACCACGTGCTTAACGCCCAACGCGTGCAAGTCGGCGATGGCCTCACGGACCCCGGCCTTGAGCGGATCCTCGATACCGAGCACGCCGACGACCTTGCCATCGACCGCCAGGTACAGCGGCGACAGGCCCTGCATCTGGGACTCAATGCGTTCCTTGATGTCGGAATCGAGCTGCGCGCCCTCGTCCTCAAATACAAAGTGCGCGGAACCGATGATAGCGCGACGCCCTTCGATGGACGAGGCAATGCCGTGCGCCACGATGTACTCGACGGCGGCGTGGCGCTCGCGATGCTCGAGCCCGCGCTCACGTGCCGCATTGACCACGGCGCGCGCCACCGGATGCGGAAAATGCTCCTCCAGGCAAGCGGAAAGGCGCAGGACCTCGTCCTCGCTCCAGCCATCGGTGGTGAGTACGCAGGCAAGACGCGGCTGCGCCTCGGTGAGCGTACCGGTCTTATCAAACACAATGGTGTCGGCCTTGGCAAACGACTCAAAGTACTTCGCGCCCTTGACCATTACGCCCATCTTGGCGGCGTCGCTCATGGCAGTCATGACGGCGACGGAACCCGTGAGCTTGAGTGCGCACGAGTAGTCGACCATCAGCGCCGCCGAGGTCTTGATGAGGCTGCGGGTGGTAAGCGCAACCAGGCCCGCGAGCAGGAAGTTCCACGGGACGATCTTGTTGGCAAGGTCCTCCATATGCGACTGGCCCTCGGACTTGAGCGAGTCGGCCGTCTGCACGAGCGAGACGATTGAGCGCAGCTTGGTCTGTGCCGTGTTGGCGCGCACGCGCACCAAGATGCTGCCGTCTTCCACGACGGTGCCGGCGAATACGTCGTCGCCTGCGCTGCGCTCGACGGCCAGCGGCTCGCCGGTCAGGGTCGCCTGGTTGACCATGGCGCTCCCCTGCTCAACCACGCCGTCGATGCAGATGGACATGCCAGTGCGCACAGCGACCAGATCGCCGGGCTCGAGCTCGGTCGCGGCAACACCCACTTCGGTGTCGCCGACAACCTTTTGCGCCTTGTCGGGCACATCGAGCAGCGAGTTGATGAGCTCGTTTTCGCTCATGGCGCGGGTGTAGTCCTCGAGCAGCTCGCCCACGTTGAGCAGGAACATCGTCTGGCCCGCGGTGTCGACATCACGCTTGACGAACGAAATGCCGATGGCCGAAGCGTCGAGCACGGGAACGGTCAGGCGCGGCTGCGCCAGCTCATGAAGGGCAGCGCGCAAAAATGCCATGTAACCGGCCACGACAAACACCGCGCGCAGAGGCGTCGGCAAGAACCAACGACGTGCGTAATGGGCACCGACGAGTGTCGCCAGGTCCATAACGAGTTTATGCTTGCGCGGCTCGAGTTGCATCACGTAGCCCGACTTGGCATCGGCGATAGCTTGAGCATCGAGTGCGCCCAAGGCGTCGAGCACGCTCGCACGACACTGCTCGTCATATTCGAGCGCCATCTGGCCAATACGGCCATATACGCGCACTTTGCGCACGCCGTCGATTTCGCCGCCAAGCTTAAGAAGTGCATCGAGATCGCTCTCTGGCACAGGACCCGCCAATTGAAGACGGGTCCTGCCGGGGATCTCGCTAATAATCGAGAATCTCATAGTTTGTGCCTGGGAGCGTTACTCGGCTGCCTCGTCAGCAGCGGCCTCGCTCTGGGTGATGTAGGCAGCCTCGGCAACCATGTCGTCGACATTAGCCTTGGCCTGCTCGACCATGTCCTGGTAGCAGTTCTTGACGCGCATGCCGCACGCGATGCCCTGCACGCAGGCATTCTTTACCGGAGCGCTAGTGAGCAGTTTGATGCCGGCCGTGCCGAGCAGAAAACCGCCACCAACAAGCAGGGTGTTAAACGTGGACTTCTTCATGATGTCTCTCCCTTTTCCGCAACAACTGCGGCACGGTGCCTTAGCACCCGAGTAAACAAGTTTGCTCGAGCACACTTTTGGAAAATAGTTTAGTTTATCTAACTATTAAGTTCAACAATGGTTAACTTTTTGGAAACTATGGGGGTGAACTCAATATGACAAAGGGACTGCCCCTTTGTCATATTCCTACAGCTGCCAGTCCGCCGCCTCCTTTTGCAGCGCAACCATGCGGGCGAATTCTCCACCTGCCGCCTTGAGCTGCGCCGGGGTGCCCTGTTCGGCAACCACTCCATTCTTGAGCACAACGATTTTGTCGGCATTTTCCACCGTACGCATACGGTGGGCAATAACGATAACCGTCTTACCTGCAAGCAGACGGGAGAGTGCCTGCTGTACCACGGTCTCGTTCTCCACATCCAAGCTTGCCGTCGCCTCGTCCAACAGCACGATGGGTGCGTCTTTGAGCAACGCGCGGGCGATGGAGATGCGCTGGCGCTCGCCACCGGACAGCTTGGAGCCGTTCTCGCCGATCATGGTGTCGTAGCCCTGCGGCATGCGGCACACAAACTCGTCGCAGTTGGCGGCACGCGCGGCCGCAAGCACTTCCTCATCGGTGGCATCACGACGCCCGAGGCGGATGTTTCCCATCACCGTGTCGTCAAAGAGCAGCACGTCTTGGAACACGATAGCGTAGTCGCGCAGGAGTACCTCGGGATCGACGCCCGCAACATCCACACCGCCCACGGTAACCTTGCCCGCAGTGGCATCCCAAAAGCGCGCGGCCAGGCGGTTCACCGTAGACTTACCGGAACCCGAAGGACCGACCAGCGCCGTAACTTCGCCTTCCTTGGCGGTAAAGCTCACATCGGTAAGAACTTTCTCGCCGGCGCGGCCGTCCTCGCCCGCACCATAGCCAAATGCCACGTGATCGAACACCACATCGTGACCCGCGGGCTCAAATTTCTCGCTGCCCCGCGCCACAGGCTCTTCCATGATGGAACACATGCGCTTGGCAGACGACTCGGCGGCAAACAGCTCGGACATTAACATTAACGCCTGGTCAAAGGGCGCATAGATACGGCTCACCATAAGCAGGAAGGCAAACATCACCAAAAAGTCGACCTGCCCGGAGGCGACCATCGCGGCACCCGTGACCAGCGTGGTGGCAATGCCCAGACGCAGGATGGCAAAGGCGGAGTTGACCAAAAGCCCGTTAGCGAGCTCGCCCTTGGTGGTCTCGCGCTCCTCGGCATCGATCACGGCGTTGAATCCCTCAAGATAATGGGCCTCCTGGTTGGTGGCACGGATCTCGCGAACGCAGTCGAGCGTCTCTTGAATCGCCTCGGTAACCTTGACCTTCTCGGCGCGCACGCGATCGAACACCGGAGTCATGGGGCCGCGTGTTAGATACAGCACGGCAAAGGCCACGGGAACGCTCCAAAACGCCGCGATCGCCAGCTGCCAGCAAAAGAACAACGACGCCACGAACACAATGGCGCTTGCGATGATGGCACCCCAAAGCTCTCCCAGCACGTGGCTGTAGGCGTGCTCCATGGCCTGGACGTCACCCATGATAGTCTCGGTTAAATCGGCCAGATCACGACGACCAAAAAACGACAGCGGCAGTTTGCGCAAGCGCTCGGCGATCTCCATGCGCTGCTTGCCGCACTCCTCGTAAAAGATGCAGTAGGTGTAGTAATACTGCTGCCAGTTAGACACAAAGAGCAACACAAAAAAGACCAGGAGGCCGCCCACGATCGACAGGGTATCCGGCAGGTCAGCCCCGCTGGCGAGATGCTCGACAAAGCCGGCCATAACCAGGAATAGAAAACCCATGCCGGCCATGGAAATAAGATTGGTGAGCGTGGTCCAGAAAATGCCGCGTTTTACGCCGGCGACGCCTTTATCGGATAGGAAATACTTCTTTTGGAATGAGGCGAACATTTAGGCCTCGCCTCCCTTCGTGACGGCGGCATCCGCGGTCGCAGCAGTAATCTTCCAGCTCGCGGCCTGCTCGTACTCGGCCCGCATCTTGGCATACAGGCCGTTTTGGGACAGCAACTCGGCATGGGTACCCGACTCCTGCACGCTGCCCTGGTTGAGCACCACGATTTGGTCTGCGCCCACTACAGTCGAGAGTCGGTGCGCGATCATAATGACCGTGCGGCCCGCCGCCAGCTTGCTAAAGGCGCGCTGGATGAGCGCCTCGTTCTCGGGATCGGCAAACGCCGTGGCCTCGTCGAGCACCACGATAGGCGCGTCTTTAAGGATCGCGCGGGCGAGCGCCACGCGCTGGACCTCGCCGCCCGAAAGATATGCTCCGCCGGCGCCGAGCATGGTATTGATACCCTGTGGGAGCTTGGCCACAATGTCGTCGCACTGAGCTGCGGAGAGGGCCGCACGCACTTCGTCGTCAGTGGCCGTAGGCTTGGAGGCGCGCACGTTATCGGCAAGTGTTTGCCGGAACAGCTGGTTGGTCTGGAACACGAAGGCGACCTGGTCCATAAGCTCGTGCGGATCCATATCGCGAACGTCCACACCGCCTACGAGCACTCGACCCGAGGAAACATCCCAAAAACGCGGGATCAGGCTTGCGCAGGTTGACTTACCGCCACCCGAGGGACCCACCAGGGCGAGAGTGCTACCAGCGGGAACGCTGAAACTTACATGGCTAACGGCAGGTGCCTCGGCGCCCTCGTACGTAAAGCTCACGTCCTCAAATCGCACGTCGCTGCCGGCAGGGTGCTTGGGTTGGGCGGGCACGGAGAGCTGCTTGGAATCCATGACGCTTCGAATACGAGCCAACGAATCGGCACTCATCTGAGAGGCCTCGCCCACAAACATGAGCTTGGTCATGGCCGTCGGTACCACGGCCGAAAATATCGCGTAAAACGTGAAGTTGGTCATAAAATGCGCGAAGTCCGTCTCGCCTGGCGCCAACAGCAACGCCACGGGCAACAGGAATGCCACAAGGCCATTGAGCGCGGTAAGGTTGAGCACCTGCGGACCTCGGCAGAACGTGCCCGCATAGTTTTGCGCCATGTCGGCGTATTCGGCGATCGCATCGTGGAAGGCCTTAAAGGAGTAGACCGTCTGCTGAAACACCTTGACCACGGGGATGCCTCGTACGTATTCGGTGCCGGTCTTGTTCATCTTGACCAGCGCTCCCATGTAGGCCTTCATGAACTCGGCGCCTTTGCCGCTCATCATGGTAGCCATGGCGCCAAACGAAATGGCCACCGAGATGAGGCATGCCGCGCCCAAGCGCCAATCGAGGGCGAAAAGCAGCACGAGCAAGCCCACGACCATGGCGACGGCGCCTGCGATATCGGGCAGCATGTGTGCGAGCAAAGTCTCGGTGGAGGCGGCACACCCGTCTACAATGCGGCGCAGCTCGCCGGTGGCATGCGTGTCGAAGTAGCCGAGCGGCAACTTAAGCAGGTGCTCGCTCGTAGCCTTACGGATATTGGACGCGCAGCGAAACGCGGACAGATGCGTGCACATGAGCCCCACGAAATAAGTTACGATGCTTGCCAGCGCAAACCCCACGGCCCACCAGCCATACATCGCGATGTCGCAGGCTTCGCTCCAGTTAGGTGCCACGGCGATCAGGTCGCGAGCGACAAGCCAAATGCACACGTACGGGCCAAAGCTCAGCAGCTGCGAGAGCGCCGAGAGCGCCATGCCCAAATACGTTAGGAATTTACGGTCACCGGCATACGCGAGCAACTCGCCGATGCCTCCACCTTCCCTTTTTGATCCCTTTGCCATGAGATTCCTTTCTAACGGCTTGAGAGTTAACCGTAATGAACTTATCATTGATGTGTTAGCCATGGCTCACAATCAAGCCAGGCGTGGACGTTTCTGCAAAGGAAAGGGACGCTTTTGCAAATACGGCGGGCAGCGACCGACATAACCGAGCTCTACGCACCACAGTTTGAGCAGTTTGGCCTGGAGCTTTCCGGCAAGGGCGCTGTCTTTACCGGCGAGGTGGCAAACGATCGGGCGCACGGACGCGCATGGATCATGCCCCTCTCCCCTGCCTGCATCGTCATGGAGCATTTCATCACCCCGACGCACGATATGTACCTGACCGAATACACACCCGAGCCATATGCCTGCGTGAGCGAGGTCAGCGCGCCCACACTTACATGCATGCCCGAGGCTGGCATAACGCCCGCGAACCTCAAACCATTGCATGGACCGTGGCCAAACAATGCCGTTTGCAGCTTTATCCAAGATAACTGTGGCGAGGAATTAAGCCCGCTGTTTGCGGGGGAGCTCTATCACTCGCGCTCGGTGCTCTTTTTGCCTGAATATTTTGACGAACTGGAGCACCGCTATCCCACCGAGTTCGCGGGAATCTTTGAGGCGTTTGCCGAGCCATGGCACGAGGAAGCGACGTCTGCCATCTGCCACACGCTGCGCCGGATTAACGAGGACCGCGCTCGCACCGTAGGCGGACACGTCTATATGCAGGGCATCGTGGAGACCATGGTCGCGGAGCTCGCCTGTTCGCGCGCGGCCCACAAGCAGGCGCGGCAGGCGGCAGACACACGCGTCAGCATAACCATTGCCGAAGAAGCAACGGCAATGATTGAGCGCGCGCTCGACAAAGGCAGACGTGTGGGTATCAACGAGGTGGCCGAGAGGCTCTACACAAGCCGCTCCAAACTATGCGCCACCTTTAAGGCCCAAACTGGCGAGTCCCTGGGCACCTACATTCGCAGACGCCGTATGGAGCGAGCAAAGGACCTTTTGGCCGATAGCGCGCTCACAATAGCGCAGGTGGCAGAGCGGCTCGGCTACCCTCAGCAAGCCGCCTTCGCCCAAGCCTTCAAACAACACACCGGCACCACCCCCACCGCTTGGCGAAGCAAGCATCGCTAAGGCCCAAGCTCCCTGGCCGTAACGGAGCGATTAATTAGCCGCCGCCCGTCAGCTCACCCAGGATTTAAACGTCAAGATGCGCACAATCAAGCGCCTTTTTGATAAGAGGGACAGATCGATCAGCCAAATACAACGGAATGTTGAGCACCCCGTCGTCGAGCTTTAGGTTCTTAAGTGAGTAGCGGACCCTCAATGGAGTCGTCTCCGCATGCTTGTCGGCATAGTACTTAAGGCTCTTGGAATGAACGACCTCTCCCGATTTGACCTCGACGGGAACGATTTCGTTTCCGACTTGAATCAAAAAATCGACTTCGTGCTTCGGCTTCTCGTTTGTCCAATAACGCGGAGCAGCATCTAACTGTGAAAGTAATGCCTGAAGCACATAGTTCTCGGCGAACGAACCTTTGAACTCCGAAAATAGCGCATCCGAGATGGCAAAAGCGGACGCATCCAGCCTTGCCATGCGGCGCAGCAAGCCGACATCAAGACAGTAGACTTTAAATGCCTTGAGGTCATCGTACGCAGAGAGCGGCACACCACCGGCAGCATTAAGGCGAACCGCCGTGATGAGCCCAGCATCGGCAAGCCATTCCAGAGCATCCTCGTATTCTCGAGCACGAGCCCCCTCGCGCACCGCACCCCAAACGAACTTTTTGTTCTCGCGCGCCAACTGAGCTGGAATCGAGTTCCATATTTGCGAAAGCTTGGCGAACTGCGCACGGCCACCATGCTTGGCAAAATCGCGCTCGTAGGAATCCAAGAGATCAGACAACACCTTATCGACCTGAACGATATCGCCCGTCTCCGCCCACCGGCCAAGAGCCTCTGGCATGCCGCCGCATGCAAAATAACGACGAAGATGCTCGACGAGACGGACATGGAAGAAATCGGGCACTGTCTCGATCTGATCCAGGCCGCCAAGGTATTCGTCGTAGTTTGCAGCGCCCTCGGCTTTCAGAAACTCGGAAAAGCTCATGGGGCGCATCTCCATGAACTCGACCTTTCCCACCGGAAAAGCGCTGGTCTCACGGGACAAGCGAACGCCCAACAAAGACCCTGCGCATGCGACGTGATACTCGGGGGCCTCGTCACAGAAGTATTTAAGGGCACCGACTGCAGAAGGACAATCCTGGATCTCATCAATAATAAGCAGCGTCTCGCCAGGATCGATAGGCTGTCCAAGTGCCAGGGAAAGATTTGAGATGATCCGTCGAGGATCGCGCGTACCTTCGAAAAACTGAGCGTACTCGCTCTGTACCCCAGGCGACGGCTCCTCGAGCGTCAGATACACATAATTGATGTACGAGGTTCGGCCGAACTCCTTAAGCGCCCACGTCTTTCCAACCTGGCGCGCCCCCTTAAGGATAAGCGGCTTACGATATTCTGACGCTTTCCAAGCGTTAAGCTTGGCAATGATATCTCGCTGCATGGCCGAACCTCCCGCAAAGAAACTTCCGTAAACGTGATATTTCCCACATTTTACCCTAGGTAAAACGTGACATTTATCACATTTACGGAAGTTTTAAGCTCATTTCGCCACACGTTCATCACATTTATTGCAATGTGACAAAGGGACAGTCCCT
>DBEWII010000098.1:0-40935 GCA_048384935.1 Collinsella aerofaciens | reverse complement strand
GGGGGGGCAGGCGCGGGGGCGCGCCCGGATCGCCGCGGGGACGTCCGCGCCGGGCGCCGGGGCCTTCGGGCGGGGCGTGCACGTCAGGTAGTGCCACGCCGACTCCACCAGCGCCGTCCTGGCGAGCCGGTTGCCCGTCTTGGTTATCCCGCCGCGCCGCTCGGTCTCGCCGCTCGAGCGCTCCGACGGGACTAGCCCGCACCAGCTCGCGAAGGCCGGGGCCGTCCGGAACCTCGTGAAGGAGCCCGCCTCGGCTGCGAGCCTGAAGGCCGTCAGGGTGTCGATTCCTTTGATGCAGGAGAGCGCCTCGACGGCCGGGCGCCACCGGTCGGTCCGGGCGAGGGCGAGCACCTTCTTCTCGAGCTGCCGGCGGTCCGACTCCGCGCACCTCGCGGCCGTGACGTAGTACTCGAGCACGTCGCGCTGGGGCCCCTCGAGCCTGATCCCGGATATCCACCTCCAGTGGGCGCGCGTCCAAGATCCCTTCCTCGCCCCGTCGGCGTTGCGCTCGTCCCAGACGTGGCCCAGCCTGATCAGGAACATGTTGAGGCGCTGTCTGGCGCGGCGGTACTCCACCGTGGCGTCGTCGAGGGCGCGGTCGAGGTCCCGGGCGGCCTCGACGGCCGCATCGGGCAGCGGGACCTCCACGATGTTGTGGGTGGCGAGCATGCGGGCGATGAACTCGGCGTCGCGCCGGTCGTTCTTGCGGCGCGCGTCCGCCGCCGGCCTCTGCATCTTGGAGACGGCGGCCACGGCGCAGTCGAGGCCGAGCGCGCGCAGCTCGCGCGCCATGTGGAAGCCGGTGGGGCCGCTCTCGTAGCAGGCCCTGGGCTCCTCGAACCCGAGGGCCCACTCCGCGATCTCGGCGGCGTCCGTCCCGAAGTCACGGTGCACCACCTCGCCGGTGAAGGGGTTGAACGCCGCGGCGGCGACCGATCGCGCGTGGACGTCCAGGCCGATGGAGGTAACATGGGGCATGGGAAGCCTCCTCCCCGCAGGTGCGGTAAGGGCTACCGCACGGGCCGATACTCAAAGCCCATTGTGGCATCCCGAGCCCGCGGAAAGAAGCTGCGCCGCGGGGGAGGCGACCCAAATGGCTTTCTCATATCGTCTTGCGTTGTATACACGTTGTGCTTTGGGACCTACCTCCCCCGTATGCGCTCTTACTCTTTGGCTGTATTTTGAGTCCTTCTAGTGTATTTGAGCGATAATTACTCGCATTGGCGTTAGGGAGGGCTTGATGTTTACCGTATTTGTCTTGGGCAATATTGCTTCGGGTAAGTCGACTGCCTGCCGCTATTTCGAATCTCGTGGCGCTATGCTTATCGATCTGGATGAGCTTGCAAAATCTCTGTATGTGCCGGGCTCTGATATCGTCAATACTCTCGCGGATGAATTCGGTTGGGACATTTTGGATGAGGAAGGCGGCATTCGCCGCAGCATCCTCGCTTCTCGAGCTTTCGCTTCTCCTGATTCGGTCGCACGGCTCAATGGCATCGTGCATCCCGTTCTGATTGAACAGCTTTCGCTTAGGATTCTCGATCCGGTTTGTTGTACGGTTTCATCTCCCCGTTATCCCTTTGCGGTGGTCGAGGTTTCTGCTCCGACTGGTTTTGAGGATGCATTTGGCTTGGCTGATGAAATTCTGGTCATCAGCGCCCCTTTGTCAGTTCGTCGCGAGCGCGCTATTCAACGTGGCATGGAGCCATCCGATTTCGATGCTCGTTCTGCTTGCCAGCCCGATGAGTCTGCGCTGTGCAATCTCGCTACAACGGTGATTGATAATGCCGCAGGCGATAATTCGCTCTTTGAGCAGCTTGACTCATGGCTTGCATGCCACGGGTTTATAGATACTCCGGATAAGGAGGAGGCCGATGCCTAAGGCACGTTTCTTTACGTGGTATCGCGTGGCGCCACTTGCCGTTGTGTTCGTCTTCGGCCTTATTTCGCTCGTCTACTCGTGTGCCCCTGCCGCTTTCTTTAAGCCGCTGTATCCGATTGACTACGAGGCGTATGTAAAGCAATCCAGTATTTCGCATAATCTGGATCCGTATCTGGTGTGCGCTGTCATTAAGTCGGAATCGAATTGGGATCCCGAGGCCGAGTCGAATCAGGGTGCTCAGGGATTGATGCAGCTGATGCCCGAGACTGCCCAGGATATGATTGCCAAGGGCCTTGTCGACGGAGGGGAGTATTCGGCCGACAATCTTAACGATCCGGCTACGAATATCGAGTTTGGCTGCGCATACCTCTCGTATCTTCTCGCCTATTTCAACGGGTCGACGGATAGTGCCATCGCCGCCTATAACGCCGGCATGGGCAATGTCGACGGATGGGCGCAGCAGAGCACGTCGCTTCATAATGCAATCACCTTTCCCGAGACGCAGGCGTATCTGATTCGTGTCAATAATGCCTGGGTTCGCTACAAGACCCTCTATCCCGATCGGTTCGTATAGGACTATGCCTGCCGCCTGCGTATACTGCAGATATATGAGTTAGGAGTATCCATGGCGGAATTTGAAGTAGAACGCGTTGGTGGTGAACTTAAGCGCTTTGGCGTTGAAGGCTCTGACGTGCCGTTTAAGGTCGTTTCTCCCTATGAGCCTGCCGGTTCCCAGCCTAAAGCCATTGAGTCGCTTGTGCAGGGCGTGAGGGACGGAGACCGCTATCAGGTTTTGCTGGGCGTGACTGGTTCGGGCAAGACCTTCACGATGGCAAAGACTATTGAGGCCCTGGGAAAGCCGACGCTGGTCATGGCTCCGAATAAAACGCTCGCCGCTCAGCTTGCGAGCGAGCTCAAAGAGTTCTTTCCCAACAACGCTGTGGTCTACTTCGTCTCGTACTATGACTACTATCAGCCCGAGGCGTATGTGCCGCAAAGCGATACATATATCGAGAAAGACTCCTCGATTAACGAAGAGGTCGAGATGCTGCGACATCAGGCGACCGCATCGCTGCTCTCTCGACGCGATGTGATCGTTGTCGCATCGGTCTCGTGTATCTATGGCATTGGCTCTCCTGAGGACTATGCGGGTCTGGCTCCAAACGTCGACAAAAAGGTGCCGCTCGAGCGCGATGACTTTATCCATGCACTTATCGACATTCAATATGATCGCAATGACTATGACCTGGCACGCGGCACGTTCCGCGTGCGCGGCGATGTTGTCGACGTGTATCCGCCTTATGCCGAGCATCCGTTGCGGTTTGAGTTCTTTGGCGATGAGGTCGAGCTGATTGCCGAGATCGATGAGGTCACCGGTGAGATGCTTCGTGAGTATGAGGCCATTCCTGTATGGCCGGCATCGCACTACGTGACCGAGAAGCCGAAGGTCAAGGCGGCTCTGAAATCGATCAGCGAAGAGTGCGAGAAGCGCGTGGCGGAGCTCAAGGCGACCGACAAGTTGCTCGAGGCGCAGCGTCTGCAGCAGCGCACCGATTATGATCTTGAGATGCTCGAGACGATGGGCTTTTGCAACGGCATCGAGAACTACTCGCGTCATCTGGATGGTCGCAAGCCGGGCGAGCCGCCGTTTACCCTAATCGATTACTTTCCCAAAGATATGCTCTGCATCATCGATGAGAGCCATGTGACGGTGCCGCAGATTCGCGGTATGCACGAAGGTGACCGCTCGCGTAAGGTGACACTGGTGGAACACGGTTTTCGCCTGCCCTCGGCGCTCGATAACCGCCCGCTTCGTTTCGATGAGTTTGAGGCAAGGATACCCCAGTTCATCTACGTTTCGGCAACACCGGGCGACTATGAGCTGCGGGTGAGCCAGAACGACGTTGAGCAGATTATTCGTCCGACCGGTCTGCTCGATCCCAAGATCGATGTGCGTCCGGTTCGCGGTCAGATTGACGATCTTGAGGACGAGATTCGCGAGCGCGTTGCCCGCAAGGAGCGCGTGCTGGTGACCACGTTGACCAAGCGCATGGCCGAGGACCTGACCGACCATCTGCTCGACGCGGGCATTAAGGTCAATTACATGCACTCTGATACGGCGACAATGGACCGTGTCGAGATCCTGCGAACGCTGCGCGAGGGCAAGATCGATGTCCTCGTTGGCATCAACCTGCTTCGCGAGGGCTTGGATCTCCCCGAGGTCTCACTGGTGGCAATTCTCGATGCCGATAAGGAAGGCTTCTTGCGCAACCGCCGTTCGCTGATTCAGACGATTGGCCGCGCGGCCCGTAACGCCGATGGCGAAGTCATCATGTATGCGGACGTTGTGACCGATTCGATGAAAGAGGCCATCGAGGAGACGCGGCGCCGCCGCGAGATTCAGATGGCATATAACGAAGAGCATGGCATTGTGCCCAAGACGGTGCGCAAAGCCATCAACGACATCTCAAGTTTTATTGCCGAGGCCGAAAAAACCGTGGGTTCCAAGGGGCGCTCGAAGGGCGACTCCCTTGGCCATGGCGCATTCTATACGCCCGATGAGTCGGGCGAGGGCGGCGTGCCGGAAACGGTGGCACCCGAGCAGACACTTGCGGAGCAGTTGGAAGAACTGCCGCATGACGAGCTTGTGCGAATCGTCGAAACCATGGAAGAGGATATGCGCAACGCTTCTGCCGCCATGGACTTTGAGGAGGCGGCGCGCCTGCGCGATGCCGTCGTTCAGATTCGGGCGATGCTCGAGGGTGCGTCTGAGGACGAGACGATCGAGCGCTTACGTTCGCAGGCCCGCAAGGGTTCCACGTTCGCATCGGGCAGAAAACGCCAGGGTGCACGGTTTAAGAAATAGCGAACAGGCCCCGAGTTCCCTGTGGAGCTCGGGGCCTGTGTCTTTTGCGTGCTGGAATTCGTGCGCTAGAGGTCTGCGATCAGGGCTTCGGCACAACGAATGCCGTCGGTGGCCGCGCTCATGATGCCGCCGGCATATCCAGCTCCCTCACCGCAAGGGTAGAGGCCCGGGGTCGACACGGCATGGCACGTTCGGTCTCGGGTGACAGTAACCGGTGAGCTCGAACGAGTCTCCACGCCGGTAAGAACGGCATCGGGGCGGTCGTAGCCTCGTAGCTTTTTTCCGAGTAGGGGAAGTCCCAGGCGGAGCGACTCGACGATATGCTGCGGCAGGGCTTCGTCAATTGCCGTCCAGGTCACACCAAGCGGATAGGTGGGCTTTACCTTTCCGGGCGCCTTGCTGGCGCGTCCTGCGAGGAAATCTCCGACGAGCTGTGCCGGTGCGTTCCAGTTGGAGCCGCCCAGGCGATAGGCGGCCGCCTCGCAGGCACGCTGGAGCTCGATGCCGGCGAGCGGGTCATCGTTGGGAAGGTCCTCAGGCGTGACGTTAACGAGCAGGGCGGCATTTGCGTTGCGTCCGTCGCGGGCATTGAGGCTAGCGCCGTTGACGCACAGGTGGCCCTGCTCGGAAGAGGCGGCGACAACCTGCC
Organism: Collinsella aerofaciens; assembly: GCA_048384935.1. GTDB lineage: Bacteria > Actinomycetota > Coriobacteriia > Coriobacteriales > Coriobacteriaceae > Collinsella > Collinsella aerofaciens_CH. The sequence continues at coordinate 35,538 of DBEWII010000098.1, read as the reverse complement.
CGCCGGGGCACATGCAAAACGAGAACACGCTGCGGCCGTTGGGAAGATGGGCAACAAGTTTGTAAGGGGCCGCCCCGAGCGCTGGATGTCCCGCCGAGGCTCCATATTGGGCTCGGTCGATGTCGCGCTGCGGATGCTCGATGCGAACGCCCATGGCAAAGGTCTTTTGTGCGAGGGCCACGTTGTGGTCCTTAAGGAGCTCAAAAATATCGCGAGCAGAATGCCCGCAGGCGAGGATGAGGTGCTTTGTCTCGATTGGCTCGCAAGCGGCGTCTTGGGACGATTGGACATCAATACCGGTAATGGCGCCAGACGCGTCGATGTGAATGTCGACGAGCTTTGTTCGATAACGGACGACACCTCCGAGCTGCTCGATGCGCTGGGATATAGCGGTGACAACCGTGGGAAGGATGTCGGAGCCAATGTGCGGCTTGGCATCCCACAGAATATCGCGGGGCGCACCCGCCTCGACGAAGGTTTCGAGGATAAGGCGATGGGCGGGATTTTTTGTTCCTGTATTGAGCTTGCCGTCCGAGAAGGTCCCCGCGCCGCCCAGACCAAACTGGATATTACTCTCGGGGTCGAGGATGCGCTCCTTTAGAAAGAGGTCGATCGCATGCGAGCGGCGAAATGCCGGGTCGCCGCGCTCGATGAGCAAGGGCTTAAGACCTGCTTCGGCAAGGGTGAGTGCGGCGAAAAGGCCGGCGCATCCGGCACCGATGACGACGGGGCGCTCTTTGGGTGCGCCGGAAACGGGGAAGGGGAATGAAGGCTCATCGTCATCTATCGCGCGTACGTGCGAGCGGTCACGTTCGGAAACGCTGTCGACCGCCTCTCGCTCGAGGTGGGGACTGGTCAGCTCAACACGAAAGCTCAGGATAAAATGGACGTCTCGTTTTTTGCGAGCGTCGATTGACTTGCGGTGGAGCTCGATGGACTTGATCTCGGAGTCCTTGCAACGTAGGACGCGCTTGGCGACTCGCTTGCCAACAATGAGGCAGGCATTTTCATCGCCGGCTTCATCGAGCGACGCGTTGACTTGGGTGATTTCGATCATCGAGGTCTCCTTAGAGGCAAGAAAGAGGCCGTCCGGTATCCCAGACGGCCCGAATGCGTTTTTGATTATAGACTGCGCGGCTACAGGCTGCTTGCAGCGCGAATGCCCGAGAGCCATGCCCACGCAAGGTTAAAGCCTCCGCAATCGGCGTCGATGTCGAGCGCTTCGCCGCAGACGTAAAGCGGGGCGTCGACAACGCTGCGCGCGCGTAGACTGGGTGTTGAGATGCTCTCGACAGATATGCCACCACGCGTGACCTGCGCCGAGCGCTCCTCGGTGGTTCCTTCGACGAGCAACTTAAAGTGCTTGAGGATCGAGACCAGGTGGATGACATCGTTGGAGCCTGGATGGCACTGCTCGAACGCTGTGCAGACGACGCGGGAGAGTTGCGGGGCAAGCATACCGTCGAGCCAACGGGGATCGCGGGGCGAAAAGCCGCCGAGCAGCTCAACGCGCCGGTTAAGCATATCGAGCAACTCGTCTTTAGAGAGGTCGGGGAAAACGTCGAGCAGGATCGTATCGCCGCGCTGGATACGACGGGAGAGGTTGAAGACAGCGACGCCCGAGATACCGAAGGTTCGAAACAGGACTTCACCGTCTTCGTGCCAGAGCTCATTATGATTGCGGGCGAGCGTCAAGTGGGCGCGGACGCGCAGGCCATCCAACGTCTTGAGTGCCGCCCGATCGCCGACGACCGTTGCCGATACGGGGCAGAGGATGGGGCGCAGCGAAGTGAGGGGGAGGCGAAACGTATCGGCGATACCGGTGGGGTTGCCGCCCGTGGCGATAATTACGGCATGTGCCTGCAGGGCCTCGTTCTTGCGAGGGACATCGGCGAGCGCTTTCCGAAGCGAGCGGAGCTCCGATTTTCGGTCGTCGTGCTTTTTTGCCTTGAGCGCCCGCGCTGGACGGTCTATTTGGAGTGCCCAGCCTTCGGAAGCTTTGTGTGCCGAGGCAACGTTGGCTCCGCAGATTAAGGTGATACCCAGGCGGTCGCAAACATTGAGAAGTGCGTCGCGCACCGATTCGGCGCGAAGGGAGCGCGGGTACAGCCGGCCTTCCTCGGAGGTTGTCATGATGCCCAGCGAGGAGAAGAAGCCCATAAGCTCTTGTTCGGGTTGGGGGCCCATGACGGATTCGACGAATGCGGGGTGGTTATACCGCTGAGGATCAATCGATTCGTTGGAGAGGTTGCAGCGGCCGTTACCGGTCGCAAGGAGCTTAAGGCCGCAGGCGACATCGCGCTCAACGATGCAGACGCTTTTGCCAGCACGTGCGGCCGTAATGGCGGCGGCGAGGCTTGAAGCCCCGCCGCCGATTACCAGGACGTCATAGAAGGCGCTCGTGTTCACTTAGGCCTCGTCGGTCTCGTGCGGGGTAATAGCCTCGACGGCAGAGACTGCCTTGGGCAACATGCCATCGGGCAGCGCGGTCTCGACCTCGCCCTTATCGCAGGCCTCGGCGAGTGCCGGATTAATGGGAAGCGTGCCCAAGATGTCGAGGTTATAGCGCTCTGCGACCTCGGGGAGCTTGCTCTTGCCAAAGACCTCGATCTTCTTGCCGCAGTCGGGGCACTCAATATAGCTCATGTTCTCGACGATGCCCAGAATGGGGACGTTCATCTTCTCGGCCATGTTGACCGCCTTGGCGACGATCATCGAGACCAGATCCTGCGGGCTCGTGACGATGACGATGCCGTCGACGGGCAGTGACTGGAAGACGGTGAGTGCGACGTCGCCTGTTCCCGGAGGCATGTCGACCAGCAGGTAGTCGATGGGGCCCCACGAGGTCTCGCTCCAGAACTGCCTGATGGCGCCTGCGATGACCGGACCGCGCCAAAGGACGGGGTCGGTCTCGTTTTGGAGCAGAAGGTTGGAGCTCATGACCTTGACGCCGTGCTCGGAGATTTCAGGCAGCATGAGGTTGCCAAGGGCATGGACGTGGCGTCCGCTCATACCGAACATCTTGGGGATAGAGGGACCGGTGATGTCGGCATCGAGGACGCCGACCTTGTGGCCGTGACGGGCAAGCTCGGTGGCGATGGCACCGGTGACAAACGACTTGCCGACACCGCCCTTGCCGGAAAGCACGGCGATGACGCGTTTGACCTCGGACAGCGTATTCTCCTCAAATTGCGACGGCGACGTTTGTCCGCCGGCGGCCTGTGCGTGCTCGCAACCCATGTATGACTCCTTTGTATATGTTGGGGCCGGGGCCCCGTGATGTGACACGAGCGTCATTGTACCCTCGTTTGCGAGCGGGAGTCATTTACGATGCATTTGGGCCGAGCGTGCTTGCAATACGATGGGTCCAAGCGAATGGGCGGGCTTACTGAACTTTGCTGGCGAACTCGAGGTATTGCATGCGCTGCAGCTTGTCGATCGTCGAGGCGTATGGGCTGTCTTCAGATTCCAAGTCGTAGCGCAGCCCGTCGGCACCAAGGTAGCCGGCGACATTGATGGTGGGCACATCTGACCTTGTTGCAAGCAGGGCCTTTTGATAGTCGGTGAGCGGGGCGCCGATCTTATTAAGGGTAATGGCTGCAATCTCGTTTGCCCCGACGGTGTCGTAGACGTTGAGCTCGGTATTGCCGGCGATTTCATAGTTAGCCCAGACGAAATAGGTCGACTGATAGACACGGAAAGCGTGGCTTGCCGTATCTTCCTGAGGGTACAGCTCGTCGTTGAGAGTCGTTGCGGCGCTCGGCTGATGGTCGCCAAAAAAGACAAGGACAACCGGTCTGCCGATATTGCGGAGCTCGTTGATAAAGTACTCGAGGTCCCGGTCGGATGCGTTGATGCAGGTGAGATAGGTGTTGAGCGCGCTATTGGCGCCCTCGCTGGCTCCCTCGACCCAATAGTTTGTCAGCTCTTCGGCGGGAACGGTGCCATAGTCGTAGCCGCCGTGATTTTGCATCGTGACGTCAAAGATGAACTGCGGTGCTTCGTCGGTTCTAAGCAGGTCGAGTATCTTGTCGTAGGTGGCGTAGTCGCATACGCCGGCATGGTAACAGGGCGCACCTTCGAAATCGCCGATTGAAAGAAAATCTCCAAAGCCCAGCTGCTGATAGATTTTATCTCGATGGTAGTTGACGGGGTTTTGCGGGTGCATAGCGGTAGCGGTATACCCAAGCTCTTTAAGGTCCTTTGCCAGGCTGTTGACGCCATTCATCTGATACAGCTGATAGGGGATCTTGCCTAATCCGACAAAGGCCGTTGTCGCTCCGGTCAAAAATTCGAATTCGGAGTTTGCCGTTCCGCCACCGGTGACCGAAGCGAGCATGGTGCCGCGAACAAGCGTGTCGGGAAGCGAGTTGTAGAATGCGGGGCCGGTGTACCCGGCCGCCTGGAGCTGCTCAAAGCACGAAAGGTCGCTAAAACTCTCGTTCATGACGGCAACAATCGTCGGCTTGATTTCATTGAACTGGGCAACGGCCGCCGCGCGTTGCTCGCTCGAGCCATACGTGCTGTCGTAGGCGGCGGCGAGCTCCTGCTCGATGCTCTGCGCCTCATCGGGCGTATAGTCTTCGGGCTTCTCAATGGGCAACTCGTTGACCATTTCGGTGAACGAAGTGATAAAACCCTGAGACGCATATGTGGTGATGGGCTGCCAACGGTCAAATCCATAATTCAGCGCCTGCTCCAAGTCGATGCTGGAAAAGCCCGAGAGCCCCACAACGGTCACTAACAGAAAAGCACAGAGGTTAGCGGCGATTGCGGGGAAGACATGGGTGGGCGTACGGAGCTTTCGCGGACGGATAAGCGAAAGAAGCCCCAGGGAAATCTCCAGCAGGGCGAGAGAGGTTACGATTCCGGCGGTAAAGGTAAACTCGTATCCCTCGCTCACCTCCATTGCGGTGCCAAGGGCCAAGATATCGCTTGGCAGGATGGCTTCGCCTTTAAACGTTATGACGAAGTGCTCGGCAATGCCAAGGATGCAGCAGGCGACGGGCACGAGGGCCATGACGCCTCCATGACGCTGTCCCAGCAAATAAAGGGAGAGCAGAACCGTCGCGAGCAGCCCGACGGAAAACCCGAATGAGTTGGCGGGAATGCGATAGAACGTTTCGTTGCAGGCAATTTCGAGTGAAACGAACGAGAGCGCTGAAACAGCGGCGATGACAAGGATGTCACGGCAAATACAGGCAACCGTTCCCGTCGCAAGATCGGTTTGGTCGATAAGTCCCGAAACCAAGGGTTCGACAAGAAGTATGACGGCGGCAGCACCGAGCGCCGAATAAGAAAGGAGCCATAGGGAACTGTCCTCATTTACGAGCAATTGATTCGTAATCCATGCAGCTACCACGCCGAGCGGGATGAGGAGCGTCGCGCACCAAAAGACGCGGGCAATGGGCGGCTTTTCATTGTGTTTGATTGAAAAATACACGCGCACGACGACGGTGGCCACGATAAGGACGGCGATGAATATGGGCAGATTGACCATGTCGCTCGAAGTGATTTCAAGGGGGATATCTTCGGTCATGGACGTTCCTCTGTTACAGCAAATTAAGTTCAGTATTAGATTACTGTAACCTTTCCACGGCATTTCGAGAAACAAAGCGCCCGATACGCAAAGCTAAAGGTCTGCGAATCTTGTATTACGAACATCTGTGCGCGTCGAGTGCGCTAAACTCATCGGCAGTATGATTCGATGCAATAGGAGGCAAGGAGCTTCCATGTCTGATTCTTCTATCGTTATTCGCGGCGCTCGTGAGCACAACCTCCGTGATATCGATGTTTCCATTCCGCGTGACCAACTCGTGGTCATTACCGGTCTTTCTGGCTCGGGCAAGAGTTCGCTGGCATTTGACACTATCTATGCCGAGGGCCAGCGTCGATACGTCGAGAGTCTTTCGAGCTATGCGCGCCAGTTCTTGGGCCAGATGGACAAACCCGACTTGGATTCAATCGACGGCCTTTCGCCGGCGGTGTCGATCGACCAAAAGACGACGTCTAAAAACCCTCGCTCGACGGTTGGCACCGTAACCGAGATTTATGACTATCTGCGCCTGCTGTTCGCCCGTGTGGGCACCCCGCACTGTCCCGAATGCGGCCGCGTCATTGAGCGTCAGACGACCGACCAGGTTGCCGACAAGGTCTTGGCGGCGGGGGAGGGCCGTCGCGCGTTTGTGCTGGCACCGGTGGTGCGCGGGCGAAAAGGCGAGTACACCAAACTGTTTGAGGACCTTCGCGCCGAGGGCTTTAGCCGCGTGCGTGTCGACGGTGAAGTGCGCTCGCTCGACGATCCGATCGATCTGGACAAGAAGTTCAAGCACGATATCGAGGTCGTGGTCGATCGCATCGTGATCTGTGAGAACTCTCTGGGCCGTATCGCCGAGTCTGTTGAGCAGGCGACCGCGCTGGCTCACGGCAATGTAAACGTGTACATGCTGCCCGATCGTGATGCTCCCGAGGGGACCGAGGGCGAGCTGCTGGAGTATTCGTTGGCCTTGGCGTGCCCGGAGCATGGTCACTCCATTGACGATCTTCAGCCGCGTGATTTTTCGTTCAACGCTCCCTATGGCGCATGTCCTGAGTGCGACGGCCTGGGCTTTAAGAAAACCGTTGATGCCGAGGCGCTGATCGAGGACCCCTCGAAGTCCATTGCCGACGGAGTCTTTGGTAGCCTGTTTGGCAATTCGAACTACTATCCGCAGATTTTTGCTGCGGTCTGCAAACACTTTAAGGTGAGCACCGATACGCCGTGGGAGGACTTGCCCCCTCGCGTGCGTCGTGCATTCTTGGATGGCCTGGGCGATACGAAGATCTCGGTCGACTACCAAAAGCTCGACGGACGTCGCAGCCAGTGGGATACCAAGTTTTCGGGCGTTCGCAACATCCTGTACGAACGCTATACCGAGACGACGAACGAGAACACCAAGGCGCGCTTGGAGAAGTACATTCGCGAGGAACCGTGCTCGAGCTGCCACGGCGCTCGTTTGCGCCCTGAGATGCTCGCCGTCACCGTGGGTGGCAAGTCCATTTACGAGGTTTGTTGCCTGTCGTGCCGTGAGTCGCTCGAGTTTTTTGAGGGTCTGGAGCTCACCGAGCGCCAACAGTTTATCGGCGGGCGCATCGTCAAGGAAATCCTGGAGCGCTTGCGTTTTCTGGTCGATGTTGGACTCGACTATCTGACGCTCGATCGTGCCTCGGCGACGCTTTCTGGTGGCGAGGCGCAGCGTATTCGCCTGGCAACGCAGATCGGCGCGGGTCTCATGGGCGTGCTCTATATTCTGGATGAGCCCTCGATCGGTCTTCATCAGCGTGACAACGAGCGCCTGATCAAGACGCTCGAGCGCCTGCGCGATATCGGCAATACCGTTATCGTCGTCGAACACGACGAGGATACAATCCGTGCCGCCGATTACGTGATCGACATGGGTCCCGGCGCCGGCGTCAACGGCGGACACGTAGTCGCGGCGGGAACGCCTGCCGATATCATGGCGTGTCCTGAGTCGATGACGGGCGCTTATCTGACCGGCAAACGAATGATCCGGGTGCCTGATGAACGGCGCAAGCCCGGTCGCGGCTGCCTTAAAATTACGGGCGCTCGAGCCAACAACCTCAAAAACGTTACTGCCAAGATCGAGTTTGGTACGCTTACGGTTGTTACCGGCGTGTCGGGATCGGGCAAGAGCTCCCTGGTTACCGATACCATTGCGCCTGCCCTTACGAATGCCATTCACCGTTCGACGCGCCCTGTGGGTCCATATAAGAAAATCGAGGGCATCGAGTGTATCGATAAGGTTATCGATATCGACCAGTCGCCGATTGGCCGCACGCCGCGTTCCAACCCTGCTACCTATATCGGCCTGTGGGATGATCTTCGCGCGCTGTTTGCGAGTACGCCGGAGTCGAAGGCGCGCGGCTACTCGCCGGGTCGTTTCTCCTTTAATGTGAGTGGCGGGCGCTGTGAGGCGTGCAAGGGCGACGGACAGATCAAGATCGAGATGCACTTCCTTCCCGATATCTACGTTCCCTGCGAAGTTTGCGGCGGTAAACGCTACAACCGTGAGACACTCGAGGTCACTTACCGTGGCAAGACCATCTCGGACGTACTTGACATGAGCGTGGCCGAGGCACTGGCTTTCTTTGGGAATATCCCGCAGATTAAGCGCAAGCTTCAGACGCTGTACGATGTAGGCTTGGGCTACGTGAGCCTGGGCCAGCCCGCCACGACGCTTTCGGGCGGCGAGGCGCAGCGTGTGAAACTCGCCAAGGAGCTTCATCGACGCCAGACGGGCAAGACGTTCTATATTTTGGACGAGCCGACGACCGGCCTTCATTTTGAGGACGTCCGCCAGCTGCTCGATGTGCTGCAGCGTTTGGTCGATGCGGGCAACACGGTGCTGGTGATTGAGCACAACCTTGATGTCATCAAGGTTGCCGACCGCCTGATCGATATGGGTCCCGAGGGCGGTAACGGCGGCGGAACCGTCGTGGTTTCGGGCACACCGGAGCAGGTTGCGGACTGTCCGCAGAGTTATACGGGCAAGTTTTTGGCGCCGTTGCTCAGGCGTGACCGGGAGCGCCAGGCTCAACTTGATGCTCAATAAATAGGCGATTCAGTTTATGGGCGCCATCGACTCCTTGTGATTCGATGGCGCTTGCTGTGCCGAAGTGACGTATGCAGTCGAATTGGACATATACTTAATCCTTGCGTCCGAATGCGAGGGAAAGGATATGTCATGGCAAAGGCTGTAAAGACGCCAAAAACCAATGCGATGCGCGAGCTGGAAAGCGCCGGCATTTCCTATGTTCTACATACGTACGAAGACGATGGTGATGAGTCGGTGGGCCTGGGTGTCGCGATTTCGGAGCAGCTTGGCGAGGAGCCCGGTCAAGGATTTAAGACTTTGGTCTGCGTGACACCGTCCAACGACTATGTCGTGTGCTGTATCCCTGTTGCCGACGAGCTCGATCTAAAGTCCGCCGCGCGTGCCGCGGGGGAGAAGTCCTTGGCCATGATGCATGTGAAGGATTTGCTTGCGGCGACTGGCTACGTTCGCGGCGGCTGCAGCCCGGTCGGTATGAAAAAACGCTACCGGACGCTCATTGATGAGACATGTGTCCTTTGGGATACCATTTTTATTTCGGGAGGCAAGCGTGGTTATCAGCTCGAGCTTGCACCCGATGATTTAATTGCATTTTGCGGGGCGACGGTTGCCGCGATTACGAGAGAGGACTGAGCGATGCCGCAGGAAGAATTGAAGCGCGGAGCTCATTTTGCAAAAGAATCTGCGCCTCAGACACCCTCATCCGAAGCTTCTTCGTCGCGAGATGACACTGACGACATGGGCTCGTCGGACTACTCCACGGTTGGTCGTTCCGCCGGGCTTATGACCATCCTGACCATCGTGTCTCGCGTCACCGGTTTTATCCGCACGTGGGCAATGGCGGCCGCTATCGGCATGTCGCTACTCTCGTCCTCCTATCAGGTCGCCAACAACCTGCCCAATATGCTCTACGAACTCGTGATGGGCGGCATGCTCGTGACGGCGTTTTTGCCCGTGTACATGGGCGTGAGGCGTGAGCAGGGTCGCGAGGCCTCGAACGAGTACGTGGGCAACCTGCTCGGCATTCTGCTTTTGGTGCTGGGTGGCATTTCGTTGCTGGGGACCGTGTTCGCCCCGGGCTTTATCTGGACGCAATCGTTCCTTTCGGGTGACGGCGGCAGCATGGATACCGCTGCGTTCATGTTCCGTTTCTTTGCCATCCAGATTCTGTTTTATGGTTTGGGCTCGGTGTTCTCGGGCGTTCTCAACGCACACCGCGACTACTTCTGGTCGACGTTTGCCCCGGTCCTCAACAATGTGATCGTCATTGCGAGCTTTATGGGTTTTGCGCCCGTGTCCGCACAGTTTGGCGAACGTGCCGGCATCATCTTGATTGCGGCCGGTACGACCCTCGGTGTCTTTGTTCAGATGGCATGTCAGATTCCCGCGCTTGGCAAGCACGGCGTGCATCCCCATATCCATATCGACTTTAAGGACCCCGCGCTGCGCCAGACGATTGCGCTCGGTATCCCGACGCTGCTCGCCACGGTGTGCATGTTTGTCTCGACTTCTATCACCAACGCTGCCGCGCTGGTGGTCCAGCCCGAGACGGGTCCTTCCGTCATCGCCTATGCGCGCCTGTGGTACACGCTGCCCTACGCGCTGATTGCCGCCTCGCTTTCGACGGCGCTCTATACCGAGCTCTCTCATGACGCACAGGAGAAGGATTACGACAGCGTTCGCACGGGCATTTCGCGTGGCGTCGCTCAGATGCTGTTCTTCCTGATTCCGTTCGCACTGTACCTGATTGTCTTCGCACGTCCGCTCAACATGATCTACTGTGCTGGCAAGTTCGATGAATCCGGCGTGGCGCTGGTGTCCGAGTACCTTGTCTACCTGGCGCTCTCGCTGCCGCTCTACGGCGTGGTCGTGTTGATGCAGAAGAGCTTCTCTGCCTTGCTCGACATGAAGCCCTATAGCCGCTATTGCCTGTATTCCGCCATCGGCCAGGCCGGCTCGGTTCTGCTGTTTGGCGTTGTGCTGGGCTTCGGTATGCCGGCAATCGCGCTTTCGTATGTCGTCGACTACGTGATCTTGGTCGGCTGTTCGCTGTGGTGGCTGCGTCGTCGCCTGCGTGGCCTTCAGGTCAAATCTATCCTACATGGCGGTTTCTTTGGCCTTTTGCTCGGTGGCCTAGGTGCTGCCGCAGGCGCCGGCGTCATGTGGGCGCTTGAACACTTTGTCGGGGCACTTGGCGGCTCGATTCTGATTACTCTTGGCTACGTTTGCGTTGCGGGTGTCGCCTCGCTTGTTGTTACCTTTGGCCTTGCCGTCGTCCTTAAGATGCCCGAGGTCTCGGCGCTGCTTCGTCGCAAGTAGGTGCGCGTGGCCGGTCACGACAACATACCAACGCTTGCCGAGCAGGTTTCGCGCGTTCCCACACAGCCCGGATGCTACCTTTGGAAGGATGCCAAGGGCGATGTCATCTACGTGGGCAAGGCAAAAAACTTGCGTTCCCGTATGCGCCAGTACGTGACACTGCAGGATGAGCGTCAAAAGATCCCGCTGATGATGCAGCTGGTGGCGAACTTTGACTATATCGTGGTGGAGACCGAGCACGAGGCGTTGGTGCTCGAGCGCAATTTGATTGGTCAGTACCATCCGTACTTTAACGTCGACCTCAAGGATGACAAGAGCTACCCCTTTATCGCCATTACAAAGGGCGACCTGTATCCCGCTATCAAATATACGCGCGAGCGTCATAAGCCGGGAACGCGTTATTTTGGTCCCTATACCGATAGCCGTGCGGCACGTGAGACGATAGATACGCTGCGCAAGGTTATCCCCATCTGCTCCGCATCCTGTGCGGAGTGGCGTCGTTGTCGTCGTATCGTCGAGTCCCACAGGGGCGAGGAAGACATCGTCAATATGATTTGCGCGCAAAACGGGCGTCCCTGCTTTGACTACCATGTCGGGCGCGGCCCGGGTGCGTGTGTCGGCGCGATTTCCCCGGCAGACTATGCCAAGAACGTCAAGCGTGTCGAGCGCTTTTTGTCGGGCCATCGCAAGGATGTCGTCGATGAGCTGACCTCCGAGATGACGGATGCCGCCGAGGCGCTCGACTTTGAGCGCGCGGCACGCGTCAAACGTCGTTTGGAGGTCATCAGGGGTCTGGACGATCGTCAGCAAGTCGTTTTTCCCTCCAGTGTCGATATCGATGTCATCGGGTTCTATCGCGAGGAGACCATCTCCGCCGCTTGCGTCTTCGTCGTTCGCGAGGGCCGAACAGTTCGCACCTGCGAGTTCATTCTCGACAAGGGTCTTGATGTTGACGAGGAAGAGCTCCAGTCGGGCTTTCTTAAGCGCTATTACGACGAGACGGCTGATATTCCAGCTGAGGTCAACCTTTCCGTCGAGCTTGAGGATGCGGAGGCGCTGGGGGAATGGCTTGCGGGCAAGCGCGAGCGTTCCTGCCATCTCCATAGGCCGCAGCGTGGCGAAAAGCACCGTTTGCTCGATATGGCATCCAAAAATGCGCGCCATGCCCTCATGCGCTACATGATGCGAACGGGGTACGCTGACGACCGCACCAATCAGGCGCTCCTGGAGCTCGAAAGCGCGCTGGCGCTGCCAGCGCCGCCGATGCGTATCGAGTGCTTCGATATCTCGACGCTGCACGGAACCTTTACCGTCGCCTCGATGGTGGTGTTTACCAACGGACGCGCCGACAAGAGCCAGTACCGTCGTTTTAAAATTCAGGCCGAATTGGACGAGGCAAACGACTTCGTGTCGATGTCCGAGGTTTTGGGACGACGCTATGCTCCCGAGCGCATGGCCGACGAGCGCTTTGGATCGCGCCCCGATTTGCTCGTTGTCGATGGCGGTAAGCCGCAATTGACCGCTGCGATCAAGCAACTTGAGGCTCTTGGGCTCGATATACCGGTTTGTGGCTTGGCGAAGGCCGATGAGGAGGTTTTCGTGCCTTGGGACGAGACTCCAGTCGTGCTTCCGACCGGGTCCGCGTCGCTCTATCTAATCAAACAGGTGCGCGATGAATCGCACCGTTTTGCCATCACGTTCCATCGCGAATTGCGCGATAAAGCCATGACGGTTTCGGTACTCGATGACGTTCCAGGCGTGGGACCCACCAGAAAACGTGCCCTTATGCGCCATTTTGGCTCGATGAAGCGTTTGCGCGCGGCGAGCGAGCAAGAGATCGCGGAAGTTCGAGGCGTTCCGGCCGATGTCGCCAAAGCGGTCCACGAGGCACTTGTTGCATGGAATGCCGAACGCGCCCAGGCATCGGCCAACCGTTCCGAAAACTAAACGTGCTTCTAAACAACTGATATACATGATTGGCCGATTTTCAATCATTTATTTCGCGGCGATTACCTGTCGATTTCGGGTTTTATTAACGCTAAAACGTTTGACTAGCCATGGTGAACAACCCTGCTATCCTGCGGGTTGACGATGACTGATATCTCACCTCGTCGATACATACTGTCTGGCGAATCGTTTGTCAATGAATTCGGTGAACGGTAGTAAATACCGTTCAAGCGTATGTATGTATCGGTCGCCGAGCGCGGCACCTCAGTTGGGTTCGTCGGTAGGTAAGGTATATATCGTCCGCAAGTTGCGCGGGGGCAAGTCTAGGTGCTCCCGGGTAAGATTCTCTATTGATAGGAGAAGACATGGCCATCATCAACAAGGGTATGTCCAGGCGTTCGTTCCTCGGCCTCACCGGCAGCGTCGCTGCTGTCGCAGGGCTTGGTCTCACCGGCTGCGGTGGCAGCTCCAACGACGAGGGTTCCGCTTCCGGTTCCGCCGATTCCGCCAACCGTGGCGGCGGTGTGATTACCGCTGGTTCCGCTTACGCTCCGTCCAGCTTCGATCCCGCCAGCACCGGCTCCGCTGTGGGCCTGGGTGCTAACTGGCACGTCGTCGAGGGTCTCTACGGCATCGATTACCACGACTACAGCACCTTCAACGAGCTCGCCACCGACGATCCCAAGTCCGTGGACGACACTACCTTCGAGGTCACCATCCGCAAGGGCGCCAAGTTCTCCGATGGTACCGAGGTCACTGCTGACGACGTCGTCGCTTCCTACACCGCTTGCGCTGCTTCCGCTACCTATGCTCCGTTCTTCCAGCCCTTCGAGTCCATCGAGGCCAAGGATGCCAGCACTGTAACGGTCAAGACCAAGGTCCCCAACTTCTCCCTGCTCAAGGATCGTCTGGCCATCATCCGTGTTACCCCGGCTACTCAGTCCGAGGAGGATCGCGCCAAGCAGCCGATCGGTTCCGGCCCCTGGATGTACGACTCTATCTCCGATACCGAGATCACCCTGGTTCCCAACCCCGAGTACAACGGTGAGTATGCTGCCGAGGATAAGAAGATCCAGTACAGCATCCTGACCGACCCCACCGCTCGCGTTACCGCCCAGCAGGAAGGCTCCACGCTCGTTATGGAGCTCGTCACCGCTGACGCCGTCGACCAGCTCGAGAGCGCTGGCTGCAAGATCGACAACGTCCAGGGCTTCGGCACCCGCTTCATCATGTTCAACGTCGCCAAGGAGCCTTGGAACAACGTCAAGGTCCGTCAGGCCGTCATGTACGCGCTCGACACCGAGAAGATGATCACCAACACCTTCGCCGGCCTTGCCACCGCTGCCAGCTGCTACCTGCCCAAGAGCTTCACCAACTATCATGAGGCTTCCACGGTGTACAAGACCGACGCCAAGAAGGCCAAGAAGCTCATCGAGGAGTCCGGCATCACCCCGGGTGCCATCACCCTGCGCACCACCGACAACGAGCAGATTAAGGGCATGGCCGCCCAGGTCAAGAACGACCTCGACGCTCTCGGCTTCGAGGTGACCATCCAGACCGATACCTCGCCGGCCACCTACGCTGCCATCGACGGCGGCGAGGCCTACGATATCCTCCTTGCCCCTGGCGATCCGTCCTGCTTCGGCGCTGACCCCGACCTGCTGCTCAACTGGTGGTACGGCGACAACGTCTGGATGCAGACCCGTTGCCCGTGGAAGGAGTCCGCTGAGTGGGAGAAGCTCCACGGTCTCATGGACGAGGCTCTTGCCGCCGAGGGCGACGAGCAGCAGAAGAAGTGGAACGAGTGCTTCGACATCATCGCCGACAACGCTGTTCTGTACCCCGTTGTCCACGTCAAGACCGTCTCCGCTTCCTGGGACGATCCGTCTACCGCGCCCAACGGCGAGGCCCTCGATGGCTTCAAGGGCATCGGCACGACGAGCATGTCCTTCAGGGGTGTCGCGACCGTCAAGGCCTAAGACTCGTTTGAGTCATATGTGGGGCGTCGGTCGTAAGGCAACGTCCTCATAGTTGAAACAAAGACCCGGGCGGCCTCGATGTCGCTCGGGTCTTGTAATGAGTATCCATACTCATATACCAGTTGGTCCTACCGACAAAAGAAAGGGGAGAGAACGTGAACAACTTTCTACGTTTGATTGGAAGGCGTCTCGTGGCGCTGCCGATCATGGCATTGGGCGTCACCGTCCTGGTGTTCTTCCTTATGTCGTTCTCCAAGACCGACCCCGCCTATACGGCGTTGGGTGACGGTGCCTCGCCCGAGGCGGTTGCCGAGTACCATGAGAAGTATGGTCTGGACGACCCCTGGCCCGTGCGCTACGTGCGCTACATGGGCGATCTGATCCATGGTGACATGGGCACCTATGGTGCTGCTCGCAACTCCGTTGCCAAGCGCATCTCCACGGCCCTGCCCGTCACGATGCAGCTGACCTTCATCGGTCTTGCCATCGGCGCGGTCGTCTCGTTTTTGCTCGGCGTCATCGCGGCACTGTATCGCGATAAATGGCCGGACCAAGTGATCCGCGTCTTTTCCATCGCCGGCTTGGCAACCCCGTCGTTCTGGCTTGCCGTTCTGTTGATTCTGCTGTTCTCTTCCTACCTTAAGGTGCTCCCGGCATCCGGTGCTCTGCCTCACTTCACCACCAACCCGGCTGGCTATCTGGGACGTATGATCATGCCCGCTATCGCTCTGGCATTCCCGCTGACGGGCCAGATGACTCGTATCGTGCGTACGGCCATGGTTGAGGAGCTCGACAAGGACTACGTCCGCATGGCCCGTGGCGCCGGCGTTCCCGAGAAGGTCGTCGTCGGCATCAACGTTTTGCGCAACGCGCTGATCACCCCGGTCACCACCCTCGGTCTTAAGATCGGTTACCTTATGGGCGGCGCCGTCGTCATCGAGGTCATCTTCAACCTCCCCGGCATGGGTACTGCGATTCTGCAGGGCGTTCAGGGCAACGAGGCGAACCTGGTTCAGGGCGTCGTCATCGTCGTTGCTCTTGCCTTCATCATCATCAACATCGTGGTTGACATGCTCTACCTGCTCATCAACCCGCGCATCAGGACGGTGTAGATTATGGTAAAGATTCGAGAGAAGCAAACCGAGCAGCTCGAGAAGGCTGCCTCCAAGGGGCTCAAGCTCGGTGGCTGGAAGAAGATGACGCTGTCTTCTAAGATTGCCGCCGTCGTGCTGGTGTTGGTCGCCCTGACCGCGATTCTGGCGCCCCTTCTTGCCCCCTATAGCCCGGTCGAGATTTTCACTGCTCGCCAGGCTCCCGGCAATGGATTTATCTTCGGTACCGACGATAAGGGCCGCGACATCCTGTCGCGTATGCTTTACGGTGGCCGTTACTCGCTGATCATCGGCTTCGGTGCTACTGCCATGGCTCTGGTCTGCGGCTCGGTCGTGGGCGCCCTCGCGGCGGTTTCGCGCAAGTCCGTTTCCGAGGCGATCATGCGCATCCTGGACATCATCATGTCCATCCCGGGCATCGCCCTCGCTGCCGTCTTCGTCTCCATCCTGGGCAATTCCGTGCCGTCGATCATCTTCGCCATTGGCTTTATGTACACTCCGCAGATTGCCCGTATCGTGCGCGCCAACATCGTGTCCGAGTACGGCGAGGACTATGTCCGCGCGGTCATCGTTTCCGGCGCCAAGGCTCCGTGGATTTTGATCAAGCATGTTCTGCGTAACTGCATCGCCCCGATCATGGTCTTCACCGTTACCCTGGTCGCCGACGCCATCATCTTCGAGGCCTCGCTGACCTTTATCGGCGCTGGTATCCAGGAGCCCACCGCTACCTGGGGCAACATCCTCGCCGACGCCCGCGGTGGCGTGCTCGCTGGCCGTTGGTGGCAGGCGCTGTTCCCGGGTCTGGCTATCATGATCACCTGCCTGGCGCTCAACATCCTCTCCGAGGGCATTACCGACGCCATGGCCGCTGCTCCCTCCGCCGCCCTGGATCCGACCGATTCCTCCAAGCGCCGCGAGGCCGACCTGCTGGTCTCCGACCCCGTTCGCGCTTACCAGGAGCAGGCTCAGTCCCTGTCCGCCCGTCTTGGCGCCCTGCGCGATGTCGAGCTCAAGCGTAACGACCGCCATGTGCCCGATGAGTCCGTTGAGCCGATCCTTTCGGTCCGTGATTTCTGCATCCAGTTTGAGCACCACGGTGATATCAACGTCGTCGATCATGTCAACTTTGATGTCCGTCCTGGCCAGACCATGGGCCTGGTCGGTGAGTCCGGCTGCGGTAAGTCCATCACCACGCTGGCCATCATGGGCCTGACCGACGATGACGAGCATCTTTCCGGTGAGGTTCTCTGGGAGGGCCGCGACCTGCTCAAGATGAGCAAGAAGGAGTGGTTCGGCCTGCGCGGTACCGATATCGCCATGGTCTATCAGGACGCCCTGTCCTCGCTCAACCCCTCCATGCTCATTTCCGCCCAGATGAAGCAGCTCACCAAGCGCGGCGGTACCCGTAGCGCCGAGGAGCTCCTGGAGCTCGTGGGCCTCGACCCCAAGCGTACGCTCGAGAGCTATCCGCATGAGCTTTCCGGTGGTCAGCGTCAGCGCGTTCTGATCGCTATGGCCCTTACCCGCGACCCCAAACTGGTCATCTGCGACGAGCCCACGACCGCTCTGGACGTTACCGTCCAGAAGCAGGTCATCAAGCTGCTTAACGATCTTCAGGCCAAGCTCGGCTTTGCCATGATCTTCGTTTCGCACGACCTGGCACTGGTCGCCGAGGTCGCTCATAACATCACGGTTATGTACGCCGGCCAGGTTATCGAGCAGGCGCCCACCAAGGAGCTGCTCACCAACCCGATTCACGAGTACACCCGCGGCCTTCTGGGTTCCGTCCTGTCCATCGAGAGCGGTTCGGGCCGCCTGCACCAGGTGCCCGGCGCCGTTCCGAGCCCGCGCGATTTCCCCAAGGGCGATCGCTTCGCACCCCGCTCGAGCCATCCGCGCATTGGCCTGGACACCCGTCCGGTCTTCAAGCGCGTGCCCGGCACCGAGCACTTCTATTCCGAGCTCCCCGACGAGGTGCTCAAGGCAAATGGTTTGACCCCTCACGCGGAGGTGATGTAGATGAGCGAGACCGCAGTCAACGGCGTCGAGCCGATCATCTTCCTTGATGACGTCCACGTCACCTTTAGGACCCGTACCGGCTCGATTCTGCACCCCAACCTGGTTCACGCCGTCCAGGGTGTAACGATTAAGCTCATGCCCGGACAGACCATCGGCATCGTCGGCGAGTCCGGTTGCGGAAAGTCCACCACCGCCAACGTCATGTGCGGCCTGCAGGCCCCCACGAGCGGCAAGGTCTACTTTAAGGGCAAGGACGTTACCAAACGTACCGCCGAGGACCGTCGCCACATGGGTCGCGTCATCTCGGTCGTGTTCCAGAACCCGGCCACGGCGCTCAATCCCCGCATGGTCGTTCGCGAGCAACTGCTCGACCCCATGCGCGTCCACAACCTGGGTACCGAGGCCGAGCAGGAGAAGCGCGTCAAGGAGCTCTTGGAGCTCACCGGTCTGCCCAGCTCCGCCGCCGAGGTTCTTCCCGGCCAGCTTTCGGGCGGCCAGCGCCAGCGCGTCGCAATTGCGCGCGCCCTGTCGCTGAACCCCGATGCCATCATCGCCGACGAGCCCACCTCGGCTCTGGACGTTTCGGTCCGCGCGCAGATTCTGAACCTGCTGACCGACCTTAAGAAGGAGCTCGGCCTGGCCATGGTGTTCATCAGCCATGACATCCAGACGGTCCGCTATATCTCTGACGACATCATCGTTATGAATGGCGGCAAGATCGTCGAGCAGGGCGAGGCCAAGCAGGTCTTCCAGCACCCTCAGGACCCCTACACCAAGATGCTGCTCGGCGCTGCGCCGTCGCTGCTGCATCCCAAGCTCGGCGAGTAGCCTCGCTTTCCCTCCCGTGCGCCCGGTTGCCTTGCCGGGCGCACCTCCGTTGCGATTTCGAAAGGTTGGGTTCACGAGCCATGCCAAGTGCTCAGGAGCTACAACAGCAATTTGGTGAATATCGAGGCGCTATGCCCCGTCCATCGGATTTCGATCTCTTTTGGAAGGACCGCATGGCCGAGGCCGACGCCGTCGGGCTTGACTATGCGATCGAGACGGCATCGGTCAACGATGCCGCGACCTGCCAGCTTTTCGACCTCTGGTATACCGGCATGTGCGGTGCACGCCTGCATGCCAAGTATCTCCAGCCGGTTTCGGACGAGCCCGTGCCGCTGGTGCTACAGTTCCACGGCTATCCGGGTGCAAGCCGCAGCTGGTTCGAGCAGGCGTCGTTTGCGGGCATGGGCATGGCACTCATCGCTCTCGATTGTCCTGGCCAGGGTGGCCCCTCCGAGGATATTGGTGGATTTGAAGGCACGACGGTTGCTGGGCATATCGTCGCCGGTATCGACGGCGACCCGGCCAATCTTTACTATGTCCGCTTGCACCAGGATATCCGCATTCTGTGCCGTATTGTTCGCGAGCTCGAGGGCATCGATCTTTCCCGCGTATTTGTGAACGGCGCATCGCAGGGCGGCGGTTTGGGCATTGCGACCTGCGCGCTTAATAGTGAGCTTATCAATCGCGCTGCCATCCTCTATCCCTTCCTGTCGGATTTCCGCCTTGTTTGGGATCTGGATGCCGACGATATCGCTTATGAAGGCCTGCGTTATTGGTCGCGTTGGTTTGACGAGGACTCGACTCGTATTGAGGAGGCCTATGCCAAACTGGCGTACTTCGATTCCCAGAACTTTGCCCCTATGGTCAAATGCCCCGTGCTGTTTGGCACCGGCACAGCCGATATCGTCTGTCCGCCAGCGACGCAGTTTGCGGTCTATAACAACCTGACCTGCGAAAAGCGTCATGAGTTCTTTGAAGGCTTTGGCCACGAGGAGATTCAGGATTTTGACGATTTGATCATTCCGTTTTTCTGCAAGGGAGGGGAGGCTCATGTCTAAGTGCGAGAGCAATGTTGACGAGCTGATTGTCCCCGGGCTTGTGGGAATTCCTGGAACGGTTTCGTCAAGGCTCGCAGAATATCGGGACTGGCGCGGTGATGTCCAAGCAGATGTTTCTGATTTAGAGACATGCGCTTCGAATCTTGAGATTCAAGGCCTGGCCATTACGGCGATTGACTTTGTTAACCCCTGCGCCCGTTACTCGGAGGTCTCCTTTGAGCTCGGTGACGATGCGATTCACGCTCGTTTGATCGAGCCTGTCGGTCGTGCCCGAGTATCTGAGCGCGTGCCGCTGTGCCTGATGTTCCACGACATCGATCGGCCTGTGCGCGGCTGGCATCACATGACGAGATTTGCCGCCATGGGGTATGCCGTTCTCGCGCTGGATGACGATGTTGCTGGTGCGGACGACCTGCAGTGGGGGATTGCTTCGCCCGCTTTTGTTAAGCGCGTCCGTTGGGGCTGCGCGTTGGCGAAGGTCGCGCGCAATCTTGATGGCATGGATCCCGATCGCATTTTTGCATGGGGCGAGGGTCTTGGCGGCGGTGTCGCGCTGGCGGTTTCTGCTCTGGCCGAGCGCGGACTTGCCTGCACGGCGGTTGCCAATCCAATTCCCGGTGGCCTCGAGGCTCTGTCGTCTCGGGTGCGCGGATCGGTGCTCATGAGCACGTCGCTCATGGATACCGTGAGCGACCCCAAGGGTCAGTTTGCCGTATTCAACGGTCTTGAGTGTGACCGGAGGCATATCATCTATGCCAAATACGCTCATGAGCGTATTAACGCGTTCGAAAACGAAGTTGTCGACTTCTTTAACCAAACGTTCTATCCGTGTTCTTTGGCCTAGACGGCCTGGACACTGCCAACAAGAGTGAGCGGCATAGGGCCGCTCGCCAGACAGCTAAGGAGATTCTTGTGGCAACTCAGAAATTCACCGGCGTTATCCCTCCCGTCGTTGTTCCCGATACCGAAGACCACCAGCTCGACGTTGCCTCCTTTGAGCGCAGCATCAACCGCATGATCGATGCCGGCGTCGATGGTCTGTTCTTCTTGGGGTCTTCGGGCGAGGTCGTCTTCTCCACCGATGAGCGCCGTCGCCAGATTATCGCCGAGGCCGTTCGTATCGTCGACCACCGTGTGCCTGTTCTGGTCGGCATCATCGATACCGAGACCGAGCGCATGATTGAGCACGGCAAGGTCGCCCAGGAGCTGGGCGCCGATGCCCTCGTCGCCACCTGCCCGTTCTATGCCCTGCAGGGTATGACCGAGGTCGAGGAGCACTTCCGCATCCTGCACGAGGAGCTCGACCTGCCCATCTTTGCCTATGACATTCCCGTTTGCGTTCACACCAAGCTCCCCTGGAAGCTCCTTGCCAAGCTCGGCGCCGAGGGCGTCCTTGCTGGCGTCAAGGATTCCTCGGGTGATGACATCTCGTTCCGCTACCTCGTTCAGGAGAACGAGAAGAACGGCCATCCGATGAGCATCCTCACCGGTCACGAGGTTGTTGTCGACGGCGCCTATCTCGGCGGCGCTGACGGTTCCGTCCCGGGTCTCGCCAACGTTGAGCCCGAGGGCTACGTGCGTCAGTGGAAGGCCGCTCAGGCTGGTGACTGGGCTACCGTCAAGGCCGAGCAGGATCGTCTCAATGAGATCTCCCACATCTGGGATGTCACCTCGGGCGTCCAGGGCTATGCCGGTGGCGTCGGCGCCTTCAAGACCGCTATGAACCTCATGGGCATCTTCGACAGCCCGACCATGCCGCGCCCGGTGAAGGCCATGACCGGCGAGAATGTCGAGGCGATTAGGAAGGTCCTCCAGGACAACGGTCTCCTGTAAAGCTTCCCCGGGCACCCGATCTTGGGGCTCAAGCGGTCGAGCGTGACCCATTAGGTCAACGCCCGACCGCTTTCACCCCAACCTCGGGCACTCGGGAAACCTTTACCAAGCTGCGGCGATAACGCCGCCTTCATTTCCTGTAGTTGTTTATATCTCCTAAGGAGAGCGACATGGAGAACAAGTACGTTTGCTCCGTCGATATCGGCGGCACCAAGATTGCGACTGCCATTATGGAGTATCCGGCTGATGGCGGCGTGCCCCATCCGGTCTTTGAAGCCGAGGTTCCCACCGAGGCCCAAGAAGGCGGCGAGGCAGTTTTCCAGCGCATCGAGGCGTCCATCAAGGCTGCTCTCGAGGCGAACCCCGATGTCGAGGTCCTCGGTATCGGTATTGGCGCCGCCGGTGTCGTCGACCCCAAGACGGGCGCCATCGCCTACGCCAACGAGATCATGCCCGGCTGGTCTGGCGTTCAGTTGGGGCCGCGTCTGCGCGAGGACCTTGGTCTTCCCGTTGCCGTGGTGGGCGACGTGCAGGCTCATGCTCTGGGCGAGGCCCACTGGGGCGTCGGCAAGGGCAAGTTCTCCGTCTTGTGTCTGGGCATCGGTACGGGCATCGGCGGCGCATATGTCGAGAACGGCCGCGTGATGCAGGGCTTCCACGGTGCTGCCGGTCATATGGGCCACATCGAGTGCTCGGCTGCCGCCGGCATTCCCTGCGCCTGCGGGCGTTCCGGCCATCTGGAGTCGGTTGCTTCGGGCACTTCCATTGGTCGAATGTACGATGAGCGCTTTGGTCGCGTCGACCCCAGCCGTCCTTCGGTCGGTCGCGATGTGAACGACCTGTGCCGCGCGGGCGACGCAAAGGCGACCGAGGTCATCCATGACGCCGGCTTTGCGCTGGGTGCCAGCTTGGGCTCGCTCGCTAACATCCTGGACCCCGAGGTCATCGTGCTTTCGGGCGGCGTGATTCACCAAGGTCCCGATTGGCGTTCACAGACTTGGAAGGATTCGGTGCACGAGGGCTATGCCAGCCAGGCGCTCGATCCGCTTCAGGACACGCCGATCCTCATCGGTTCTCTGGAGGGCGATGCTCCGCTCATCGGTGCCGCTGAGCATCTTCTTGCCTCGTTGAAGTAAACGTATCTTCTGTAGGAGCCTCCCGAGACAACACGCCTCGGGAGGCTGTTCTGAGAAAGGTTACAGCCTTATGACCGTCGATCCTTTGATTCAATCCCTGAAGGGCAAGCTCGTCGTGAGCGTTCAGGCGTATATGGGCGAGCCGCTTCGTACGCCCGAGACCATGGCTCAAATGTCTCGCGCTTGCGAGCTCGGTGGCGCCGCCGCCATTCGCTGCCAGGGCCTTGCTGACATTGCCGCCATTAAGGGTCGCTGTGAGGTTCCTGTTATCGGCCTGTGGAAGGATGGGCACGAGGGCGTTTACATCACGCCGACGCTGCGTCACGCTCGCGCCTGCGTTGCTGCCGGTGCCGATATCGTGGCGATCGACGCCACCGATCGTCCGCGCCCCGATGGCAAGACGGTCGAGGATACCTTCCGCCCGCTGCACGAGGAGGGTGTGCTCCTGATGGCGGATTGTGCCACCATCGAGGACATTCGCCGTGCGGTTGATATGGGCTTCGACCTGGTATCCACCACGCTTTCTCACGGTGTCGCCGCCATCGACTGCACCATGGCCGATGGCCCCGACCTGCCGCTCCTGCGTCAGGCGACCGAGGAATTCCCCGGTCTTCCCATCATCTGCGAGGGCCGCGTGCACACGCCCGAGGAGGCTCGCGCCGCGATCGATGCTGGCGCCTGGGCCGTTGTCGTCGGCACCGCCATCACGCACCCCACGAGTATTACGAGTTGGTTCAAGGCTGCGCTTGAGGCGTAAGACAGGCCTCGTATCCGCTCGGGGCGGTATACTCAATATAGGCAATTGACCGCGCGGGATCCGGGTTGCTGGGTCCCGCGCTTGTTTTCGGGAGGCAACACATGCAAAAGGGAGATGCCATGGATGCGGCGGAGCGCTCGGAGCGCATCCCCGATATCGTCATCATCACCGGAATGTCCGGATCGGGCCGCACGCAGGCCATGCACGTGTTCGAGGACATGGGCTATTTTTGCATTGATAACCTGCCTCCGCGTCTCATCGCCCAGCTTGCCGAGCTCGTCGGCATCAATACGGGCGTGGGCAGGCATCTCGCCGTCACCTGCGATTTGCGTAGCCAGGGACTGTTTGACGAGTTGCTCGATGCGGTCGCCGCGCTCGAAGAGCGCGAGATGAGCTGCGACATCGTGTTCCTGGAGGCTTCTGACGAGGTGCTGATTCGTCGCTACAGCGAAAATCGCCGCCGTCATCCCATTGCCAAGCCGGGGGAGAATACGGCCGATGCCATTCAGCGCGAGCGCCTGCAGCTTCAGGGCGTGCGCGACCGAGCCGATATGATTATCGACACGAGCCGTCTGCGCACCTCTGCGCTGCGCAACAAGCTACGTATGGCATTTTCCGAGCTGTCCGACCAGCAGCTCATGGACGTCCACGTGTTCTCGTTTGGCTTTAAGCACGGCATGCCCGTCGAGGCGGACATTATGATCGACGTCCGCTTCCTGCCTAATCCGTTCTACGATCCCGAGATGCGCACGATGACCGGTCTCGATAAAAAGGTCTCCGATTTTGTTCTGGACCATCCCAAGACGCAGGAGTTTTGGAAGGCTTGGACACAGCTGCTCGATACGGTGATGCCGGGCTATATCGCGGAGGGTAAGCCGCAGCTTTCTATCGCCATCGGCTGCACGGGCGGCCAGCACCGCAGCGTTGCCATTGCCGAGGCCACGGCCCGTTACCTGGAAGGCGCTCAGTATCATGTGAGCATCTCCCACCGCGACCTGTCGCGCGCCAACACGAAGGCATAGGCCTGCATGTCGTTTACCGCTGAGGTGCGCGACGAGCTTGCGCGCTGCGAACCCGAATGTGAATACTGCGACTTGTCGACGCTTGCCGCCCTCACGCGCGTGAGCGGTACGCTCTCGCTTACCGGCTCTGGGCGGTATCGTTTGACGGTTGCGACTGAGACGGGAGCCGTCGCGCGCACGATGATCACGCTGACGCATCGTATCCTTAAGCTCAAAACGGAGTTCACCGTCCGTAAATCTGTATTGCATAAGGTTCGAAACTACCTCATCACCTTGCCTGATCAGCCCGATTTGGATAAGGCTCTGGTGCTGCTGGGCATTCTCGACCGTAGGGGAGGGCTCGTCGCAGGTGTGCCGCGTCACATTGTCGCCCGTCCATGCTGTAGACTTGCCTATATCCGCGGCGCGCTCATCGCGGGCGGCTTCGTGGCCGATCCACGCGGCGATTTTCATTTGGAGATCGCTGTGCAGGGCGAGCAATATGCCAAGGGGCTCTGCGATCTGTTGGAGCAGATTGGGGTCCATGCGCGTGTTAATGCACGGCGGGGGTCATATGCCGTGTACATTAAGAGCGCCGAGGAAATCGAGCATCTATTAAAGCTGATTGGTGCCAAGCGCAGCGTTGCCGAGATCGAGGAGGCGCGCGCGGTCAAGTTGGTTAAGAACGATGTGAACCGTCGCGTGAACGCCGAGCTCGCCAACCAGACCAGAAGCGCCGGTGCCGCCCAACATCAGCTTGCGTTGATCGATGAGCTCGAGCAGCGTGGCCTTCGCGATGCGCTTCCGGATGCCTTGGCGGTCTTTTGCGACCTGCGCGAGCGCTATCCCGATCTGTCGCTGCGTGATTTGGGGGAGATGGCTGACCCTCCCTTGTCGAAGTCAGCCCTCTACCATCGTGTTTTACGGCTTGAAAAGCTCATTGAAGCAAACAGGTAGTTTGAAGTATCGACTTATATACGGATTTAGCTGCTATTTTAGTCTTTAAAACGTTTTAACGTAAATTTGATTTTCAATTTCGAGCATTCTCGTGAAATTCAAGTCAAAAAAAAGGTATATTAGGCGAGTGGTTAGTTTGTGGGCCTCAACGGCGGGCGCTGTAGCTCGCGGGGGCCTTACGAAAGGAGACACAATGGCAGTAAAGGTTGCTATTAACGGCTTCGGTCGCATCGGTCGTCTGGCTTTCCGTCAGATGTTCGGTCATGAGGGCTCCGAGATCGTCGCTATCAACGACCTCACCTCTCCCGATATGCTCGCTTACCTGCTGAAGTACGACTCCACGCAGGGCAACTACGCTCGCGATCACGAGGTCGTTGCTGGCGAGGATTCCATCACCGTTGACGGCAAGGAGATCAAGATCTACAAGGAGGCCGACGCCAACAACCTGCCTTGGGGCGACCTCGACGTCGACGTCGTTCTCGAGGGCACCGGCTTCTACACCAGCAAGGCTAAGGCTCAGGCCCACATCAACGCTGGCGCCAAGAAGGTCGTCATCTCCGCTCCGGCCGGCAGCGATCTGCCCACCATCGTGTACAACGTCAACCATGAGACGCTGACCGCTGAGGACAACATCATCTCCGCTGCTTCCTGCACCACCAACTGCCTCGCCCCGATGGCCAAGGGTCTGAACGACTTCGCTCCCATCGTGTCCGGCATCATGACCACCATCCACGCCTTCACCGGCGACCAGATGCCGCTCGACGGCCCGCAGCGCAAGGGCAACTTCCGTCGCTCCCGCGCCTGCTCCGAGAACATCGTCCCGAACACCACGGGCGCTGCCAAGGCCATCGGCCTGGTTCTCCCCGAGCTCAACGGCAAGCTCATCGGTGCCGCCCAGCGCGTCCCGACGCCGACCGGCTCGCTGACCAACCTCTACGCCGTCGTTGACAAGAAGGTCACCGTCGACGAGGTCAACGCTGCCATGAAGGCCTACGCCGAGACCATCCCCGAGACCTTCGCCTACAACGAGGACCAGATCGTCTCCCGCGACATCGTCGGCGAGACCCACGGCTCCATCTTCGACGCCACTCAGACCATGTGCTCTGACCTCGGCAACGGCCAGACCCTCGTTCAGGTCACCTCTTGGTACGACAACGAGAACTCCTACACCTCTCAGATGGTCCGCACCATCAAGTACTTCGAGAAGTTCGTTGCTTAATTTAGCTTTTAGCGAATAGCTCGTTGAGCGTCTAAAGAAGGGCGCGGCCTTATAGGGCTTACACCCTAGGGTCGCGCCCTTTTTATAGGAAATCGTCTGCCGTAATGGGAGGCAGACACGTACGAAAGGTAGAAGCAAACATGGCCTTTACCAAGAAGACCGTCCGCGACATCGATGTCGACGGAAAGCGCGTTCTCGTCCGCGTTGACTTTAACGTGCCTATCAAGGATGGCGTCGTTGGCGACACCACCCGCATCAAGGCTGCCCTGCCCACCATCAACTACCTCGTTGAGCACAACGCTCGCGTCATCCTCATGAGCCACCTCGGTCGCCCCGAGGGCACCGGCTTCCAGCCTGAGCTCTCCCTTGAGCCTGTCGCTAAGAAGCTCGCTGAGCTCTCTGGTCTCGACGTTGCCTTTGTCGCTGACACTTACGGCGAGAAGGCTGCCGAGGCTGTCGCCGCCGTCGAGCCGGGCAAGGTCCTCGTTCTCGAGAACGTCCGTTTCGACAAGCGTGAGAAGAAGAACGATCCCGAGATCGCCAAGAAGCTCGCTTCCTATGGTGACGTCTTCGTTCTCGATGCCTTCGGCACTGCTCACCGCGCCCAGGGTTCCGTCGTGGGCCCCGCCGCTTACCTGCCTGCCGTCGCCGGCTTCCTGCTTGAGAAGGAGGTCGACACGCTGACCGGTATCTTCGCCGAGCCCGAGCGCCCCTTCGTCGCTATCGTCGGCGGTTCCAAGGTTTCCTCCAAGATCGGCGTTCTCGATCACCTTATCGACTCCGCTGACACCCTGATCATCGGTGGCGGTATGGCCTACACCTTCTTCCTGGCTCAGGGCCTGTCCGTTGGTCAGTCCCTCAAGGAAGAGGACTGGGTCGAGCGCGCCGGCGAGATGCTCAAGAAGGCCGAGGAGAAGGGCGTCAAGATCCTGCTCCCCATCGACAACCGCGTTGCCGATCACTTTGGCGAGGACGCTGTCCCCGAGGTTGTCGCTTCCGACGCTATCCCCGACGATCGTGAGGGTATGGACATCGGCCCCAAGACCGAGGAGCTTTACGCCGAGGCCGTCAAGGGCGCCAAGACCGTGTTCTGGAACGGCCCCATGGGCGTCTTCGAGTTCGACAACTTCGCTCACGGCACCCAGGCTATTGCCGAGGCTGTCGCCGAGGCCGACTGCACCTCGATCATCGGCGGTGGCGACTCTGTCGCAGCTGTCAACAAGTTCAACCTGGCCGACAAGATGAGCTGGATCTCCACCGGTGGTGGCGCTTCCATGGAGCTCGTCGAGGGTAAGGCCCTGCCCGGAGTGGAGGCGCTTCTCGATGCCTAATCGCACCCTTCTTATCGCTGGCAACTGGAAGATGAACAACGACGTCGCCGAGGCCGCCAAGCTCGCCGACGAGCTGGCTCAGGCTCTGCCCGAGGTTCCGGCTGGCGTCGAGGTGCTCGTCTGCCCTCCGACCATCGACATCACCACGGTTCATGACCGCATTCAGGCTGCCCCCATCGCCCTCGGTGCACAGAACGTGTACTGGGAGGCCAAGGGTGCCTTCACCGGTGAGTCCTCTTGCGACATGCTCAAGTCCGCTGGCTGCACCTACTGCATCATCGGTCACTCTGAGCGTCGCGACTACTTCCACGAGACCGACGAGGATCAGAACAAGAAGGCCAAGGCCCTCGTTGCCGCAGGTCTTGTTCCCGTCTTCTGCTGCGGCGAGTCCCTCGAGGTCCGCGAGGCTGGCACCTATGTCGAGCACGTCGTGAACCAGGTCAAGGCTGGCCTTGCTGGTCTTGAGATCACCTGCCCCAAGCAGGTCGTCGTGGCCTACGAGCCCATCTGGGCCATCGGCACCGGCAAGACCGCTACCGCCGAGGACGCTCAGGAGGTCTGCGGCGCTATTCGTGAGACCCTCAAGGAGATGTTCGGCGAGGAGCTCGCTAACGGCATTCGCGTTCTCTATGGTGGCTCTGCCAAGCCCGGTAACATCGCCGAGCTCGTCGCCAAGCCCGACGTTGACGGCGCCCTCGTGGGCGGCGCTTCGCTCAAGGCTGCCGACTTCGCCTCTATGGTCGTCAAGGCAGGCGAGTAGGACATATGGCACAACGTCATCTTCCTGCACTCCTGATCATCATGGACGGCTGCGGCCTGGCTCCGTCCGATGGCGAGAACGCCGTCGCCGCTGCCAAGACGCCCTTCCTTGATAGCCTGTACGAGAAGTACCCCCACACCACGCTCGGCGCTTCGGGCGAGGACGTGGGTCTTCCCGATGGCCAGATGGGTAACTCCGAGGTGGGTCACCTCAACATCGGTGCCGGACGCATCGTGTTCCAGGAGCTTTCGCGCATCAACAACGCCATCAAGGACGGCTCCATCGCCAAGAACGAGGTTTTTGTCAAGGCTATGGACGACGTCAAGGCTGACGGCAAGACCCTCCACCTCATGGGCCTTATGAGCCCTGGCGGTGTTCATTCTCATATGAACCACGTTGAGGCTCTGGTCAAGATGGCTGCCCAGCATGGCGTCAAGACCGTTCGTGTACACGCCTTTATGGACGGCCGCGACGTCGACCCGCAGTCCGGTGCCGGTTACATGAGTGAGTTCTGCGCCTTCCTGGCTAAGATCTCCGAGGAGACCGGTTGCGACGCTCGCGTTGCCACCGTCTCGGGCCGTTATTGGGCCATGGACCGCGACAATCGTTGGGAGCGCATCCAGCGCGCCTACGACGTCATGGTCAACGCGTCCGATGCTGATACCGACCCCGTTGCCGGTATCAAGGCCTACTACGAGAAGGATCCGCGCGGCGACGAGTTCGTCGAGCCGTTCGCTGCCCACAACGAGGGCATCCACGAGGGCGACGCGGCCATCTTCTTCAACTTCCGTCCCGACCGCGCTCGTCAGATGACCCGCGTGTTCACGGACAAGGAGTTCGACGGCTTTGAGCGCGAGCAGATCAAGCTTTCGCACTTTGTGACGATGACCGAGTACGATCCGACGTTTGACGTCGAGGTCGCCTTCCCCAAGACGTTCCCCGAGAACGTCCTGGCCGACGTTATCGCCGCCAATGGCCTGAAGCAGCTGCATACCGCCGAGACCGAGAAGTACGCCCATGTGACGTTCTTCCTCAACGGCGGCATCGAGGAGCCCAAGGAGGGCGAGGAGCGCGTGCTCGTCGCTTCCCCCAAGGTCGCTACCTACGATCTGCAGCCCGAGATGAGCGCTCCCGAGGTTACCGAGAAGCTCGTCGCCGCCATCAACGAGGATCGCGCTGATTTCTACATCGTGAACTTCGCGAACTGCGACATGGTTGGTCACACCGGTGTCTTCGACGCTGCCGTTAAGGCTGTCGAGGCTGTTGACGATGCCCTGTCCAAGGTTGTCCCGGCGATTCTCGCCAAGGGCGGCTTTGCACTGATTACCGCCGACCACGGCAACGCCGATCACATGTTTGACGTTGCTTCCGACGGTTCCAAGCATCCGTTTACGGCTCACACCACCAACCGCGTGCCGTTCATCATCGTTGATGAGAAGGCCAAGCTCACCGGTATCGAGGACGGCCGTCTTTCCGATATCGCTCCGACCATGCTCACCATGGCTGGTATTGAGCCTTCCGCCGAGATGACGGGTCGCGTGCTCGCCACCGAGGCCTAAGAGAAAACTCCAAGCGTTTTCTTGCAGGGGGTTGCCATATTCGGGCAACCCCCTTTTTGGTATTTCTGCCATTTCCGCACCGTCCCCGAGTGGCAGGTAGGGGAGAGCGGGGGATTGTGGTACAGTACTGGAGTTTGAATTGTTCTATTAAGGAGCTTATCTATGGGTCCGTTCCAGATTCTTCTGTTTGTCGTTTGGGCTGTTTCTGCCGTGGCGCTGACGATTCTCGTCCTGATGCATTCCGGTAAGGGTACCGGCGTTTCGGATATGATCGCTAGCTCGCTGTATAACTCCAGCTCTGCCACAGGCGTTATGGAGCAGAACCTCGACCGCCTGACCGTCATCATGGCTGTCGTGTTTGCCGTGTGCGTCGTGCTGTGCATGTTCTTCTTCCCGCAGGGCATCGTGGGCTACTAATCACGAGCCGCATAAGTACTTGTAAAGGGTTCCGCAAGTGCGGGACCCTTTTTTGTTTACATATTCGTAACAGAGTCAAAAATATCACCACATACTGCGCCCAACTAAAGAAATTCTCGACCGTTAACCGGAATTAGCCCCAAATCGTGCATAAAATGCGCTACAGTATTGCAAAACGTTGGTCCGCTGTGCATAACCAGCCATAGCGGCGGGCGGCGTTTTGATGGTTCGGATCGGATTGTCTCGACATGTGTCCGACTGAACATTTCTTTGTCCTATCTCATAAGGAGGATGGCATGGCTGATTCTATGTTCCACCAGCCCGTTATGGGTCGTCGCGCCTTTGTCGGCGGCACCCTCGCTGCGAGCTCCATGGCTTTTCTTGCCGCATGCGGCAAGAAGGGCGGCGACGCTTCCGGTTCTGAGTCCGGTTCGACGCTGAACTTCTACATCAACAACCCGGTCTGCATCGACCCCTACAATGTCCAGGAGGACCAGGGCACTCAGGTCGAGTACCAGCTCTTTGACGCTCTGACCTCTTATGACGCCGAGAAGGGCGAGATCGTTCCGCTGGCTTGCGAGTCCTTCGAGGCCAACGACGACGCCACCGAGTTTACCTTCAAGATCAAGAAGGCCAAGTTCCACAACGGTGACGACGTTACTTCCAAGTCCTTCAAGCTCGGTTGGGAGCGTCTGGTCAACACCAAGTCGGCTGTCGCTACCGAGTACGGCCCTTCCGAGGTCTCCTATCACCTCTCCATGGTCGAGGGCTATGACGATCTGCTTGCCGGTAACGCTACCGAGCTCAGCGGTGTTACCTGCCCCGACGATGAGACCCTCGTCGTCAAGCTGGCTTCCGCTTACGCCGACTTCCCCTTCGTCGCCTCTCACCCGGCTCTGGCCCCGGTTCCCGAGTGCGCCGAGTCCGATGTCAAGAGCTTCTACCTTGCCCCGGTCGGTAACGGCCCGTTCATGATGGACGGCAAGTGGGAGGATGGCCAGGAGATCAACGTCAAGAAGTTCGACGATTACTATGGCGACAAGGCCAAGATCGATGGCATCCACTTCCAGGTCATCAAGGATATGGAGACCGCCTACAAGGAGTTCCAGGCCGGTAACCTCGATGTCTGCGACGTTCCCGTTGCTCAGATCGATGCCGCCAAGAAGGATCGCGGCGTGTCCAAGGACGGCTACACCATGGGTGACGGCGAGCGCATGCTGCTCGGCGCCGAGCCTTCCACGTACTATCTGACCTGCAACACCACGGCCGAGCCGTTCAACAACGCCGACCTGCGTAGGGGCATCTCCCTGGCCATCAACCGTGAGGCCATCTGCAAGACCATCTTCAAGGGTACCCGTACCCCTGCCGACGGCATTGTTCCTCCGGGCATCGATGGCTACAAGGAGGGCGCATGGGAGTTCTGCGCCTACGATGTCGACAAGGCTAACGAGTACCTCGACAAGGTTGCTCCCGCTGGCGCTAACGGGGATCGTGGCATTAGCGTGACCCTCTCCTACAACCAGGACGGCGGTCACAAGGAGATCATGGAGTCCATCATCGGCGACCTCGCCAAGGTTGGCGTTACCGCTGTCTCCGACACCCCCGAGTGGTCTGCCCTGCTCGAGCAGTATCTGAACTTTAACTATCAGTTCGGTCGTCTGGGTTGGATTGCCGACTACCCGATCATGGACAACTTCCTGTATCCGCTGTTCCACTCCGACTCCCTCGGTGGCGACAACCGCTCTGGTTACAGCAACCCCGAGTTCGACGCCAAGGTCGACGAGGCTCGTACTATTGTTGACGACGAGGAGCGCGTCGCTAAGATGCAGGAGGCCGATGCAATGGTCGCTGCCGACTGCCCGGTCATCCCGGTGATGTTCTACACGCACACCATCGTCGGCTCCGATCGCATCAAGCACCTCTATGTCGATCCGCAGAAGCACGCCGATCTGGGTACCGCTGAGCTCGCCTAAGAGTTTTGCAGCTTCCGTGAGGGTCAAGTATTTACGTAGACCTCATGGGAAACATACAGTTCTCCCTAACCTGGGGTAAACTGGCTGATGGTAATTTTGGGATGCCGGTCTGGCGATCGGCATCCCATTTAGGTTAATCCCTAGATAGGGGAGTGGTATGGGTAAGTACATCGTTAAACGTGTGCTTCAGTTCATCCCGGTATTTTTGGGCGTTACGCTGATTCTGTTCGCCCTCCAGAATATCGTGCCGGGAGATCCGATCAAGCTGATCGGTGGAGACAAGGCTCTGTCCCCCGAGGTGGAGCTTCAGCTTCGCGTCCGCTATCACCTGGTCCAGACGGACGAGGACGGCAACGCGATCCTTGACGAGAACGGCGACCCCGTTCAAACGTCGCTCGTGGACCGTTACTTGTATTACATGAACGGCCTGCTTCATGGCGATCTGGGCAATTCGTATCAGCGCAAGCTGCCGGTTACGGATATCTTTGCCCAGAAGTATCCGTATACGGTCAAACTTGCCGCGTGCGCCATCGTGCTCGAGGCAATTATGGGTATCGGTGCGGGTATCATTTCGGCGGTAAAGCGTTATTCCTTCTGGGATATTTTGGTAACGCTCACCACGTCGATCTTCGTTGCGGTCCCGGCCTTCTGGCTCGGTATGTTGCTGCAGCTGTTCTTTGGCGTCATCCTCAAGGACGCCACGGGCGGTGCAATCTCCATGCCGATCTCGGGTGCCGGCGGTTCCAGCTCTCAGTATCAGGATTGGATGCACTATGTGCTTCCGACCATTACGCTGGCTTCGGTTTCGACCGCTTATGCTGCCCGCATTATGCGCTCGCAGCTGCTTGACGTCATGAACCAGGATTACATCCGTACGGCAAAGGCGAAGGGTCTCTCCAATCGCGCGATCATCGTCAAGCATGCGCTTAAGAATGCACTCATCCCCGTCGTTACCTATATTGGTGTCGACTTTGGTGGCATGCTTTCGGGCGCCATCCTGACCGAGACGGTCTTTAACTGGCCCGGTATCGGCTATGAGGTCTATCGCGCCATTAGCATGCGTGACTGGCCCATCGTTATGGGCGGCGTTACGCTCATCGTCGTCGTCGTTATGGTGATCAACCTGCTCGTCGACATTAGCTATGCATTCCTCGACCCACGCATCCGCCTTGGCGGTCCGTCGGATAAGGCCTAAGGGAGGTACGTCTCATGCAGGAAACTGATTCTCAGTCTCAGGAGCAGGCTACCGCCACCAAGGCCGCATCTGCTCCCGCCAAGTCCCGCACGCTGTGGGGCGACGCTTTTAAGCGTCTTCGTAAGAACAAGCTCGCCGTTATCGGTGTCTGCTGGATCATCATCGTCGTTGTGGTTGCCCTGACCGCAGATCTGTGGGCTAAGCCCTGGCTCGGTTCGCCGACGGCTTCCGACTCGACCACCATGGCCGAGACGTCGCTGCTGGCTCCGTGTGCAGAGCACCCGTTTGGCACCGACGCCCTTGGTCGTGACATTCTCGTCCGCGTTATCTACGGTGCGCGCGTTTCGCTGTCCGTCGGCATTATGGCCACCGCGATCTCCACGCTGATCGGTCTGGTCATGGGTGCTCTGGCGGGTTTCTACGGCGGCATCTGGGATACGATCATCATGCGCTGTGCGGACATCTTCCTAGCGTTCCCGTACGTGCTGTTCGTTGTCGCCATGATCGCCGTTATCGGCCGTGGCCTTCAGAACGTCTTTATCGCCATCGGTATTCTCGGCTGGCCTTCGATTGCGCGCGTCTTCCGCTCTGCAATCTTGACGGTCAAGGAAAACGACTATGTTGATGCTGCGCGCGCGATGGGTGCATCTGATGCTCGTATCGTCGTGCGTCACATCTTCCCGAACTCCGTCGCTTCCATCGTGGTCTACGCGACCATGAACATTGGTGGCGCCATTCTGACCGAGTCCGCTCTGTCCTTCCTCGGCATGGGCGTTATTCCGCCTACGCCTTCGTGGGGCTCCATGATTCAGGACGGTCAGCAGTATCTTCTGACCGCTCCCTGGATGATGATCATGCCCGGTCTGGCAATTCTCTCGACGGTGCTCGCCTTCACCCTGTTGGGTGATGGTCTGCGCGACGCCCTCGACGTCAAGATGAAGGACGCATAAGGATGAAGAAGAACAAGAACTATGTGGACCTGAAGGACCAGCCGGTTCCTGAGGGCCAGCATCTGCTCGAGGTCGATGACCTTAAGATGTATTTCCACACCGAGGATGGCGTCGTTCGCGCTGTCGACGGTGTCTCCTACACGCTCGATCGCGGCGAGACCCTTGGCGTCGTCGGTGAGTCCGGCTCCGGTAAGTCCGTGACCGCCATGACCATCATGGGCCTTATTTCGATGCCTCCGGGGAAGATCGAGGGCGGCGACGTTCGCTATCGCGGTCGTTCTATCCTCGAGATGACCGAGGAAGAGATGCAGCACATTCGCGGCAACGATATCGCGATGATCTTTCAAGATCCTATGACCTCCTTGAACCCGGTCTATAAGATCGGCAAGCAGGTGGGTGAGGGCCTTCGTCTGCACCGTGGCCACTCCAAGCAGGAGGCACTCAAGCGTGCTACCGAGCTTTTGGACCTCGTGGGTATCCCCGAGCCCGAGAAGCGCGTCAATGAGTATCCGCACCAGTTCTCCGGCGGTATGCGTCAGCGCGTCATGATTGCCATGGCTCTTGCCTGTGATCCCG
>DBEWII010000097.1:0-5113 GCA_048384935.1 Collinsella aerofaciens | reverse complement strand
TGTCCCTTCAATCATTCGCCCCCCGCCGCCACCTCACAGGTAGATTCCTTCGTTTGAAAGGTTATGAACAATGGCTAAAGAACTCGATTTCGACGCTATCAAGGCTGCGGCTGAGTCTCATCGTGCTGATATGACTCGCTTCCTGCGCGCTATGATCTCCCATCCCTCTGAGTCCTGCGAGGAGGGTGAGGTTGTCGCT
Source organism: Collinsella aerofaciens (assembly GCA_048384935.1). GTDB lineage: Bacteria > Actinomycetota > Coriobacteriia > Coriobacteriales > Coriobacteriaceae > Collinsella > Collinsella aerofaciens_CH. The sequence goes on along the minus strand of DBEWII010000097.1, from coordinate 4,914 downwards.
TGCATCAAGGCCGAGATGGAGAGCCTTGGCTATGACGAGGTCAAGGTCGACGGCCTGGGCAACGTTATGGGCTTTATGGGCGAAGGCGACAAGATTATCGCCATCGACTCTCACATCGACACCGTCGGCATCGGCAACATCGAGAACTGGGACGCCGACCCCTATGAGGGCTACGAGACCGACGAGATCATCTACGGCCGCGGCGGCTCCGACCAGGAGGGTGGCATGGCTTCTGCTACCTACGCTGCCAAGATGATGAAGGACATGGGCCTCATCCCCGAGGGCTACAAGATCATGGTCGTCGGTACCGTCCAGGAAGAGGACTGCGACGGCATGTGCTGGCAGTACATCTACAACAAGGACGGCATTAAGCCCGAGTTCGTCATTTCCACCGAGCCCACCGACGGCGGCATCTATCGCGGTCACCGCGGCCGCATGGAGATCCGCGTCGACGTTCACGGCACCTCCTGCCACGGCTCCGCTCCCGACCGCGGCGACAACGCCATCTACAAGATGGCCGACATCATCGCCGACGTCCGCGCCCTCAACAACAACGGCTGCGACGAGTCGACCGACATCAAGGGCCTCGTCAAGATGCTCGACCCCAAGTACAACCCCGAGCACTTCGAGGACGCCCGCTTCCTGGGCCGCGGCACCTGCACCGTCAGCCAGATCTTCTACACCAGCCCCAGCCGCTGCGCTGTCGCTGACTCCTGCGCCATCTCCATCGACCGTCGCATGACCGCCGGCGAGACCTGGGAGTCCTGCCTGGACGAGATCCGCAACCTGCCGGCAGCCAAGAAGTACGGCGACGACGTGAAGGTCTCCATGTACATGTACGACCGTCCGTCCTGGACCGGCGAGGTCTACGAGACCGAGGCTTACTTCCCCACGTGGATCAACAAGGAGACCGCTCCGCACGTCAAGGCCCTCGTCGACGCCCATAAGGCTATGTTCGGTGACGAGCGCATCGGCTGCGAGCCCAGCATGGACAAGCGCACCGGTCGTCCGCTGTGCGACAAGTGGACCTTCTCCACGAACTGCGTTTCCATCCAGGGCCGCTATGGCATCCCCTGCGTCGGCTTTGGCCCGGGTGCCGAGTCTCAGGCTCACGCTCCCAACGAGGTCACCTACAAGGACGACCTGGTCACCGCTGCCGCCATGTATGTGGCTGCCCTGAACCTCTACGATCCGAGCCAGGCCGATGGCGATGCCACCGTGTTCCGCGCCGGTCTGACCAACAACAAGATCGACTAGTCCCATTCCTCGATCTTGTTGAGCCGGGGACAGTTTATGTCCCCGGCACCCCCTGTTGACTTGGGCCCGCGGTCGTTATCTCCCATGCTTCCTCAACGGTGGCGGGTCCTCGTCATGGTGCTCTGCATGTTCTAGCCACACGCGCATGCAGGAGCACATCTACTCATTGCGATCGTTTCATCTTTAGAAAGGATATTTACATGGACGCTAAGTTTACCGAGCTCGTCGAGCAGCTGAACGACCTCGATTTTAAGGGTATGTACGGCAGCGATTTCCTGCACACTTGGGACAAGACCACCGATGAGCTCAAGGCTCTCTACATCGTTGCCGACGCCCTGCGCGAGCTGCGCGAGAACAACGTCTCGTCCAAGATCTTCGACTCGGGTCTGGCCGTCTCCCTGTTCCGCGACAACTCCACCCGTACGCGTTTCTCCTTCTCTAAGGCCGCCAACCTGCTCGGCCTTGAGCTGCAGGACCTGGACGAGAAGAAGTCCCAGATCGCTCACGGCGAGACCGTCCGCGAGACCGCTACCATGATCTCCTTCATGGCCGACGTCATCGGCATCCGCGACGACATGTACATCGGCAAGGGCGACGCCTACATGGCCGAGGTCTCCGAGTCCGTGCAGCAGGCTTACGAGGACGGCGTTCTGGATCACCGTCCCACGCTCATCTCCCTGCAGTCCGATTCCGACCACCCCACGCAGTCCTCTGCCGACATGCTCTACCTCATCAACGAGTTTGGTGGCCTCGAGAACCTCAAGGGCAAGAAGGTTGCCGTCACCTGGGCCTATTCGCCCTCTTACGGCAAGCCGCTGTCCTGCCCGCAGTCGCTGATCAGCCTGCTGCCCCGCTTTGGCATGGACGTCACCCTGGCCCACCCCGAGGGCTACGACCTCATGCCCGAGGTCGTCGAGCGCGCCAAGGGCTATGCCGCCGAGTCCGGCACCACCTTTAAGCAGGTCAACACCATGGCCGAGGCCTTCGAGGGCGCCGACATCGTGATCCCCAAGAGCTGGGCTCCGTTTGCCGCCATGGAGAAGCGCACCAACCTGTACGCCGAGGGCGACGACGCCGGCATCGCTGCGCTCGAGAAGGAGCTGCTCGCCCAGAACGCCACCCATCAGGACTGGTGCTCCACGACCGAGCTCATGGAGAAGACTGCCAACGGCCAGGACACCATCTTTATGCACCCGCTGCCCGCCGACATCTCCGGTGTCTCCTGCGAGCACGGCGAGGTTAACGCCGACGTCTTCGACATGCACCGCGTGGGCATGTACAAGGAGGCCAGCTACAAGCCGTACGCCATCGCTGCCATGATGTTCCTGCAGAAGGTTGCCGATCCCGCCGCTACCCTCAAGGCCCTCGACGAGCGCAACACCGCCCGTTGGCTCCAGGCCTAAAGCCGGGTTGAGGTAAGCCATGTAAAGGGGGCGCTCTGCCAACTGGCGGGGTGCCCCTATTTTGCATCGCGGGCGTGCGGGATAAGCGCTTTCGATGTGGATGCCCGCGGCGCGAGTTATGGGTACGATGGTTTCAGGGGAGGTATCACCATGAAACTTGGATGCGTCATTATGGCTTCGGGCGAGGGCAAGCGGTTTGGCTCCAACAAGATGCTCGCCGATATCTATGGCGAGCCGCTGATTGCCCGGACCATCGATTCGGTTCCCCGGGGCTTTGACGTCGTGGTTTCGACACGTTGGCCCGAGGTCGCTCAGATTTGCGAGGACAAGCATTGCCCGTGCGTGCTGCATGATGGCGAGCTGCGCAGCGAAAGCGTCCGTGCGGGCCTTTCATGGGGAGTCGAACGCAACTGGAAAGGTTGCCTCTTTTTGCCGGGCGACCAGCCGCTCGTGGGTTCGGATTCTTTTGAGGCTATGGTTCGTGCATTTGACGAGCGTGGTCGCGAGCATCCGGTGCGTCTTGCGTGCAACGGTGAGCCTTCGAGCCCGGTGCTCTTTCCGGCGGAACTGTTCGATGCACTTATGTGTCTTGAGGGCAAGGACGGCGGCGGTTCGATCCTCAAGGGCCGTACCGATGTGGTGTTGGTCGAGGCGCGTGCCTACGAGCTGTGGGACGTCGATACCGCCAAGGGACAGCAACGCATAACGGAGCATATCGCTGCCTGCTCGTATTTTGATCGCGTGGCCAACAGTATTAATCAATAAGGAGCAACATGATCATCATCAAAAACGGCGCGCTCGTGACGCCACAGGGACTTCGCCGCGCCGATCTTGCCATGGAGGGCGATAAGATCGTGCGGATCGCCGCGGCGATTGAGCCGGCCGAGGGCGATACCGTCGAGGATGCCGCGGGCTGCTGGGTGTTTCCCGGCTTTATCGACGGCCACACACACATGCAGTGCTGGACTGGCATGGATTGGACGGCAGATAGCTTTGAGACCGGTACGCGTGCGGCTGCCTGCGGCGGCACGACGACCATCGTGGACTACGCGACGGCCGATCGCGGCGTGACCATGCCCGATGCCCTTGCCGAGTGGCATCATCGCGCCGACGGCACCTGCACGGCAAACTACGCTTTTCATATGGCACTCGCCGAGTGGAATGAGCGCAACCGCGCCGATCTTTCGGCCATGCGCGAGGCGGGCGTGTCGTCGTTTAAGACCTACTTTGCCTATGACCACCTGCGCTTGGATGATGCCGAGACGCTCGAGGTGCTGGAGGAGCTCAAGCGCGTGGGCGGTATCCTGTGCGTGCATTGCGAGAACGGCACGCTCGTGAACGAGCTGCAGAAGCGCGTGTACGAGCAGGGGATTCATGGGCCCGAGGGACATGCGCTCAGCCGTCCGGATGTGTGCGAGGCCGAGGCCGTGAGCCGCCTACTGTATCTGGCACACTTGGCCGGCGACGCCCCGGTCAACGTGGTGCACCTTTCGACCAAGCTGGGGCTCGAGGCCATTCGCGCCGCCAAAGCGCGCGGGCAGAAGAACATCTATGTCGAGACATGCCCTCAGTATCTGATACTCGACGACACCTGCTATCTGGAGCAGGGCGAGGACGGCTTTGCGGGCGCCAAGTACGTGATGAGCCCGCCGCTGCGCCATGCCGGTGACCGTGCCGCGTTGCGCGAGGCGCTTGTGGCCGGCGAGATCGATACTATTGCAACCGATCATTGCAGCTTTAACCTGCACGGGCAAAAGGACCGCGGGCGCGACGATTTCCGCGCGATTCCCAACGGCGGGCCCGGCGTGGAGCATCGCCCCGTTGCGATTGCCACGAGCTTTGAGGGGCGGTTGGGACCCGAGGATCTGTGCCGCTTGATGAGCGAGAACCCGGCGCGCGTCTTTGGCATGTATCCGCGCAAGGGCTGTCTTGCCGAGGGCTCCGATGCCGACGTGTGCGTGTGGGATCCCAAGGCGCGCTGGACGATCAGCGCCGCGACGCAGCATCAGGCCGTGGACTACACGCCGCTCGAGGGTTTTGAGGCACATGGCCGCGCCAAGGCTGTTTACGTCAACGGCGTGCTGGTGGCGCGCGATGGCGAGCCCACCGGAGCCCAGCCCGGTCGCTACGTGCCCCGCTAGCAGGAAGGCCGCCAGGGTAGCTAATTTGGGACGGGGCTCGTTTAGCTACCCTTGCCTGCCTGATGCTGTTTCTCGCAACAGGGGGGAGCGCAACGCGCCCCGTCCCCCCGGCG
>DBEWII010000096.1:0-5827 GCA_048384935.1 Collinsella aerofaciens | reverse complement strand
GTCGGCGGAGGCGGCGGCGGAACGTTCTAACGCGCTCTGATTTTTGGGATGGATCTTCTCCGGCGACTGTTGGCGGAAAATCTATCCCATTTTTATGCTTTGAAATGGGTCTATCTTTCCGTTACGGATCACCACACAGGGGGCAGTGGGCAAAAAATGCCAAATATGAGTACTGTTGCCATTATAGTGACATATATTTGCACTAAATAATGGGCTCCTAATGAGATTATCTCTCGTTAGGGGCCCATTTTATTGAACATTTGTGGAAATACGTCAGCTCGCCTGACTGGCTGCTATGTCTAAAAGCCTCTAAAATGCCCCAAATAGCTGCTACTAAAAAGGTAACAGTACTCATATTTGATGTTTTTTGCCCACAGCTATTTGCAGACCCCTCTATAGGGCGACGCCAACGAGGGTTTCGTCGACTGTGTTACCCAAGAATGTCCCCAACGACTAGGTGCGGTTGCTGCCAAGGAGTGTCCCGGGGTGCCGGCACAAAAGGAACGTCCCTAACTGCTGGGTTTAGGCTGTTAGATCGAGTTCGTAGAGGAAGCTTTCGCGCGGCATGTCGTGACGGCGCTCTTCGCGGTTGGCGCGGTGCGTGGCCGTGCGCTTAAAGCCGTGCAGCTCGTAGAACTTCCACGAGCAGTTGGAGTCGGTGTACAGGTGCGCCCTCGTCGCTCCAAGCGAGGACAGGTGCGAGACGGCGGCATCGAGCAGAACCGTGCCAACGCCCAGGCCATGGACATCGCGATCCACGGCAAGCAGCGTGACCTCGTTGTCGTGCGGCAACGGGCTGCTCTCGAGCAGGCGGTTGTTGGTTCGGATGGTTGCGCGCACAAACGAGAGATACTCGGCGCACGCATCGGGCTCTAGCTCACGCATCTGCGATAGCAGCGCGCGTTCGGTATCCATCCAATGCTCGTTGATAGTGGCGCCGGAGCTCTGTCCCGCACGCGCGAGCGAAATGCCACGCGCCTGACCGTCGATTACGGCAACCTGTGAAAACGTCGACGACGAAAGGCAATAGGCGAGGTCGCACGCGGCCTCAAGGCGGTTGTACTCATCGTTATCCGAATTGTTATGCCAAAGCTGCTGCAGAATCAGCGCGATGGCGTCGAAGTCTTCGGTATCAAACGGTCGGTAGAGAACCCGCGAGACCATGGTGCCTCTTTCTTTTGCGGATGCATATCGAGCACAGTTCTACCACGCCATTGGCATCTAATTATGGTGCCCCTGTGTTCCATGAACTCACCGTGCCCGGTGCCATGCCCATCCCCTCCGCTCGCAAACTTTTTCTGCACATGCGCCCGTTGCGGGGTGCATCGATGCGCTCGATGCGCTACATTAAATCAGTATTTTCAATGCCGCTGCGCGAGCGCTGCAGATCGACGTATCACCGACTCACAGAGCACGGCGGCGTACCAGACAGGAGGACTGCATGGGATCTGATGTGAAGATCGCACGCGCGTTGATCTCGGTTACCGATAAGACGGGCGTCGTCGATTTCGCACGGACGCTGGTCGATGACTTTGGCGTCGAGATCATCTCTACGGGCGGCACGGCTCGTGCCATCGAGGACGCGGGCGTTCCCGTAACCCCCATCGAGGAGTTCACGGGCTATCCCGAGATGATGGACGGCCGCGTTAAGACCCTGCACCCCAAGGTTCACGGCGCGCTGCTGGCCCGCCGCGATTCCGAGCAGCACATGCAGGAGGCCGCTCAGCACGGCATTAAGCTGATCGACCTGGTCGTCGTCAACCTGTACGAGTTCGAGAAGACCGTCGCCAACCCCGAGGTCACCTTCGCGGACGCCATCGAGCACATCGACATCGGTGGTCCCTCCATGCTGCGCTCTGCCGCCAAGAACGCCACGAGCGTTACCGTCATTTCCGACCCGGCCGACTATGATGCCGTCCTGGCCGAGATGCACGAGACCGGTGGCTGCACCACGCTTTCCACCCGTCGTCGCCTGCAGGTGAAGGTCTACCAGACCACCGCCGCCTACGATACGGCTATCTCCCGTTGGCTTGCCGCCCAGGCAAGCGACGTGGCGGACACCTCTGCCAAGCTCGAGATTTCGCTGGAGAAGGTCGACGACCTGCGCTATGGCGAGAATCCTCAGCAGAAGGCTACGGTCTACCGCTTTGCCGAGGGCTGCGAGAACACCGCGAGCTCGCAATTCCCGCTCGTGGGCTCCGAGCAGATCCAGGGCAAGCCGCTCAGCTACAACAACTATCTGGATGCCGATGCCGCTTGGAACCTGGTCCGCGAGTTCGACGAGCCGGCCTGCGTGATCCTCAAGCACCAGAACCCTTGCGGTTCTGCTGTTGCCGAGGACATCACGGCTGCCTACGACCGCGCCTTCGCCTGCGATCCCAAGAGCGCCTTTGGCGGCATCATCGCCTGCAACCGCGAGGTTCCCTATGAGCTGGTCGAGCACTTTGCCGATCAGAACAAGCAGTTCGTCGAGGTTATCATCGCCCCGAGCTACACTGCCGAGGCGCTCGAGCGCATGGTCAAGCGCCCCAACCTGCGCGTGCTGGCCACCGGCGGCGTGGACCACGGCGCCCAGGTGGAGCTGCGCTCCATCGACGGCGGCATGCTGGTGCAGGAAGTCGACCACGTGACCGAGGATCCCGCGACCTTTACGTTCCCCACCGACCGCAAGCCCACCGACGCCGAGATGGCCGAGCTCGAGTTTGCCTGGAAGGTCTGCAAGGGCGTTAAGTCCAACGCCATCTTGGTTTCCAAGGGCAAGGCCGGCATTGGCATGGGCCCGGGTCAGCCTAACCGCGTTGACTCTGCGCTGCTTGCCTGCGAGCGTGCCGAGGACTTCTGCGAGCGCGAGGGCGTGGAGAAGGGCGGCTTTGCCTGCGCAAGTGACGCATTCTTCCCGTTCCGCGACAACGTCGACGTGCTTGCCGAGCATGGTGTGACCTGTATCATCCAGCCCGGCGGCTCCAAGCGCGACGATGAGAGCATCCAGGCCTGCAATGAGCACAATATTGCTATGGTGTTTACGGGCGCTCGCCACTTCCGCCACTAAGTTCCGCTTTGGGACAAAATAATCTCCGCAAAAGACGGCTGCTCCGTTTGGAGGGCCGTCTTTTTGGTATAAGAGGACGGAATGACTAACACGAAAGGTACAACCATGCCCCAGATTGATGAAGTCGAGCTATTTGGCAATGCCGAGGATCAGCGTGCGTACGAGGAATTTTGCGCCAATCAGGAGGCGGTCGAGACGTTTACGCTCGACAAGCCCGCGCTTGTCTGCCGTTGGCGCATGTCCAATAAAAAGGTGCCCATGCTCAACCGCCACATTCGCGCACTGTCCGAGCGCTTGGTGCAGGGCGAGCCGCTTACCCATAACATGCTCAGTTGGGCCAAGCAGCACGTTGAGTGGTCGCTTGCCGAGGGCGACTACACCGCCCGCGACGGCGTGCTCATGCTGGTGATCGACGTCAACGGCAACGCCGCCATGACGGTGGGGGAGTACGAGCCGCTAACCGATACGTCGGCCAAGGCGCTACGTGCCCGTTCTGCTGAGGCTCGCTCCGAGGCCGACGAGACCGGCGTGGCGCCCGAGCTGCTCGCCGCCGTCAACAACGGCGAACTTGCCTTTGTGGCGCCGGCGGACGAGTGCCTGTGCGGCACGGCGACGCTCATCGAACAGCTGGCCCAGACCAAGGGCATCCCGGTCACGCGCGTAGACATTCCCGCGCAGCTTAAGGGTGCGCTGTTCCTGGTGAGCGACGAGCACGGCGTGGTTCCCGCAACCGAGACGGACGCTGCGGAGGCCGACGCCGCCACGGTCGCCTTCTTTGCCGACGGCTACGAAAAGCTCCGTGCCCGTCGCTAAATGATTTTTCTGGGACGGGGATTAAAGAATCATTTTGGTCCCCGCCACCGCTGCGAGTGCGAGGCGGACAAAACGCCCCCGCTCGCGAACAGTTCTGTCACCTGGCACCGCGCGAGGCGTGTACCTGCGACGCCGTGGGCATAATGGTGTGGAAAGTGCAAGTTACGCGAAATGGGAGGACACATGGCGCTGATTTATGTCGTTGAGGACGACGAGCCCATTCGTCGTGAGCTTGTCGACATCCTTGCCCGCGCCGGGTTTGAAATCGAGGCCTGCGAATCGTTTGAGCATGTCTCGCGCGATATTCTCGCCGCCGCGCCCGACCTGGTGCTGCTCGACCTCACGCTCCCTGTCAAAGACGGCCAGCACATCTGCCATGAAGTTCGCCGCGAATCCGAGGTTCCCATCATCGTTCTCACGTCGCGCACGACCGAGATCGACGAGGTCATGGCCATGACGCTCGGCGCGGACGACTTTGTTCCCAAGCCCTACAGCGCCCGTGTGCTCGTGGCGCGCATCAATGCCTTGCTGCGTCGCACCGCGTCGGCGGGCGAGCGCAGCACGCTCGTCCACAAGGGACTGGAGCTCGACCTCGCACGCTCCATGGTCACCAACACGCAAACGGGAACCAGCACCGAGCTCACCAAAAACGAGCTGCGTATCCTCTCGCTGCTTCTGAGCCGCGCGGGCAAGATCGTTTCGCGCTCGGCCATCATGCAGGACCTGTGGGACTCCGACGCCTTCGTGGACGACAACACGCTCACCGTCAACATCAACCGCCTGCGCACCACGCTCGAAAAAATCGGCATCAAGGGGTATTTGACTACGCATCGCGGCCAAGGCTATTCGGTCTAGGGGCCGGCTATGTCGTTTGGCAAGTTCTTTAAAGATGCGTTGCTTCCCGTCGCCGTGTGGACCTGCGGCGTGCTGCTGAGCTGCTTTGTACTGACGGTCGCCGGAGCACCCGTTTCTATCGTGGTCGTGGCGGTCGGCGTGTCCTTTATCTTTGGTATGCTCGGCATCGTGATCGAATACGCGCGCCGTCGTCGTTTTCTGCGCCAGCTGGAGCGTGCGGCAGAGGAGCTCGAGAGTCCCGCATGGGTGCAGGAGATGGTGCAATGTCCGACCTATGCCGAGGGCGAGCTCGAGTACGAGGTCTTGCGCCGGGTGGGCAAAGCCGCTTGCGACGAGGTTGCCGAAGGCCGGCGTCAGACCGATGACTATCGCGACTATATCGAGAGCTGGGTCCACGAGGCCAAGCTGCCCCTGGCGGCAGCTCACCTGATTTTGGAAAACCTGGATGGCAGCGAAGACGACCTGTCGCGCGTGGATGACCTGGGCCGTGAGCTGGCTCGCGTGGAGCGCTATATCGACCAGGCGCTGTACTACGCGCGCTCGGAAGTCGTGGAGCGGGACTACCTGATTCGCCGCTGGGATCTCAAGACCTTGGTGACGGGCGCGATTAAAGCCAACGCGCGCGAGCTCATCGCGGCGCACGTGGCCCCGGTGTGCGAGAACCTCGACTTCAAGGTCTTTACCGACGAGAAGTGGCTCGAGTTTATTCTGGGCCAGCTTATTCAGAACAGTATTAAATATGCGCGCGAGGACGGCGCGAAGATCGTGTTTTCGGGTGCGTTGCTGGACGAGGGCCTGGCGAGCGAACGCATCGAGCTCACCGTCGCGGACAACGGCTGCGGCGTGAGCGCGGCCGACCTGCCGCGCGTGTTCGAGAAGGGCTTTACCGGCGATAACGGCCGCACCACCAAGCGCGCAACGGGTATTGGCCTCTACCTGGTGGCGCGCCTGTGCTCCAAGATGGGCATCGACGTCACCGCAGCATCCGATTCCGGCAAAGGCTTCGTCGTAACGTTTGCCTTCTCAACCAACAAGTTCCAATACTTCGAGTAACGCACGCGGCAGACGTCCGCCCAAACAAAACGTGGCGCCCCCCACCGGGGGGGCCGC
>DBEWII010000095.1:0-3595 GCA_048384935.1 Collinsella aerofaciens | reverse complement strand
GTTGCGGTGAAATAGGGACTGTTTTTGCTGGACAAACTGCAAAAACAGTCCCTATTTCACCGCAACTTAATTGGTGGCCTTTTGGGTGGCACTCAGCGCCACGGGTCGGCTTCGAACATTGGCTCGCGCTCGAGGCGTCGGTCGCTGTAGGGATCGTAACCGTCATCGTCCTCGTTCTCGGCACGGATGTAGGGATCGCGCGGCTTGGGTGCCGGCTTGGACGTGGGCTTGGGCGCCGACGCACTTGTCTTGATCTCGTCTTTCATCTGCATAGCTCCTTGCATCGCATCCGTTCAACATCATCGATTGTCGCACGAAAAAGGGCGGCGGACCCAATTGGATCCGCCGCCCTTGGCGTTTAGAGACGGCTGGTAGATTTTAAGGCATGTCCCAAAATCTACTCGGCGTCGGGAACCTCGTAGGTGGCCGCCGGCGTGTTGTCGCACACGACGGTAAAGCCGCCGTCCTTGCCGGCATCGACCGTCACCTGATCGCCCTCGCGCACCGTGCCGTCGATGATGGCGGCGGCGATGGCGTCCACGACCTCGCGCTGGACCAGGCGCTTGAGCGGACGGGCACCGAACACGGGGTCCAGGCCACCCACGGCGAGCATCTGCTTGGCCGCCGGGGTGATGGCAAGCGTCATGCGCTCCTTGGCCAGGCGTGCGCGAACGTCGGCAAGCTGGATGTCGACGATCTTCTCGATCTGCGCCATGCCGAGCGGATGGAACACCACGATATCGTCGATACGGTTGAGGAACTCGGGGCGGAAGGTCTGAGCCATGGCGGCGTCGACCTGATGGCGCATCTCCTCCTCGTCCTTACCGGACAGATCGGCGATGGCCTTGGAGCCCACGTTGGACGTCATGATGATAATCGTGTTCTTGAAGGACACTTGGCGGCCCTGGCCATCGGTCAGACGGCCGTCGTCGAGCACCTGCAGCAGCACGTTGAAGACATCTGGATGGGCCTTCTCCATCTCGTCGAGCAAGATCACGGAGTACGGACGACGGCGCACGGCCTCAGTGAGCTGGCCGCCCTCGTCGTAACCCACGTATCCCGGGGGCGCACCGATCAGACGCTGGACGCTGAACTTCTCCATGTACTCGGACATGTCGATACGCACGAGCGCGCGCTCGTCGTCGAACAGGCACTCGGCAAGTGCCTTGGCGAGCTCGGTCTTGCCCACGCCGGTGGGGCCCAGGAAGAAGAAGCTGCCGATGGGCTTGTCCGGATCGGAGAGGCCCGCACGGCTGCGGCGCACAGCCGCGGCGACGGCGGAGACGGCCTCGTCCTGGCCGATGACGCGCTTATGCAGCTCACCCTCCAGGCCCTTCAGCTTGTCGAGCTCGCCCTGCATCATCTTGGACACGGGCACGCCGGTCCAGGCACTCACGACCTCGGCGATCTCATCGGAGGTCACCTGCTCGTTGAGACCCTCGCCGTCCTTCTGCTTTTGTGCCTCGAGCGCAGCCTCGGAATCCTGAATCTGCTGCTGCAGACCCGGAATCACGGAGTAGCGCAGCTCGGACGCACGGCCCAGGTCGCCGTTGCGCGTCGCGCGCTCCTCTTCGCTTCTGGCCTCGTCGAGCTGACCCTTAAGCTCCTGCACGTGGTCGATGGCGTTCTTCTGGTTGAGCCAGCCGGCCTTTTGCACGTTGAGCTTTTCTTGGACCTCGGCGATCTCTTGGCGCAGGGCCTCCAGACGCTCCTTGGAGGCGTCGTCGGTCTCCTTCATGAGCGCCTGCTCCTCGATCTGCAGCTGGGTGAGCTGACGCGTGGTGGCGTCAATCTCGACCGGCATGCTGTCGAGTTCCATGCGCAGGCGGCTTGCGGCCTCATCGACCAGGTCGATGGCCTTGTCGGGCAGAAAGCGGTCGGCGATATAGCGATCGGAGAGGTCAGCAGCGGCCACGAGCGCGCTATCGGTGATGTGCACACCGTGGAAGATCTCGTACTTCTCCTTGAGGCCACGCAGGATCGAGATGGTGTCCTCGACGGTAGGCTCGCTCACCATAACGGTCTGGAAACGACGGGCGAGCGCCGCGTCCTTCTCGATGTACTTGCGATACTCGTCGAGCGTGGTCGCGCCGATCGCGTGCAAGTCGCCACGGGCAAGCGCCGGCTTGAGGATGTTGCCGGCGTCCATGGAGCCCTCGGTGGCACCAGCGCCCACGATGGTGTGGAGCTCATCGATGAACAGGATGACCTTGCCTTCGGACTTCTGTACCTCCTTGAGCACAGCCTTCAAGCGGTCCTCGAACTCGCCGCGGTACTTAGCGCCGGCGACCAGCGCGCTCATGTCGAGCTCGATAAGGTCGCGGTCGCGCAGGGTACTCGGCACGTCGCCGGCCACGATACGCTGGGCGATGCCCTCGACGATGGCCGTCTTGCCGACACCCGGCTCGCCGATGAGCACGGGGTTGTTCTTGGTGCGGCGGGACAGGACCTGAATGGTGCGACGGATCTCGTCGGTACGGCCAATGACCGGGTCGAGCTTGCCGGCGCGGGCAAGGTCGCAGATATTGCGGCCGTACTGTTCCAGCGCCTCAAACTGGGTCTTGTCCTCGGCGGACGTCACGCGGTCATCGCCACGCAGCTCCTCGTAGACCTGCTCGATACGCTCCTTGGTAACACCGGCGTCGCGCAGCACGCGGCCCGCCTCGCCCTTGTCCTCGGCAAGCGCCATCAGCAGATGCTCGGTCACCACAAAGCTGTCGCCCATCTTGGTGGCCTTCTTCTCGGCCTTCTCGATGACGCGGACGAGCTCGTTGGACAGGCCCATCTGCTGGCCCTCGCCCGAAACCTTGGGCGCGTGGTCGATGGCATCCTGTGTGGAGCGTGCAAGCTGAGCCGGGTCGGCACCGATGCGCTCAATGATCACGGAGATATTGCGCTCGCCGGCACCGAGCAGGGCGGACAGCAGGTGGATCGGCTCCACCGCGCCGGCCTGCGCATCGGCAGCCGTGCTCATGGCGGTCTGCAGCGCCTCGCGCGACGTCATTGCTAGCTTATCGATTCTCATGGAATCACCTCTCTTAGGGTGGCCGCCCTACGGGGCGGCTTCACGTTGTTCGAGAAGTATTGTTGCCAGCTTTGTACGATCTTATACACAAATCTAAGTCTCTATATATAAGATTTTCTGAGTGATTGAGAGATAGGGGTAAAGATGTCGGCCCGCCGCCGCACAGGTGCGCTACCGTCTCAATCTGTAACATCTATCGACCGTTTCTGGCTCCAGATGTTACAGATCGAGACGAAATGACCAACGGCGCCCGTTTGTCTCAATCTGTAACATCTACTCGGCAAATAGAGCCCTATCTGTTACAAATCGAGACGAACAGAAGACACCCGAATCGAAAATCTAAATCTGTAACACCAGGCCCACTTTTAGCGGCCAAGATGTTACAAGTCGAGACAAACCGAGAACCACCACAAAGGTGCCTGTCCCCTTTGTGGTGGTCCAGAGAAGAATCAGCCCCGATTAAAAGAGGCGGCATCAAGCCCAGTCTACGTTTGGCGATCCCAAAACCCAACGAGAACGCAGCGATGGAATCGAGAACCGACAATAGCCCGTTCGCACAGATAGAGGCGG
>DBEWII010000094.1:0-4779 GCA_048384935.1 Collinsella aerofaciens | reverse complement strand
CGTGCGAGCAGGACTGTAGAGCAGGAAACCTTGTATACGCCCGCCCGCTCCCGAGGGGCATCTCTCATGCAAAAACTGTCGTAGGGTAAAGTCCGAGGTCAGTGGCGTTTTATACCGAGAAATCCAAAAAAGTTGAAAATTCATTACAAATTTGCGTTGACTTTAGGTAACTAAAGTTTCATACTCCTTTTCAACCACTGGGGGATGTGAACACGCACGGATCGTTCGCATCATGATTGAAGAGGATTTCTTAGACATGTTCACGCATCAGCTAAACATTATCAGCGTAGTAATTATCTGATGCGGGTTAGCACATACATCTAGCCCGTACGATAACGGGCGGCTGATGAAGATGAGGGCCGTCGAGCGCAACCGACGGCCCTCATTTTTTATGTCTAGGAAGTTCTTTTTAGAGGAGGAAATGTAATGAACGGAGTTTTGCTCATGGTTGTGGCCGCGGCGGTGCTCGCCTGTGGCTATCTGGGCTACGGCCGCTGGTTGGCCAACAAGTGGGGCGTTGACAAAGAGGCCCTCACGCCGGCCAAGCGTATGAAGGACGGCAAGAGCTTCTCGCCCGTCTCCGCCTTCACCGCGTTCTCGCACCAGTTCAGCTCGATCTGCGGTGCTGGCCCTGTCACGGGTACGATCGTCGCCATGGCCTTTGGCTGGCTGCCTGTCGTGCTCTGGGTCCTCATCGGCGGCATCTTCTTTGGCGCCGTCCACGACTTTGGTGCCCTGTACGCTTCGATGAAGAACAACGGCAAGTCGCTCGCTCAGCTCATCGAGAAGTACATCGGCAAGACCGGCCGTCGCCTGTTCCTGCTGTTCTGCTGGCTGTTCTGCATCATCGTCATCGCCGCCTTCACCGACATGGTCTGCAAGACGTTCATGTTCACCCCGGCCGTTGACGCTTCTGGTGCTGCTACCGGTGCCATCGACTTCACCAAGTCCTATGCCGCCGGCTGCGCTGGTACCATCTCCATCCTGTTCACCTTCGTCGCTATCGCCTTTGGTTGGGCCCAGAAGAAGTTCAACCTCACCGGCGCTGCCGAGTTCGTCACCGGCGTGGTCCTCATGGTTCTCATGTTTGCCGTCGGCATGCAGTTCCCGGTCTACCTGGATAAGTTCCAGTGGTTCGCCGTCGTCATGGTCTACCTGGTCTTCGCTGGCGCTATGCCCATCCAGATGCTCAAGACCCCGCGTGACTACCTCACTTCCATCATGATGATCGTCATGATCGTCTGCGCTGTCCTCGGCATCGTCGTCCTGGGCGTCAACGGTCAGGCCACTATCACCGCTCCGGTCTTCACCGGCTTCTCCACTGCCTCCGGCATGATGTTCCCGGTCCTGTTCGTCTCCGTCGCTTGCGGTGCTCTCTCCGGTTTCCACAGCCTCGTTTCTTCCGGCACCTCTTCCAAGCAGGTCGAGAAGGAGCAGGACGCCGTCAAGGTCGGTTACGGCGCAATGATCGTCGAGTCCTTCGTCGGCATCCTTGCCATCATCGTTGCCGGCATCATGTTCTCCGATATGAACACCGCCGGTACCGGCGCCCTCAACGCTGGTGTCGCTTCCACCCCGTTCCAGATCTTCGCCGCCGGCATCTCCCGCGGTATGCAGGCCTTCGGTGTTGACGGCACGCTCGCTACCGTCTTTATGACCATGAACGTCTCCGCTCTGGCTCTGACCTCGCTCGACGCCGTCGCCCGCATCGCCCGCACCTCGTTCTCCGAGTTCTTTGCCCAGACCAACGATGCCCTGGCCATCGAGTCCAAGGCCGGCTATATGAAGGTCCTCGGCAACCCCTGGTTCGCCACGGTCGTTACCCTGCTTCCTGGTCTCGCCCTCGCTTTTGGTGGCTATGCCAACATCTGGCCGCTCTTTGGTGCTTCCAACCAGCTGCTCGGCGGCATGACCATGATCACCCTCGCCGTGTTCTGCAAGTGCACCGGCCGCAAGGGCTGGATGCTCTATGTGCCCGTCGCCTTCCTGCTCTGCTGCACCTTCACCTCGCTGGTCCAGAGCGCCATGGGCTGCATGACCGCCGTCCAGGCCTACGGTTTCTTCGGTACCATCCCGGCTACTGCCACCACGGCCGCCGTCTCCGTCGCCGCCACCAAGGGCCTGCAGCTTGTCTTCGCCGTCCTGCTGATGGTCCTGGGCCTCATCGTCGCCGTCAACTGCCTCAAGGAGCTCTTCGGCAAGGAGGCTGGCTCCATGCCCGACGAGGAACCCGAGTGGTCCGAGATGGGCAAGGCCGAGTATGGCCGCGCCGCTGCTGCCGAGGCTCCTGCCGACGCCGAGGCCGCCAAGGCCTAGTCGGTCGGACGGGTTGAATCTCCCATCCATTTGACTCGGAAAGACCGGGTCCGCAATCAAGCGGACCCGGTCTTTTTTCTTGTGAGAACAGGTGATACAAGGGCGTTCTCGCAGATGCTTTGCGTGGATAGGCTCGCGCGTTGTACCATATAGACGTATATGTGTGCATATGAAAGGGGCCCCGTGGCCAAGACGGTATATTCCGATAATCAAAACAATGTCGATGCCCTGGCTGAACGTCTGAGCAGCCAGACGTCGCTTTCTGCCGAGCGTGCCAAGCTGGTTGCCTACGACCTGCTCTGCCGCAAGGCGCTCAAGATTAAGTCGAGTGCGCTGGCGCAGATTTTCCGCTCCGTCGATAAGGAATGTGACACCAAGGCGATGCGCGATGAGCTTATCGCGGCAAAAATCGTGACAAAGATCGAGGGTAGCGGCATTAACGGGCGCCCGGCGTTCTATACCATCAATGCCGAGATCAGCGATGTCCAGGAACAACCTACCGAGTCCGTCGAAGACTTTGTCGTCGAGGATTCCGCTGACGTGCCTGCTGTGGAAGAAGTTGCTCCGCGCGAGCATGTCGATACCGATGAGTTGCTCGATGAGAACGTCGTGCGTGCCTTTACGGCCAAGGCAGGACGCGGCGGTTTTGGCGGAGGTGGCAAGCGCGACGCGCAGCGCCGCGCCCAGCAGGAGCGCTTCCGTCGCGCCGTTGCTCGAAAGGGCGAGACGGATGCCGAGGCTGTTGAGACCGAGGTTGCTGCCGAGTCGCAGAAGCCCACGAAGGAGCAAAAGCCCGTGGAGGCCCAAGAGCCCAAGCGCCGTCGCGGTGCTCACTTTAAGGCTGCACAGCAGGATGCCGCGCGTGAGGTCGAAGAGTCTTCTGAGGTTGCAGACGATGTTGAGGAGTCTGCCAAGAAAGCTCCGGGTTCGTGTCGTCCCGGCCGCGGTTTTGCGGGACGCGCGTATCCCGTAAAGCGTCAGGAGAAGGGCGAGTCGGTTTCGACCACCCAGGACGAGAAGGCCGTTGAGCCGGCGGCTCGCGAGCAAAAGCCTGTTGAGCCGCAGCTTGAGGTTGATGCCGAGGCCAAGGGTCAGCAGCCTACTGATGAGCAGACGGAGCGGGGCGCGTCGAGCAAGCCTCGCCGCCGTCGCCATCGTGGGGGCCGCAGTTCCCATGCCGAGACTGCAACCGAGAAGACCACGCCGCAGAACGAGGATGCGAAGGCCGAGGTTTCTTCGGGGCAGCCTAAGCGCCAGCCGGCGAAGGAGAGCAAGTTCGATCGTCCGCAGAAGCAGGCGTCTATGCCGAAGCACGAGCGCAATTCCCAAGGCGATTCTAAGCGCAAGTCTCAGAAGAAGCCGGAGTCTGCCGCAGCAGATACTGCTGCCCAGCAGCCCAAGTCGTCCGTCCACGGCGAGGTCTCGGCGTTTGCCCTTGCCCGCGTTTTAGGCAGGCAGCTGCTCAAGGTTGTCCCTACGCCTACGGCGCTCTCTAAGATCAAGGAGCAGCAGACACAGATCGTAAAGGTCGAGGGCAAGGACGGCAAAAAGGCTCCGCAGCGCACTCAGCACAACGAGATGTCCAACCGCAAGATTGCCGAGGAAATCGCAATCATCCAGGCCTGGATCGAGCAGAACCGAGGTGCCGATACGCCGGTTGCCTCGCGCCGCCAGCGTGCCTACCAGATCTTTAACGACGAGAAGGCTTTTGACGGCAAGCACGGTGAGCGCCTGATCAGGCGTATGACCGAAAAGGGCATCAGCATGCAGGCGATCAAGGTCGCGCCCAATCGCCCCGTGCACTTTACGGGTTTCTTTACGCTGGGCGCCGACAAGCCGTTCATTATGGTCGAGAACCTGGACACCTACGACGAGATCGTCAAGCTGCTGCGTGGCCGCAAGCACGCCAAGCTCTTTGGCATCAAGGTGGGCGGCGTGATTTTTGGCGGCGGATGCAAGGCGAGCGTCTCGCATGCCCTGGACGATTATCTGGCCGAGATTGGCTATCGCTTTAACTACGTCTACTACGTGGGCGATATCGATCGCGAGGGTGCGCGCATCGTCGAGCAGGCTCGCAATGCCAATGTGGTTGAGATTCGTCTGCATGCCGGCATGTACCGCGCCATGCTCGCCGAGCATAAGCGTCGCGTGAAGGCCGGCGGAGAGTGCGAGCCCGCGGCTGCCAACCAGGGCGTGCCGCAGAACCTGGCGGCGACGATCAAGGATCTGCCCATGGTTACGCGCGTGCAGTTCCGCAATGTGCTGCGCGAGGGCGGGCGCATTCCGCAGGAGATTCTGATGACCGCCGACTATCGGGATGGCGACTCGGGAAGCTTCGACCGCATGCTGAACAACTAGATTCCGCCGGCCCCGGGAGAGCGGGGACACCGGCTTAGGTTTCCTGCTCTACAGTCCTGCTCACGACGGAGGCCACATTAAGTGGCCTCCTGTTCGTGCGGAACT
>DBEWII010000093.1:0-7844 GCA_048384935.1 Collinsella aerofaciens | reverse complement strand
TGGCGGAGGAGGAGGGATTCGAACCCTCGTGACCTTATACAGGCCAAACGGTTTTCGAGACCGCCGCATTCAACCACTCTGCCACCCCTCCGCGTGGGGTAAAAACAAAGCAGGCTCGAAGGCCTGCTTTGGAATTAACTGGCGGTGAGTCAGGGATTTGAACCCTGGAGACGCTTTTGACGCCTACACGATTTCCAATCGTGCTCCTTCGGCCACTCGGACAACTCTCCGTTAAATGCGAAAGTCAGTATACACGAGGAATCGCAAAGTGCAAACAGAAAAGTTGGCATTTTTTAAAACGCTTTGCCGCGCTTGGCGTTGCAGTGGGGTTTGAGGTGCCAAAAAACGGCTTCCGACCAGCGTGGTTGATCAACTCAATTGTTCAAAAGGGGTATTCATAAGCGACTTGGCAATGAATTTAAAAATCTTTGGGTGGTGCTGTGGACCACTGGTATGTATTTCGCGACCACAACCATGTGCCCGTTGACCTGCGGCCTGGCTCAGCTTGTCCCCGCGGCGTCGTATCTTGTCCACAAATCCGTCAAGCATTTGGTCGGCATTTGGTTGGAATGCGCATGAAACACCGTGCGACTATGGGCATATGTGGAGGTCATGAGGTTGTAGCTGCATATTCTTGCAGCCTAGGAGGTTGAAAGATATTATTACCAAGTCTTTTCCTGCTTCAGGCGCACCTTCACGACCTGAAGCCACATTTGCCCAGAGGAGGTGACAATATGAAGGCTTATGAACTGCTGTTCTTTGTTGACCCGTCGCTCGACCCCGAGACTCGTCTCGCTGTTATGAAGCGTATCGATACCACGATCGCTGAGGGCGCTGGCAAGGTCGACTCCGTTGACGAGTGGGGCAAGCGCAAGCTCGCCTACGAGATCAACGACCTCACCGATGGTGACTACACCCTCATCAACTTCCACGCAGATCCTACCCAGATCGCCGAGCTTGATCGCGTTCTGCGCATCACCGACGCTGTGGTCCGCCACATGATCGTCCGTCGCGACGACCAGGAGTAAGACTGTCGTTTTGGACTGGGCTTGTGCCCCAAGAGGAAGTAGTGAGTTATGAGCATCAATCGAGTGAACATCACCGGTAACCTCACCCGCGATCCCGAGCTGCGCGCCACCGCCGGCGGAACCCAGGTTCTGTCCTTTGGCGTCGCCGTCAACGATCGTCGCCGTAACGCGCAGACTGGCGAGTGGGAGGACTATCCCAACTTTGTCGACTGCACCATGTTCGGCACCCGCGCCGAGGCCGTGAGCCGTTTCCTGGCAAAGGGAAACAAGGTCGCGATCGAGGGCAAGCTGCGCTACAGCTCTTGGGAGCGCGACGGCCAGCGCCGGAGCAAGCTTGAGGTCATCGTCGATGAGATCGAGTTTATGAGCTCCCGTGGTGGCCAGGGTGGCTACGATCAGGGCGGTTACGCCCCCGCAGCTCCCGCGCCCGCAGCACGTCCTGCCGCACCGGTGGCCACGCCGCCCGCGGTCGACGTCTACGATGAGGACATCCCGTTCTAAGGGTTGTTCACCTATTTTTGAGTGAGAGGCGGCTTCGGTTCGCCGAAGTTGCCAAATGAAAGGTATTTTGACATGGCTAATGATTTTTCTGCACGTCAGCCGCGTCGTAAGTACTGCCAGTTCTGCAAGGAGAACACTGAGTTCATCGACTATAAGGACACTCAGCTTCTCCGTAAGTACATGACCGACCGTGGCAAGATCAAGCCCCGTCGCGTCACTGGCGCTTGCACGCAGCATCAGCATGACATCGCCAACGCCATCAAGCGCGCCCGCGAGATGGCTCTCCTGCCGTACACCGTCCCCGTGGTTTCCTCTCGTGGCAACCGCGACCGCGGCTAAGAAGGGAGACGCATCATGAAGGTTATTCTTCTCGATGAGATCAAGGGCAAGGGCGGCGAGGGTGACGTCGTAGAGGTCGCTCAGGGTTACGCTGAGAACTTCCTGTTCCCCAAGAAGCTCGCTGTTGCCGCCACCAAGGGCAACCTCAAGCAGCTTGACGAGCGTCGCAACAACATCGCCAAGCGCGAGGCCGTCCGTCTGGCTACCGCCAACGAGACCAAGGCTGCCTTCGAGGGCAAGACGGTCACCGTTGACGTCAAGGTCGGCGACGAGGGCATCCTCTTTGGCTCCGTTACCGCCGCTATGATCGCTGATGCCATCAAGGCCCAGCTCGGTATGGACATCGACCGTAAGCGCGTCGAGCTCGGTAAGCCCATCAAGGTTGCCGGTGCCCACACCGTTGCCATCTCGCTGTACCGCGAGATCAAGGCCGAGGTTGTCGTTCTCGTCGGCGTTACCGCCGAGGAGCTCGCTGCCGAGGCTGAGGTCGAGGAGGCCGCTGAGGTCGCCGAGGCCGAGACCGCCGAGGTCGAGACTGAGGCTGCTGCCGAGTAGCATTTGCTGCAACGCAACAATCTTGTTCTAAGAAGGGCGCTCTGGGAAACCAGGGCGCCCTCTTGTTTTTTGCGCTGAGTGAGTGTCATAGTGAACGTCGCGTCGAAGTCCTGTGTACAGGACCGTTCATCCGTTTGGTTCGGTGATGATTGGCCGCGTGCGGCGCGTTTTGGGACCGTGGCTGATACTATGGATGCTCGCAAGCGATATGAATGAGGATGCTCATGGCATATGACGATAGGGAGACCGGGCTGACGGTTGAGGACCGCGGCTCAAAGTTGGGTCTTCCCCAAAACCAAGATGCAGAGGCCAATGTACTGGCCGCTATGCTGCTATCGCCCGAGGTGGTCGAAGAGGCCCAGGTCGAGCTGCAGCCCGATGACTTCTACCGGCCCATTCATAAGACCATCTATACCGCGATGGTCGATATGTACAACAGCCGCATTCCCATCGACTCCATCTCGCTGATCGATTACCTGCGAAGCATCAACAAGCTCGATGCCGTGGGTGGCGAAGCGTACATTTTGGAGTTGATGGGTCAGACCCTGTCGCTCGTGAACTGGCAGCACCATGCCGCCATCGTCCGTCGCGACTCGATGCTGCGCGAGCTGATCGGCGCCACCAACGAGATTAACGCGCTGGCCTATAACGCCCCCACCGACACCAAAGAGGTCGTGGAGCTGGCCGAGAGCAAGCTGCTCAAGGTTACGGCACGCGAGGTCAAGTCGAGCTACAAGACACTGACCGAGTTTATGGTGGAGGCCTATAACGAGGCCGAGGAAGTGTGCCAGGCCGGTGGCCAGGCTGCGGGCGTGCCCACGGGCTTCCCGTCGCTCGACCGCATGCTCATGGGTTTTCGCGAGGGCCAGCTCATCATTATCGGCGCCCGCCCTGCTGTGGGTAAGACGTCGTTCGCCCTGAATCTGGCGCTCAACGCTGCCGCTGCTGGTTATACCGTCGGCTTCTTCTCGCTGGAGATGTCGGGCAAGGAAATTGCCCAGCGTCTGATTTGCGCCTACGCCATGATCTCGATCAGTGACTTCCGCATGGGCCGCATTAGCCCCGAGCAGTGGGCCAATATCAACGAGGCCACGCAGACCTTGTCCAAGCTCGATATTCTGATTGACGATACGCCCGGCACCACAGTGACCGAGATCCGTGCCAAGAGCCGCCGTATGCTCCATAACAAGGAGAAGGCAATCATCATCCTGGACTACCTGCAGCTGGTGAGTCCTCCGCCGGGACGCCGCTCCGAGAGCCGTACCGTCGAGGTTTCGGAGATGTCGCGTGGTTTGAAGATCATGGCCAAGGAGCTCAAGATCCCGCTCATCGCGCTGTCGCAGCTCTCGCGTCAGGTCGAATCCCGTACCGGCAAGCGCCCGCAGCTTTCCGACCTTCGTGAATCGGGCTCCATCGAGCAGGACGCCGATATCGTTATGTTCTTGGACCGCTCCGCCGACGAGGCCGAGGCCTCGCGCGACGATCGACCCGACGAGGGCGTTACGCGTATCGTCGTGGCCAAGAACCGTTCGGGCCCGATCGGCGACGTCGACCTGATGTTCCTGCCGGCATCCACCAAGTTCTATGAGCTTGATGGGGCACATGCCGAGGAGTAGGACAGGCGCCCGTTGCACGGGTATACTGGGAATGTTTTGTGCTTCTGCGTGCCGGCGTGGCGCGTAGACAGTCCATGAATGTAAGGAGTAAACATGCCGTCAACCGTTTTGGTCGGTGCCCAGTGGGGCGATGAGGGCAAAGGTAAGATTTGCGACCTGGTCGCCGGCGACTTCGATGCCGTCGTGCGCTACTCGGGAGGCAACAACGCCGGCCACACCATCGTCGTCAACGGCAAGAAGTACGGCCTGCACCAGGTGCCTTCCGGCATCATGTATTCCGACCACGTGTCGGTGATCGGTAACGGCTGCGTCGTCAACCCCAAGGTTGTCCTTGAGGAGATTGACATGTTCGAGGCCGACGGCATCACCACCAAGAACCTCAAGATTAGCGGCAACGCGCATGTCATCATGCCGTACCACATCGATCTGGATGGCGCCTTTGAGCAGAAGCTCGGCAAGAAGAACATCGGTACCACCAAGCGCGGCATCGGTCCGTGCTATCAGGACAAGATGGCCCGCATTGGCCTGCGCATGCAGGACATGCTGGACGAGACGCTGTTCCGCGACAAGCTGGAGACCGCTCTCGCCCGCGTGAACCCCGAGCTCGAGCTCATCTACAACCTGCCCACCTACACCGTGGACCAGATTTGCGACGAGTACCTGCCGATGGCCGAGCGCCTGCGTCCCTACATCACTGAGACGAGCCTGCTGCTCAACAACATGATCGATGAGGGCAAGAACCTACTGTTTGAGGGTGCCCAGGCGACGCTGCTCGACATCGACCACGGAACCTATCCGTACGTGACGTCTTCCAACTGCACCGCCGGCGGCGCCATCACCGGCTCTGGCGTGGGCATGAAGAACGTCGACCGCGTGCTGGGCGTCATGAAGGCCTATATCACCCGCGTCGGTTCGGGCCCCATGCCCACCGAGCTTTCCTATGAGTCCGAGGCTGGCCACACGCTGACCGAGGAGGGCTATGAGTACGGCGTGACCACCGGTCGCCGTCGTCGTTGCGGCTGGTTTGACGGCCCTATCGCCAACTATGCCTCGCGCGTCAACGGCCTCACCGACATCGCCGTGACCAAGCTCGACGTGCTTTCGGCCTTCGACACCATCAAGGTGTGCGTGGCCTACGACGTCGATGGCGAGCGCTACACGAGCGTGCCCGAGCATCAGGTGCGCTTTGAGCATGCCAAGCCCATCTACGAGGAGCTCCCCGGCTGGAAGTGCGACATCACCGGTTGCCGCAGCTTTGATGAGCTGCCGCAGGAGGCTCAGGACTACGTGGCGTTTATCGAGGATCTGGCACACACCCGCGTGACGTTCATTGGCGTTGGCGCCGGTCGCGAGCAGATCATCAACCGATTCTGGAAGTAATCGGTTTATACGGTTATTGCGATATACCCCTTTGCAGCCCAGACGGGCGGCCGAGGGGTATATTTGCTTGCAAAGGGCTCGCGCGGAGCGGGCCATTCATCCATAGAGGAGGCACCCTTGAAGGCGGACACTCAAACCATCGACATCCTGTTGTTGGGCAGCGGCGGCCGCGAGCATGCTCTGGCAGCCAAGCTCGCAGCATCACCGCGCGCCGGCAAGCTCTACATCGCGCCGGGTAACGGCGGCACCGCGAGCTGCGGCGAGAACGTGGTTCTCGACGACTGCGATCCTGCGGCCGTGGCGGCGTTTGCTCAGAGCCACGGATGCGGACTCGTGGTAATTGGCCCCGAGGCTCCGCTCGTGGCGGGCGTGGCCGACGCCGTGCGCGCGGCGGGTATTCCCTGCTTTGGCCCGGGTGCCGAGGGTGCCCAGATGGAGGGCTCTAAGCTGTTCTCCAAGCAGCTCATGGAGCGTGCGGGCATTCCGACGGCAGCCTATGGTTCGTTTACCGACGAGGCTTCGGCTCTCGCCTACGTGCGCGAGCAGGGCGCCCCGCTGGTCGTCCAGGCCGACGGCCTTGCCGCGGGCAAGGGCGTTATCGTGGCGACCGAACTTGAGCAGGCCGAGGAAGCCGTACGCGAGTGCTTTGGCGGCACCTTTGGCGATGCCGGCAACACCGTGGTTATCGAGGAGATGCTGACCGGCCCCGAGTGCTCGCTGCTGGCCTTTACCGACGGCAAGACCGTGCGCCCCATGGCCACCTCGCAGGACCACAAGCGCGCGCTCGAGGGCGACAAGGGTCCCAACACCGGTGGCATGGGCGTCTACAGCCCGGTGCCCATCGTGACTGACGAGGAGCACGCCACCATGGTGAAGGTCATGGAGCAGACCGTGGCCGAGCTCGCTGCCGAGGGCATCGACTACCGCGGCTGCCTGTATGGCGGCTTTATGCTCACTCCCGCCGGCCCCAAGGTGCTGGAGTTCAACGCCCGCTTTGGTGATCCCGAGACGCAGGTCGTGCTGCCGCGCCTTAAGAACGACCTGGTCGAGGTCATGCTGGCTTGTGCCAACTGCGAGCTCGATCAGATTGAGCTCGACTGGCGTGACGAGTGGGCCGTGGCCGTTGTCCTGACGAGCGCGGGCTACCCCGGCAGCTACGAGAAGGGCAAGGTCATCACCGGTATCGCCGATGCCGAGGCCATGGAGAACGTGACCGTATACCACGCGGGCACTGCCGTGGTGGACGGTCAGCTCGTGACCAATGGTGGCCGCGTGCTTGCCGTGACCGCTCTGGGCGACACGTTCGAGAACGCTCGCAACCTTGCCTACGAGGCCTGCGAGAAGATTGATTTTGAGGGCAAGACCCTGCGTCACGACATCGGCCTGCGCGCGCTGCGCGGTCGCGACGCCTGGGATGCCTAAAATCCGAGAGGAATGAGACGGATGGACGAGAAGAACGAAGAGCTCGTGGACGCGCAGATCGTCGAAGAGGACAGCCGCATGTATGGGCACGCCGAGGGCGAGCCTGGTGGTGAGGTCGCTGACGAGCCGGCGCTGGTGTTGGGCGATGACGACCCGCACGATGCCGAGCTGCACGAGAAGATTCTTTCGGAGGAGTGCGCCTGGAAGGGCAAGATTCTCGACGTCCACCGGCTTGAGGTTGAGCTGCCCAACGGTCACCGCAGCGCCCGCGATATCGTTCGCCATTCGGGTGCGGCGGCCGTTGTGGCACTGACCGAGAGCGGCAAGATCGTACTGGTGCGTCAGTACCGCACCGCCATCGACCGCGTGACGGTCGAGATTCCTGCCGGCAAGCTCGACCCGGGCGAGGACCCGCTCGATTGCGCCAAGCGCGAACTGCATGAGGAGACGGGCTTTAGGGCTGGTCGTATTCGCTTTTTGACGTCGATTGTCACGTCCTGCGGTTTTTGCGATGAGATCATCCATATCTACTTGGCTACCAAGCTCGAGTTTGATGCGCCAAACCCCGATGATGACGAGTTTGTCAACGTGGACCTGGTGCCGCTGCACGAGCTGATCGACGCCGTACTCGACGGCAAGATCGAAGACGCCAAGACCGTCGTAGGCGCCTTGGCCTGTGACAGCATCGCACACAGGCTGGGCGGAACTGAGCTTTAAAAGCGAGGGCGACCCTGGGGCAAACGCTACTGATTATTTGCCCCAGGGTCTTACGTTATTGTTTTATCTCCGAGGACTGCATGTTTAAGAGGTTTCTTTCGTATTACGAGCCCCAGATGGGGCTTTTTGTTGCTGATACTGTTTGTGCTCTGGTGCTTGCCGCCATTGACCTGGCGTTCCCCATTATCCTGCGCAATTTGACCGGTGGGCTGTTTACTCAGGGTCAGGCTGCCATTATGCAGGCGCTCGGCATGATCGCGGTGGGCTTGGTGCTGATGTATGCCGC
>DBEWII010000092.1:0-13253 GCA_048384935.1 Collinsella aerofaciens | reverse complement strand
CCTCCTGCTCCTTATCGACCGGATCGAGCTAGTGGCCGGCGCCATCCAGGCTTACGTCTTCACGGTCCTTACCGCCGTGTATGTCTCTGAGGCAGAGGAAGTCGCGGAGGAGGAGTAGTCTTCCGTTCGCGCCTTAAAGGTAAGGCAATTCGTTAAACCGCCGGTGCCCGTACCCATGGAGCCCGGCAGTTATAAAAAGGTTATCCTGCGTGAAATAAGACACGCACGACAAAGGAGGAATCGTGGGAGTTATCGGTTACGGTCTCGGTGTTATCGGCGCTGGTCTTGCTATCGGCCTGTCTGCTCTGGGTGCTACGGGTGCTATGGCCCGTCAGCCTGAGGTCCAGGGCCGCGTGTTCACCGTCTTCATCATGGGCTCCGCCTTCGGCGAGGCTCTGGCTCTGATCGGCTTCGTTGTCGCGCTGATCGTTAAATAGCACGGAGCGTCAAGTATGAATCTTTCATCCCAGAAGAGCGCGATCGCACTCTCCGCGTCCGCGGCCGCGCTGCTCATGCCGGTTTCCGCGTTCGCCGAGGACGGCGCCGCCGGTGCGGACATCCTCATCCCTAAGATGGCGGAGTTCATCCCGGCGCTTATCGCCTTCCTGATTATCTGGATCGTGCTGGCAAAGGTCGCCCTGCCGGGCATCATGAAAACCATGGAGGAGCGCGGCAAGAAGATCGAGGAGAGCCTCGACGAGGCCGAGAAGACCAAGCAGGAGGCTATCGCTAAGCGCGCTGAGTCCGACTCGATCGTCACTGACGCCCGTCGTCAGGCTGCCGACATCGTTCTCGAGGCCCGTAAGGACGCCGAGTCCGAGCGCGCCCGTATCATCGAGGCTGCTCACAAGGAGGCCGAGGAGATCATCGCCAAGGCCCATACGACCGTCGAGGACGAGCGCAAGTCCATCTACGCCGGTGCCGCGAGCTCCATCGCCGACCTGTCCGTTGCCGTCGCCACCAAGATCGTGGGCGAGGCACTCGAGGACGAGGCCGGGCAGAAGAAGCTCATCGAGCGCTACATCCAGGAAGCAGGTAGCCTGAATGCCGACTAGCCGCTATCAGGACAAGGTGCTCGAGACCTACGCGCGCTCCCTCATGGAAGCCGCCAAGGCCGAGAACCATGTGTTCGAGGACCTCGAGATGATCGAGCGCCTGGCTTCCGCCAGCCCCGAGATCATCGCCGTGCTCGACACCATGTCCAAGCGCGACCAGCTCGACCTTCTTCCCAAGGTGGCAGCTGCCTTTAAGTATGTTGCCGAGGAAGACGAGGATGTAGTGGGCGTGACCGTCACCACGGCGATCCCGCTCGACGACGAGCTGCGTCAAACCATCACTAAGAAATGCGAGCAGGACTTCGGCCGCAAGGTATTCCTTATCGAGCAGGTCGACCCGTCTATCGTGGGCGGCCTGGTGCTCGAGGCTCGCGGCGAGCGTCGTGACATTTCCGTCAAGACGCAGCTGCGCATCGCGCAGGAGACCCTCGCAAACTCTGCTAATTCGTACGGAGGTGAAGCCTAATGTCCGAAACCCTCAATGCCCAGGATATCGCCAAGAAACTGCAGGAGCAGCTCACGAACCTCTCCGCGACGGTCGATACGCATGAGGTTTCAACGGTCGACGAGGTGGGCGACGGCATCGCGCGCGTCACCGGCCTCAAGAGCGCCATGGCAGGCGAGCTTCTGGAGTTCAAGAGCTCCGATACCGGTGAGACCGTCTTCGGCCTTGCCCAGAACCTTGACCGTGACGAGGTCGGCGCCGTTCTGTTTGGTGCCGTCGACTCCATCAAGGAAGGCGACGAGTGCCGCACCACTGGCCGCATTATGGATATCCCCGTGAGCCGTGCCATGCTCGGCCGCGTCGTCAATCCGCTCGGCCAGCCTATCGACGGTTTGGGTGACATTGTCGCCACGCACCGTCGTCCTATCGAGTTTAAGGCCCCCGGCGTCATCGACCGTACCCCGGTGTGCGAGCCGGTTCAGACCGGTCTGTTGGCCATCGACTCCATGGTGCCTATCGGCCGTGGTCAGCGTGAGCTCATCATCGGCGACCGTAAGACCGGTAAGACCGCCATTGCCATCGACGCTATCCTCAACCAGCGTGGCAAGGGCATGGTCTGCATCTATGTCGCCATCGGCCAGAAGGCTTCCACGGTTGCCAACATCCGTGAGACCCTCGCCCAGCACGGTGCGCTCGACTACACCATCATCGTTTCGGCAACCGCTGCCGATTCCGCCCCTATGCAGTACATCGCGCCTATGGCCGGTGCCGCTATCGGCGAGTTCTTCATGTACAACGGCGAGGACGGTAAGCCTGCCAGCGAGACCAACCCCGGCGGCCACGTGCTCGTCATCTACGATGACCTGTCCAAGCAGGCTGTGGCCTACCGTCAGATGTCGCTGACGCTGCATCGTCCGCCCGGACGCGAGGCCTATCCTGGCGACATCTTCTACCTGCACTCTCGTCTGCTCGAGCGTGCCGTCAAGATGTCCAAGAAGAACGGCTACGGCTCCATGACGGCTCTGCCGATCATCGAGACCCAGGACGGCGACGTCTCGGCCTACATTCCGACCAACGTCATTTCCATTACCGACGGTCAGATCTACCTGCAGTCCGAGCTCTTCTTCCAGGGCCAGCGCCCGGCAGTTGACGTGGGCATCTCCGTGTCCCGCGTCGGTGGCGACGCGCAGACCAAGGCTATGAAGCAGGTCGCCGGCAACCTCCGTCTGGACCTCGCTTCGTACCAGGAGCTCGCCGGCTTTACCCAGTTTGGCTCCGACCTCGACGAGGCTACTCAGAAGCAGCTGACCCATGGTGCCCGCATGACCGAGCTCCTTAAGCAGCCGCGTTACAAGCCGTTTGAGGTTGGCGAGCAGATCGTTACGCTGTTCGCTGGCAACGAGGGCTTCCTGGATGACCTGGAGATCGCCGACGTGCTGCCTTTCCGTGCCGAGCTCATCGAGTACATGGACAATGGCTTTGGCTCGCTGCTCGACAAGGTTCGCGCCAAGAAGATCGATGATGACACCAAGGCTGAGCTCTTGCGCGTCATCGGCGACTTCAAGCAGCAGTTCATGGCCAAGCACCATTCGGATGTTTCTGGATCAGAGGAGAACTAAGCCCCATGGCCAACCTTCGCGACATTAAGAAGCGAATCTCCTCGGTTACCACGACCAAGCAGATCACGCGCACGATGGAGATGGTCTCTACGGCCAAGATCCGTCGTGCCCTCGATCGCTCCAAGCAGGCCGAGCCCTATAAGGAGGCGCTGACCGACGTCATGTTGACGGTCGCCGGCGACGCCTCCTGTTCGGGCACCGATCCCATGCTGCAGAAGCATGAGAGCGTCAAGCATGGCCTGATTGTCGTTATTGCCTCGGACCGCGGCCTTGCCGGCGGTTTCAATACGACGGTGGAGCGCACGGCCGAAAAGCTCGCCGCTTCTTGGGCGAACGACGGCATCGAGTGCGAGATCATCGCGTGCGGGCGTAAGCCGGCCACGTATTTCCGTGACCGCGCAAACGTCGTCATGCACTTTGAGGGCAACTCCTCTGAGCCCGATTTCAATCAGGCCCGCATGATCTCCTCTCATATCTGCGATGCGTATCGTGCCGGTGAGCTTGACCGTGTCGAGCTTGTCTACCACCACGCCAAGAACCGCGTGGATCAGGAGCTTCGCGTCGAGCATCTGTTGCCGCTCGACCCCGAGATGATCGCTATGGCCCACGGTCCGCGTAAGAACGAGACCGACGCCCCTAAGCGCATCTCGTCCACGTTCGAGTTCGTGCCCTCTCCCGAGCATGTTCTCGGCAAGCTTGTGCCGTCTTATATCCTGACGGTCATCTACCAGGCCCTGATCGATTCGGCGGCTGCCGAGCAGGGTGCACGCCGCAAGGCCATGCACTCCGCGACGGAAAACGCCACCGCGATCATCTCGACCCTTACCCGCACGTATAGTCGCGTGCGCCAGGCTTCGATCACGACCGAGATTAACGAGATCGTCGGCGGAGCCTCAGCATTGGAGGAACAGTAATGGCTAATAACACCGTAAAGCTTGCGGTCGAGGAAGCCACCAAGAAGACGACTGCCGGTGATGGTCGCATCGTGCGAATCATCGGCCCTGTCGTCGACGTCAAGTTTGACGGCGCGGTGCCCCCGATCTACAACGCGCTCACGGTCGAGGCCGAGACCCCGATCGGTCATCTGAGCACGATCCTCGAGGTCGAGAGCCAGCTTCCGGGCGGCGTCGTCCGCACGGTCGCCATGTCCTCGACCGACGGCCTGCAGCGCGGCCTCATCGCCACCGATACCGGTGAGCCCATGAAGATGCCCGTTGGTCCCAAGACGCTCGGCCGCATTTGGAACGTCATGGGCAAGCCCGTCGACGGCAAGCCCATGCCCGAGGTGGAGGAGTTCTACCCCATCCACCATGCAGCGCCCCGTTTCGACGAGCTCACCACCAAGACCGAGATCTTCGAGACCGGCATCAAGGCCGTCGACCTGCTCGAGCCCTACATCCGCGGCGGCAAGACAGGTCTGTTCGGCGGCGCCGGCGTCGGCAAGACCGTTCTGATCCAGGAGCTCATCAACAACCTCGCCCAGGAGCACGGCGGCACCTCGGTGTTCACCGGCGTCGGCGAGCGTACCCGCGAGGGCACCGACCTGTTCCTCGAGATGAGCGAGTCTGGCGTTATCGACAAGACCTGCTTGGTCTATGGTCAGATGAACGAGCCGCCCGGAGCGCGTCTGCGCATCGGTCTGGCCGGCCTTACCACCGCTGAGTACTTCCGCGATCGCGGCCAGGACGTTCTGCTGTTCATCGACAACATCTTCCGCTTCTCCCAGGCAGGTTCCGAGGTTTCCGCACTGCTGGGCCGTATGCCGTCCGCCGTTGGTTACCAGCCCACGCTGGCAACCGAGATGGGCGACCTTCAGGAGCGCATTACCTCGACCAAGACGGGCTCCATTACCTCCGTCCAGGCTGTCTACGTCCCCGCAGACGACCTGACCGACCCGGCGCCTGCCACGACGTTTACGCACCTCGATGCCACCACGGTTCTTTCGCGTAGCATTTCGTCGCTCGGCCTGTTCCCGGCTATCGACCCGCTTGCGTCTTCCTCCGACGCTCTCGATCCCTCGATCGTTGGCGAGGAACACTACCGTGTCGCCGTCAAGGTCCAGGAGCTCCTGCAGGAGTACTCCGACCTTCAGGACATCATCGCCATTCTGGGTATGGACGAGCTGTCCGAGGAGCAGCGCCTTACGGTCAACCGTGCCCGTAAGATTCAGCAGTTCCTCTCGCAGTCCTTCCACGTCGCCGAGAAGTTCACCGGCAACCCCGGTGTCTACGTCCGCGTCGAGGATACCGTCCGCTCTTTCGCCGAGATTGTCGACGGCAAGGCCGATGACCTGCCCGAGCAGGCTTTCCGCTATGCTTCCACGATTGAGGACGTGCGCGAGCGCGCCCGCAAGATGGGGGAGAAGTAGGTTATGCGTATCCGCATCGTGTGCCCCGTGAGCTGCGCCTATGAGGGCGACGCTGCGTTTGTGTCGATTCCGTCCACGGATGGCGAGTTTGGCGTTCTGCCTGCTCACTCCAGCGAGATCTGCACGATCGACCGCGGTTACGTTCGCGTTTCCGATAAGGCCATGGGCACTGTCGACCACACGTTTGCCGTGGCCGGCGGCTATGCCCAGGTTGCGGACGATGTCGTGACCGTTCTCGCCGAGCGCGCTTGCGATTTGGCGACCGTCGATGCCGACAAGCTTAAAGCTGATATTCAAGGTTTTGAAGAGAAGCTGGGTAATTTGTCGGAGGATGATGCACGCCGCGCCTACCTCTATAATGAAATCGCATGGTGTAAGCTCAAGCTTGCCCAATAGTCAAACGATTTAGCGTTCGACCATTTGCGAACACATCATGCCCGGGATGGCCCAGCCATCCCGGGCATGCTTTTTGAAAGGGTAGACCTTGGATATTATCCGCGTTGAGGGTGGCCACGCCATCGGAGGCTCCGTGCCCGTCTCGGGCGCCAAGAACTCCGCGCTCAAACTCATGGCGGCAACGCTTCTGGCGCCGGGCAAGACGACGCTGCAGAACGTGCCCGATATTTCCGATGTCCATGTGATGGGCAAGGTGCTCAAGGGCATGGGCGCTACGATCGATGTTCTCGACGAGCACACGCTCGAGATTGATACCTCTCAGGTCGATTCTTGGGAGGCCCCCTACGAGCTCGTTGCCAAGATGCGTGCTTCCACCGCCGTCATGGGACCCCTGCTGGGCCGCTTCCATCGCGCCAAGATTGCCATGCCGGGCGGCTGCAACCTGGGTGCTCGCAAGATCGATATGCACATTCTTGGTCTTGAGGCCCTGGGCGTTGAGTTCGATACCGCCCACGGTTACATCAACGCTAATGCGCCCCAAGGTCTGCGCGGTACCACCGTCACGCTCGAGTTCGCCAGCGTCGGTGCGACCGAGAACCTCATCATGGCATCCGTGCGCGCGCAGGGCACCACGGTTATCGACAATGCCGCCCGCGAGCCCGAGATCGTCGATCTCGCCAACATGCTCAACGAGATGGGCGCTAAGATTGTCGGCGCCGGCACGCCTGTCGTGACCA
This sequence comes from Collinsella aerofaciens, assembly GCA_048384935.1. Classification (GTDB taxonomy): domain Bacteria; phylum Actinomycetota; class Coriobacteriia; order Coriobacteriales; family Coriobacteriaceae; genus Collinsella; species Collinsella aerofaciens_CH. The sequence continues at coordinate 6,633 of DBEWII010000092.1, read as the reverse complement.
TCGAGGGCGTGGAAGAGTTGCATCCTGTTACCCATCGCGTAGTGGGCGACCGAATCGAGGCCGGTACCTTTATCGTTGCCGGTGCGTTGATGGCCGACGATCGCGGTATCGATGTCACGGGCTTTTGCCCCATTCACTTGGGCATGGTGCTCAAGAAGATGGAGCTCATGGGTATCGACTGCGAGCGCGTCGAGGATGGCGTCCATGTGAACCGTGCCGAGCGTATCAAGCCGGTCGACATCCAGACGCTTCCGTTCCCCGGCTTCCCGACGGACATGCAGGCACAGATTATGGTACTCTCCGCCCTTGCCGACGGCAGTTCCGTTATTACCGAGAACATCTTCGAGAATCGCTTTATGTTTGCCTCTGAGCTGGTGCGCATGGGTGCCGACATTCGTATCGAGAGCCATCATGCCATGATTCATGGCGTTAAGGGCTTCTCGGGTGCACAGGTTACCTCGCCCGATCTGCGTGGCGGAGCGGCCCTCGTCGTAGCGGGCTTGATCGCCGACGGGACGACCGAGGTTTCGGCCATCCATCACATCAAGCGCGGCTACGAGCAGTTTGTCGAAAAGCTGCAGGCGCTCGGCGCGCATGTCGAGCATGCTTCCGTCCCCGATCCCGTCATCTACTAATACAGGTTGCCTATGTTTAATAAAAAGCCCCTCGCGGATACCACCGCCCGAAGACCCTCAACTGGTGCGCAGGCCAAGATCTATAGTCGCGATAACGTGGCTCGCTATTCCGAGCGCGCTCGTCAACGTCGTCGTAGCCACACGATTCGTCACGTCGCGCTCATTGTCGTGCTTGGTGTGCTGCTGAGTGCCACTACCGCTGCCGGCCTGTGGTTTGCCACCATTATGGGCAAGCTCGGCGATTCTAATGTCATTACCGATAATCTGCGTCGGGTTCTGGTTGACACCGATGAGGCAAAGGATCCGTTCTACGTGCTGCTTCTTGGCACCGACGGCCGTCCGGGCGAGGATACGTATCGTGCCGACTCGATTATCCTGGCACGCATCGACCCCACGCAAAAGCAGGCGACGCTCATTTCCGTTCCGCGCGACACCAAGGTCGAGTACAAGGGCGAGACCATGAAGATCAACGCCTGCCATACCGTTGGCGGCGCCGAGGCCATGGTCGAGGCGGTCAACGAGCTGTGCGGTGTTCAGATTTCCCACTATGCCGAGGTCAGCTTCGACGGTATGCAGGCGCTGATTGATTCGGTTGGCGGTATCGACATTAACGCAACCGATGATGTTGACGACCCCGAGCACCTGGATATTAAGATTACCGCTGGCCAGCAGCATATGGACGGTGCCACCGCCCTTACCTATGCCCGCTGCCGCTACACCTATGCCGACGGCGATTACACGCGCATGCGCCACCAGCGTCAGGTGCTTGGCGCCCTTGCCAACCAGATTCTCAATAACTTCGATGCCACGAAGATTTTTGGCCTGGTTAATTCGCTGTCCGATATGCTCGTAACCGATATGAGCGTTCAAGATATCGTGGCTACGGTCAACGCCATGCGCGGTATGGATGTCGACGGTATCTACTCGGCCAACCTGCCCTCGTACGCCGACGACAGCACCATGATCGACGGTGTGAGCTACGTCTTTGTCTACGAGGACGAGCTCAAGGAAATGATGGAGCGCGTCGATGCCGGCAAGGATCCCAAGGGTCCCAACACCATGGGTCTTTCCGACGGTTCCAGTTCTACGATCGGCGACCTGAACAACAACACGTCTGACGACTACGCAAACGGTACCGCAACTTCATCGGTCAGCTCTGACGATTCCGATGACTCAGGCGATTCGAGCGATTCGGACTACTACGAAGAGCCCACCGGCGACGGCAACGGCTACGAAGCTAACTACTAAGTTACGGCGTTTTACCAAACGCCGTAACGGCTCGACGCTGCGCGCCGCCCAAGGCGCCAATTTGTCATTCAAAAGGCAGGGCATGACCAGAAGGTCAATGCCCTGCCTTTTTCATGCCAACTTGTTCGCCTTGGACGTCGCTCGCTGACGTTGGCTCAACCTGCGGTGCTGACTACTCCCCTTGCACCAAAAACCGCCCCGTTCTCGGTTTTGAGGACGGGGCGGTTTTGCTTACCTGGATTGTTCGAGTTCCCTATGCAAAGCGGGCGACGAGCTCCTGGAGCACGTCGGTCATCTTGACGAGCGAACTGACCGGGACGAACTCGTTGACGCCGTGGTAGCAATAGCCGCCGGTGGAAAGGTTGGGGCAGGGCAGACCACGGAACGACAGCTGCGCGCCGTCGGTGCCGCCACGAATCGGCAGCACTTGGGGCTCAACGCCGCAGGCAAGGTAGGCTTCCTTGGCAACATCAATAAGCTCGGGATAGTCGCGAACGATCTCGGCCATATTTCGATACTGCTGCTTAATCTCGACCGTCACGCGCTCCTCACCCAGACGCTGGTTGAGCATCGAGGCGGCGGCATCAATAAGGTCGAGTTTCTGCTGGAACTTGGCGGCGTCATGGTCGCGGACGATATAGCGCGCTGTGGCGTGATCGACGGTCGCAGATACACCCTCAAGGTGATAAAAGCCCTCGTAGCCTTCCGTATACTCCGGGCGCTGCGCGTAGGGGAGCAACGCGTTGAAGTCGCAGAACAGATTGCCTGCGTTGACCATACGGCCCTTGGCGTCGCCCGGGTGGATGGACTGGCCCTCAAAGCGGACGGTTGCCTCGGCGGCGTTAAAGCACTCCCACTCCAGCTCGCCGATGGGGCCGCCGTCGACCGTGTAGGCGTACTTGCAGCCAAAGGCATCGATATCCAACAGCTCGGCTCCGTGGCCGATCTCCTCGTCAGGGCAGAAGCAAATGCCGAGTGTGGGATGGGGCAGAGAAGGGTCCTGAGCGATACGCGCGACAAGCGACATGATCTCGGCGACGCCTGCCTTGTCGTCCGCGCCCAGCAGCGTGGTGCCATCGCTGCAGACCAGGTCCTCACCCGCGAGGTCAGTCAGGGCGGGAAGCTTGGCGGTACCCATGGCAACGGGCTTACCGTCAACCGTGCCGCAGACCAGGTCGCCGCCTTCGTAGTGTACGATATGCGGCTTCACGCCGGCGCCCGGTGCAACTTCGGTGGTGTCGAGATGGGCGATCAGGCCCAGGGCGGGCTTGTCCTCAGCGCCCGCACTTGCGGGGATATGCGCGCAGACATAGGCGTGCTCGGTCACGTAGGCATCTTCCGCACCAAGCTCGCGCAGCTCTTCAGCCAGCACGTTGGCAAGGTCAAACTGAACGGCGCTCGAGGGTACCTGGTCGCAGTTTGCATCCTCGGACTGCGTGTTGATCTGGACGTAGCGCAAAAAGCGCTCGAGGACATCGGGGCTCGTGGTGGTGTTTTCCATAAAGACCGCTCCAATCTTGGTCGTCGTGTGCAACAAGAACTCTAGCACGGTATGCCACGGCATACCACGACGCTTGGATGGGGTAGAATCAGCCATTGAATGCAGAAGGGACGGAAGATCATGGATACGACAAATAGCTCGCGCGAACTACATCTGACGGTGGCGAACGAAGACTACTTGGAGTGCATGGTTCGCATTGAAAGCGAAGAGGGGGAAACCAACGGCGTGCGATCGGTCGACATCGCGCAGCGCCTTGGCGTCTCCAAGGCATCGGTCAATAAAGCGGTTTCGGCGCTCAAGGCATCCGAGCTTGTCGAGCAATCGCACTACGGCAAGGTAATCCTGACCGATCGCGGCCGCGAGGTTGGCACGGCTATCTGGTACCGTCATCGCCTCATCCGCACGTTTTTGGTTCAGGAGCTCGGTGTCGAATTTGAGCGAGCCGATTCCGAGGCCTGCATGATGGAGCATGCGCTATCCGAGGACACGATGAGCCGCTGGCTCGCCTATCTCGAAAAGCAGGGAATCAGCGTCGAGGAATAGCGGGATATATATGGATACGAGTTATTACAACCGCTTTGGTGCCGAGGAACTTACGCGCCGCTTGTCGAGCGAGACCTTGTTGGCGCAGGGCCCCATGGGCAGTGTTCTGTTGAGTGAGTACGATGCCGCCGACATTCCACCGGCGTTTTGGAATCTGGCAGAGCCGCAGACCGTTTCTCGTATCCATCGCTTGTATGTCGCCGCCGGCGCGCAGGTGCTCATTACCAACACCTTTCAGGCATCGAGCTATGCCCTCAAGCACGACCAGATTGCGCCGTCCGTGGCGGAGGTCAATCGCGGGGCCGTCGACGATGCCCGCCAGGCGCACCCTCAGCTGCTGCTAGGCTCGATGGGCCCGATCGGTATTGAGTGGTTTGCCGAGGACTCTGCCGAGTATCGTGAAATCCGAGGCATTGCGCGCGAACAGGCGCACACCTTGCTCAACGCCGGCGTTGACGGTCTGCTGATCGAGACGGTGACGTCTATCCGTAATTTGCAGCCCATGCTTGCCGGCGCCCGAGATGCCGCCGATGGCATGCCTGTTCTGGTGAGTTTTGTCGTTGACGATAAAGGTGACCTGTTGGGCGATGGCCTCAACATCGAGGCAGCCGTTTTGTACGCCGAAAAACACGGCGCAAATTCGGTTGGTGTTAATTGCTGTTCGTTTGCGGCCGCGAACGCGGCGGTGCCCAGGATGGTTGCATCGGCGACTACTCCCGTCACGGTGCGTCCCAACGTAGGCGATCCGGTCCAGACTCAGGATGGCCCCGTATGGCACGAGAACCCCGAAGCTTTCGCGCGCGCATGCATCGAATGGAGACATGCCGGTGCCGCAATGGTGGGCAGTTGCTGTGGAACCACGGCAATCACTACGGCCGCGATGGCCGAGGCGCTCGATATATAAAGGGCAAACCGCTCCATACGGGGCGGTTTTTTTATTGCTTGCATGTCCTCGGCAGCATTTGCCCAAATGGTGAATGCTGGTGCCGGCAGGTTGCCGAGTGCATGTTGCGGGTATACCCCATGCGTACCATGATCCAAACACTGTGAGGTGTCTGCGCGTGTGCGCGATAATTCATTTTGGAACTGACGGTTGGCGCGCTCGCGTCGATGAGGACTTCACTGCCGATAACGTTGCCCGTATCGCCGATGCCGTCGGCGAGTTGTGGCAAAAGACCAATCCGGGCAAAACGGTATATATAGGGTTCGACACCCGGCCCCTGGCGCGCGAGTTCGCTGAGCTTGCGGCGGGCGTGCTAGCAGCGCACGGGCTAGACGCCGTGCTCGCTTCGCGACCTGTCCCGACCCCTGCCCTTACGTGGGCGGCGGCTTATGACGGTGAAGCGTGCGGCGCGCTCATGGTGACGGGGTCCCATCATCCGCAGGGCTATCTGTGCCTCAAGATTCGCATGGGTGACGGCTCGACCGCCAACCAGGATGTCATCGAAGAGCTCGAAGAGACCATGGCTCCCGAGCCAATGGGGATCGAGGGGCAATATCGCACCGCGGATATCATTCCTGACTATATGCAGGCGGTGGCATCGTTTGTCGATGCCGAAGCCATCCGCGGCGCGCACCTGCGCGTGGTTGTCGATCCCATGGGCGGCGCAGCCCAGGGTTATCTAGCCGACTTGCTGCGCGAGCTTGGCGTTGAGGTGCACGAGATTCACGCCGGGCAGGCGTCTGACCAAGAAGATATCTGCCCCGACCCCGTTGAGCCTTGGGTGGACGCTTGCGAGCGCACGGTTATCGATGACGGAGCTTGCGCTGGTCTGGTGACCGACGGCGACGCCGACCGTATCGGTGCGGTTGACGAGCGCGGCAGATATATACATCCGCATCAGATCATGGCGCTCGTTTTGGGCGACTTGGTTCAATTTCGTAATTTGGAGGGGCGCGTCGTCGTCAATCTTTCATGCTCGACGCTCGTGCGTCGCATTGCCGAGGCGCTTGGCTGCCGCGTGACCGTCAAACCAGTCGGTTTCAAATATATAGCGGCGGAGATGAAAAAGGGCGGCGTCCTCATAGGCGGCGAAGAAGCCGGTGGTATCGGCATCGCCGCGCATATGCCCGAGCGCGATGGAATCCTCGCCTGTCTAATTCTGTGTGAGCTTATGGCAAAGACGGACGCGCCTTTGGGCGTTCTGGTCGACCAACTCGAGGACAGTTTTGGTAAGACGAGTTACGGTCGACGGGATTTGCGCCTTGAGGCCGAAGATGCCGAAACGTTACGAACCCTGCTGCCGGGCGTAAACCCCAAGTCGATTTGTGGCAAGGTGCCGCAAAACGTTAGTCATATGGATGGCTTGCGTTTGGCATTCGAGGATGACACGTGGCTGCTGGTCCGTCCTAGCGGGACCGAACCAGTGGTGCGCGTCTACGCCGAGGGGTTCTCGGTGGAAGAGCGTGATGAGTTGCTCGATGCTGGCTGTGCTTTAGCTAGGGGGACGTATCCGCTTTAACCATGAGACTGCCTTATATAAAGAGATGCTCGGTGAGCGGTAGGTAACGGCTGGCAAACGTTAGTCGGATCCCAAATTGTGTAGGAAATGTGTACGCCCAGAGTCCCGCCCCCGGCGCCCCTCCGGTCTGGCAATATATCTCCTTGCCGCGCGGCCCGGTCGGACCGGGAACCAGCGCAGGCGTGCACCTTGAGAACCGGATACTGCGAGGATGGACACACCAGCTGTGTCGCATCCGGGCAGA
>DBEWII010000091.1:0-9356 GCA_048384935.1 Collinsella aerofaciens | reverse complement strand
AGGTCTATGCCGTTGGCTTGGGGTGCGCGCGTATTGAATGCGTCGACAAAGCCCTGCATGCCCTGCTTCATAAAGAAGGGCCCGTAGATGGGTGAATTGAACGCAATGGGGACGGAGAAGGCTGCGGCAAGAACGAGCGTACAAATCCATACGGCCTTGTCTCTTAGGATTAGTTTGAGAAGAAGTCGACAGTACATTTGGAAGCACCTACATTCCTCAAAGCATCGTTAGATTGATAATGACAGACCGGATGAAGATGCGTAAGATGGGGGCGAGGCGAATGGCTGAACGGTATCGATACGCGGGTTCAACGGTATCACATTGGCCACATAGATTTTTAACTTGCATTTCTACCCGCCCTTTTCGTAGAGTCGCCGATACGTGCTTAGCGCACCCTCGGCGCGTCCGGCAGGCTTTGCGAAATGGGATCCAGGAGACTTCGGCGCAGCATCATCTTGCGGAATGCTTCTAATGAGCCTCCCATCCTTCAAAAACAGAATCTCATCGCACAGCCTATCGACCGAATCCAAGATGTGGGATGACATGATGATGCACGTACCAGAATCGGCCAGCTTCCTGAGAATCTCGGAATGCAAGTCCACCCTGCTGGGGTCGAGCGCGTTCATGGGCTCATCTAATAGAAGGTACCGCGCGCCCGTCGCATACGCAATCGCCAGGGTAAGCTGCTGCTTCATGCCCTGGCTCAGAGTGCGGATCCTCATCTTCGCGAACTCGCCTATCTGCGTTTGTTCCACTATCTCTTCGATATCGCGAGCATGCGGCCACATATCGCAAACCATCTTGAGGTGATCTTCCGCACGCAATCCGGGATACAGCAGCGTCCCCTCACCAGGTGCATAGAAGATCATAGAACGGACCTCTCTCGCACCCGTACCCTGCACCTCATCCAGAACGATGCTCCCGTCCACGCGAGGACCCGGCAAACCTGCCATCGCACGCAGCAACGTCGTCTTTCCATGCCCGTTCGGAGCGACGAGACCGTAGACCGTACCCGGGGCAAACTCAGCGTTCACCGAATCTACGAGCACCTTCTTTCCATAAGAGATCGTCAGCGTTTGAAGGTCAATCATCGAGATCATCCCCTTTCGATCTTTGGAACACTCAGGCGCACCATCAACGGAGATACGGCGCCCAAGACCACCAGCAGAGCGCCCGATGCGCCGACGACCTCTCCAAAAGGCATCGCGTTCGTCCCTCGCCCAAGGAACCCAATCGTCCCCACCTGGGAAGCGGGATCAAACGAGGCGAATGGAGCCAGCAGCGCGACGCCCATGCCCACGCTTTCAACATGAGCGCTCAACGAACCCAACACCAAGAGAACCGCGCAAACCATTCCGGTGACAACGGGGTTGCGGCTAATCGCTGCTGTCAACGCAGCGACGACGGAAATCACGCCGTATGCCATGACCAGCAACGGAATACTGCACAACACCGCCTCCCCCACCATGGACGTTGTCGAAGCTCCCGCCCGAATGAGAGCGACGGGATACTCCGATCCACCCGCACCGTTCTTAATCACGGACACAACGACAGCGGGAACCATCGACACCAAAAGCAGCACCAAGCCAAGCAGGAGAGCCAGCGCAACAGCCGTCAGAAAACGCACATGCGCTGTTGCGGGGATCTGGAGAACCAGAAGGGAACGACACTGCAGGTGGGTACACGCGAGCGATGTGACAACCACGGGCAACAGCAAAAACAAGGAGGGAAGCGCTGCCTGGAGATACGAAAGGAGGATTAATGGGGGCATCTTCGTACTTAACTCGTAAACCTTGGGGTCCGGCAAGCTCGCGATCGACTCAAGCAGAAGGGCGCGCGCCTCCGCACGAGAAGGAGTCTCCGGCTCGATTCCGATCGATTGCAGGAGAGTCGCATCTGCCGCGCCCAGCTCACCTCGAGCGCGCTCGTACGTCGCAAGGCTTCGAAACCCCCCCCCCCCCCCGCAGGCATAGGCGCGTACACGAAACCCGAAAGAGCATCCCGCATGTCTTCCAGGGCCGCTTTGCCCTCGACGTCCATATTCGCAGCGTTCTGCTCTAGATACCGATCTATTGAACGGAGCTCCCCATCCCTATACCGAACAGCGGAAACGTTATCAGCGTCAGGAAACATCTCGACCAGAGCCGGGGCCAGCATCGTCGTCGACATTGCAATCGCGCATACGGCGAGGGTAGGAGAACGCAGGAGCAGTTTCCCCATCGTTCTTACGTATGCAACGGCGGAGGCACAAGCGCTCGAACGAGTTGCCGTTCTCGATGCAGTGAAGGAACCTCTCTCAAGACAAATCGGGGATATCGGGCACGTGCAGCCGCTCTTTCCAGCAACGCAAAGCAGGCTAATTGCCAGCACCTCGATCCCGATTGCGCATACGAGGGCAATCGCGCCACGCTCGAAGCAAAGTCCAGGCAGATTCACTATCTGCGTTGTCGGGTACGGGCTATAGGCGCCGACGGTCAACTCAGTGTTCGCATACGTAAGGGGATTCAACAGGGCGAACTCACGTAAAGCGATGGATCTTCCGTAATACCCGGGAACCATCGTCACCCCCATCAGGGCACATACGAACACGATTCCAAGCGTAGGGTTATTGGCAATCTTCACGGCAAGGTGAACGACAAGCGAGATGAACGCTGCCACCAAGAATTGCAAGATGGCCGTCTGCGCGAACACCAGCTAAGCCGGTTTGATAACCGGAGTCGCATATTGAATGTAGCCTATCGGATAGAACGGCGAGCCCGGGCCATTCTTCACAAGCGCGGCGATTATCCCTGGAAGATTGATGGCGAGGACGGCAAGCATTGCAAAAACACTCGCCCATACGCTCGATGCAACAAGTCTACCCAGCTCGCCCATCGGTGCCTGGATGATGAGCTTTTCACGTTTGTTAAGACGCGCGGCAAGGAACGAGACGGCAACGGCCGTTGCGACCCATAGCAAGTACTCCTTCGATCCGTCATAATAGGTGTACTCTCCATCCGATATCTGCAGAAACGGAAGTAGGGGAGAGAGCGGTGCCAAGATAAGACGTCCCGCGGCAAGAGGGTACAGAAGCGCGGGCATGCTTGATGAAGAGGTATAGACACCGTCCTCCCCCGCATTCACAAGCGCATCCGCATAGGATGCTGACAATTCCTGCTCAACACGGGTTATTCCCGACTCGAGGTATTCGACCCGTCCGTCGATGCCAGCCGCGCTCCTGAAGACGGGCAGAGCACAAAGAACCATCAACGCAACAACGACAACACAGAGCGACCTGGAGGAGAGAAGCGACCTAAAGATCGCCTTCGAGATTTTGAGCATATTCATCGCCAACCTTAACCTCATCCAGTCGGAACAGAGGGGCCGAACAAAATGCTCGGCCCTTATTACTTGCCGGCAAAGTCAATTTAACATAAACTGTTAAAAAGTAACCTGAGTTTTTTAAATTCTTCGGAGGTTATTATGAGTTCCGACAATCGCACTCCCCGGCTTCATTCCTTCCGCATCGCATGTGCGATAGCCTCTGCGACCCTTTGCGCCACCGCCATCGCACAAGTGGCGTTCTCCTTAAAGCCAGCAATCGAAGTGCTCGACAACCCTGTAATTGCAGACTCCCCCGCGTATCCAGCCCTTGCGATCTCGACATTGGTCCCTGCCGTCATCGGTATCGCTACGACCATCCTCAGCGCCGTTCTCGTGTGGACGATCAAGAGCGGAGACCCCTTCAAGAAAGGGTCTGCGACATGCTTGAAGGTGCTCGGCATTCTCTTCGTTGTTCAAGCTGCCACCAGCCTCTACGCCGGCTCACTCAAAACCTCCGTTTCGATGTTTGGCGGCGAGGGGGCCGTCGGCGCCCAAGAGATCGCTTCATCATTCGATTGGACCTCTCTGGTTCTCGGCATCGTCCTGTTCATGCTTTCCCAGCTCTTCTTGTACGCCCGAGAGCTGTACCTCGACTCCGACGAGATTGCGTAAGGAAACGCCATGCCCGTAATTGTTCGCCTCGACAAGATCATGGCCGAGCGAAAGATTTCCTCGAACGAACTTGCCGAAAGGATTGGAACCACGCCCGTGAACCTGTCCCGTCTTAAAAAAGGGCATATTCGCGGCATTCGCTTCAACACACTCGAGCAGCTATGCCTCGCCCTTCGTTGCCAACCCGGAGACCTTCTCGAAGTCATGAGCGAAGAGGATGCCCGAAAGGAGTTCGGACTCGATTGGTCCGCCGAGGATTAGAGGGCGGTCGTACTCGCCCTGCACACGGGGATGCGAATCGGCGAGGTCTGCGGCCTTCGGTGGTGCGATGTGGATTTCGAGACGGGCCTGATCTCGATCAGACACTCGGTGGCGTACGCGAAGGGAATGGGTTCGTTCATCAAGGACACCAAGACCCATGACGCCAGGGGTATCCCCATCGACCCGGTCGGCCTACTCCCCTTCCTGAAGGAGACCCACGAGATCGACTGCGGAAAGCTGCGCTTGCGCGGCCTTACCGGGGCGGTCGAGATCGGGGACTGCTACATCCTGTCGGAGCCGGGCGCGACCTTCGCGACGACAAGCTATATCCGCAGGGCGTTCAAGACGTTCTCGGAGACCAACGGCCTCATGGGCACCAACGACGAGCTGATCACGTTCCACGGCCTTCGCCACACGTTCGCAACGCAGTGGATCCGCCAAGGCGGCGATATCAAGGCGCTCCAATCGATCCTCGGCCACAAGGACGCCATGGCGACGCTCAACGTCTACGCCGACATCGAGCCCATCTCCAAAATCCATAACATGCTGCGCGCCACGCCGTGCCTTTGGCGCGGGCACCTCGGGCCGAGGGTCGATCCGGGTCCCATGTTCCAACAGAGGATCCAGGAGTCCATCGAGACGCTCCAGGCGTTCGGCTACGGCATCACCGAGCCGGACGACCGAAATATCGCCATACGCGACGTGAAGACGAACAGTTGGCTCTAGCTCACCGAGTACGCGGCAGTGCTGGGCCCATCCCAACTGAGGTCACGGTGGTCCGATAGGGGCGCCGCCCGCGGCATGCGCCGCGGAGCGGTATCCCCTACCGAAGGGCGGGGATGCCCTCCGCTTCCAGTTCGGAATCAGCCGTCGGAGGCGTTCGGCTGACTGCGGGAACGGCCTGTCCGCTCAATGTGTTCGGCTGAGATCGGAAATCAACCCAACACGAGCCGGACACGCGCCAGACGGCTCTTCCCCGTGCGGCCTTCCCCCTTACGCTCATGTTGCAGGCATGTAACGCCGCAGCGAGCGCGCCTTTTTTGCGCCAGACAGGTACAATGATGAACACTGTACCGTAGCGGAGCGCCGTTGCGCGCCGCCAACACGCGAAAGGGTTTCCCATGGCCGAGATCTCGTCCTCCCGTATCGTCATCACCGTCCTTGGCAAGAACCGCCCCGGCATCGTCGCCGGCGTCACCCGTGTCCTGGGCGAAGCCAATGTCGACATCCGCGACATTACGCAGTCCATTATCGAGGACATCTTCACCATGACCATGCTGGCCGACACCGCCGAGTCCAAGCTCGACTTCGCCGAGCTGCAGAAGGCCCTGGCCGAGGCCGGCGAGCTTTCGGGCGTCAACGTGTCCATTCAGCGCGAGGACGTCTTTAACTTTATGTACCGCCTGTAGCGAACAGGCCGCGTGGAGACGGACCAACGTGCGCCCAGGCGCAACGTCACCACATGGCCCGGAGAGGAGCGCGCATGGCCTACGACGCCAAGAAAATCTATTACCGCTTCGACGACCACCTGAGCCGCCTGGTCTTGGATTACGAAGCGAGCCGCCAGATTTCGCCCGAAAGCGAAAATCTCTACTATGGCCTGCCGACTGACCCTTATGACGAGGGCCTATTTGTTGAGCACAATGTCAAGCGCGGCCTGCGCAATGCCGACGGCTCGGGCGTGGTCGCGGGCCTCACTCGCATCTCGGATGTGCACGGCTACAACAAGGTCGACGGAAAGGTCGTGCCCGATCAGGGCAAGCTCACGCTTCGCGGCTACAGCATCGAGGATCTGGTCAACAATGCCCAGGCCGAGAATCGCTACGGCTACGAGGAAGTCGCCTATCTGCTTATCACGGGTTCGCTGCCCACCAAAGAGGAACTCGACGGTTTTTGCGAACGCCTGGGTGCTTTTAGGCATCTGAGCGACGAATACGTCCGCGAGTTCCCCATGACCACGGTGTCGTCGAGCATCATGAATGTGCTTCAGCGCGCCGTGCTGCTGCTCTACGCCTTCGACGCCGAGCCCGACGCCATTACACCCGAGCACGAAATCGACGTCGCCATCTCCATGCTCGGCCGTCTCCCCCGCATCGCCGCCTTCGCGCATATGGCCTCGGTCGCCAAGCGCCGCGGCTCCGAGGTTCATGTACCGCACCCCACACCCGGCCTCTCCACCGCTGAGACCATCCTGCAGGTGTTGCGCGGCGGCATGGCGTTCACCCGCGACGAAGCCATGCTGCTCGACGTGATGCTCATGCTGCATGCCGAGCACGGCGGCGGCAACAATTCCACGTTTGCCTGCCGCGTGCTGTCCTCCTCGGCCACCGACCCGTATTCCGCCTACGCCGCGGCTATCGGCTCGCTCAAGGGCCCGCGCCACGGCGGCGCCAACGCCAAGGTCGTGTCTATGCACGAGGACATCCGTGCGCATGTTTCCAATTGGGAGGACGAGGACGAGGTCGCAGCCTACCTGGGCAAGATCCTCGACAAGCAGGCCTTCGACGGCACGGGCCTCATCTACGGTATGGGCCACGCCGTCTACACGCTGAGCGACCCGCGCGCCGAGGTGTGCCGCCGTTACGCGCGCACGCTTGCCGCCAAGAAGGACCTGGGCGAGGAGTTCGCGCTCATCGAGCGCATCGAGCGTCTGGCCCCGCAGGTGATGCGCGATCACGGCATGACCAAGCCCATCTGCGCCAACATCGACCTGTACACGGGCTTTATCTACAAGATGCTCGGCGTGCCCGAGACACTCTTTACGCCGCTGTTCGCCGTCGCCCGCATGGCCGGCTGGTCGGCGCACCGCATGGAAGAGCTCTTCTGCGCGCACCGCATCATCCGTCCCGCGTATCGCCCGGTTATCGAGCCGCTGGAGTACAAGCCGCTCGCCGATCGCTAGGACGCGGACCGTTATAGAACCCGAGCGTGGCCAGGGCATCACCGCCCTCGGCCACGCTTTTTATGCCAGTAGAAAGGATCGCAACAAATGATTGTGTTTTCCGATATGGATGGAACGCTGCTGACGAGCGATAAGCAGATGAGCGACGCCACCTGGGCAATGCTCGACGAGCTCGCGCGCCGCGGTATTGAGTTTGTGCCTTGCACGGGGCGCCCGCTGTCGGGCGTCTTTGAGCCCATCCTCGCCCACCCCGCCGTACACTACGCGGTCTGCGCCAATGGTGCCAGCGTTTGGCAGCTCGACGACGGTACGCCCACCGATACCTCACGTGCTACGCGCATTTTGAGCCGACCGCTCGACCGCGCCATCGCCCACCGCGTCCATAGCATTGCCGCCGGCCATGACGTCACCTTCGATATCTTCGCGGACGGGCGGTGCTTCCTCCCCCGCTCGCTCTACACGCGCCTGGACGAATTCTGCGGCGGCGACCCCCACATCGCGGCTTCGCTCAAGCGCACACGAACACCGATCGACATAGATATCGACAGCAAGATCGACGAGGTCGAGACGCTCGAACGCATCGCCATGTACTGGCACGACCCAGCCGATCGCGACGCCATCGCGGCGGAGCTCGACACGCTCGGAGGCATTGAGGTCACGCGTTCGTACGCCATGAATATCGAGGTTATGGGCGAGGGCGCCACCAAGGGAACGGCCCTCACGTGGCTATGCGAGCACCTGGGCGAGCCCCTTACCGACGCCTGGGCGTTCGGCGACAACATCAACGACACCCCCATGCTGCGGGCAGCAGGCCACGGCATGGCCATGATCAACGCCGAGCCCGAGGACCGCGACGCCGCCGACGCCATCACCGAATACGATAACGACCACGACGGCGTCGCCCGCACCATCATGACCGCCCTCGCCTAGTCATCGGCTAGTCATTGGGGACGTTCTTAAACGACTAGTCACTGGGGACGTTCTTGAATGACTAGTCGTTGGGGACACTCTTCGCGAAAAGCTGTCCCCCACTGCCGGCAGAACGGGAACGTCCCCATCTGTCGGATTAAGCGAGGCCCTCTAGCACACGGCGGAGCTCCTGCTGGACGGCGTGGTCGCGGTTACGACCCACCACGCGATCGGCAACGGCCTTAAGCGCGGGGCGCGCGTTTTCCATCGCACAGCCCGTGCCGACAAAGCGAATGATCTCGTAGTCGTTCATCGAGTCGCCAAACGCCATGACCTCGTCGCGCCCAATGCCATAATGCTCCGCGAGCTGTGCGATGCCCGAGGCCTTCGACACGCCGGGCTGCATGGCATCGATCCACGCGTTACCCGAAGGCGCAAAGGTAAAGAGCTGACCGAGTTCTCGCTGTAGCACGTACGCACTGTCCATAACGGCACAGTCATCGCAAAAGATACTCGCCTTGATGATATTTACGCTGGGATCGGGCAGTTCCCAAATGCGCTCGGCATTGGGGAGGTCCTTATCGACCTCGCGTACGAACTTGCACTCGTCATCGAGCAAGAAGGATTTGGTTCGGTCAAAGAGCGCAAGATGCAAATTGGGAAACGTCCCGACGGCCTGGGCGAGCTTTCGAATCGCCAGGTGCGAATACACCTCACGGTCCACCATCTTTCCGTCGGCGTAGACCTGGGCACCGTTAGCTGCGACAAAGTCCATCTTGTCACGAACGGGCGCAAAGAACTCGCACAGGCGATCGTAGCGACGACCTGACGATGCGGCAAAATGCACGCCATGCTCGCGTAGCGCCAGGATCAGTTCATAGGTTTCGGGAGGCACCTGGCCGTTTTCGTCAAGCAACGTGCCGTCCATATCGGATGCAATCAGTTTAAACATAGAAACGCTCCCTTCGGGCTTGTTGGAATCGAACGTGTATCCGATTCCAACGTACCCAAAGGGAGCTCAAATAAGACCCCGCAGTCATAAACGTTACATGGACCTAGCAAATAGCTCACGCGTGCCAGAGGTCTCACGGTCGCGGCGTCAGGCGACACGCCAAAGAGTGTCCCCGACGACTAGTCGTTTAAGAACGTCCCCGATGACTAGTCGGCGTAGGTGAAGGTGGTGACGTCGAACATGCCCTCGGGACGGATGCGGAGCGTCGGGATCACCGGCAGGGGCAGGAAGATGATGCCCATGATGGGGTCGAGCGGCGGCTCGATGCCCATGGCACGCGCCTTGACCATAAAGTCG
>DBEWII010000090.1:0-17590 GCA_048384935.1 Collinsella aerofaciens | reverse complement strand
CATGGGAGCCTCCCAACCTCGTTGCGGCGCGGCTGCGCCTATGGCACTTCAACATCATTGTCGCAGCCCCGACCCGCGGTCACGAGCGGGGGCTCCTGTCGTTTCCGTGCCCCTGGATTGGGTCATAGTGTCTGACTTATGTTCAACCTGTGGCGCCATTTTGCCTGAAGGCATCTTGCTCGCTCTGGCGGGTTTTCGCTGTCGTTGACAAAGCATCGGCGTTCCCTTGGCTGTTGGAGATGATCCCGTAGTCGTTGGGGACGTTCTTAAATGACTAGTCGTTTAATGCACCAGTTTCTGTCGAGTCGGTGCTTCTTGCGGGTTGCCCGTATAATGGTTTGCGTATGAACCGCAACCAAGGAGTTCCAGTTTATGGACCAGAGCCTTTTTAAATTCGACCTGATCGCCGAGGACCCGACGACGCATGCGCGTGCCGGCGTGCTGCACACCCCGCACGGCGACATCGAGACACCGATCTTCATGCCCGTGGGCACCAAGGCAAACGTCAAGGGCATTCCTACCGAGACCGTCAAACAGCTCGGCGCCCAGATCGTGCTTGCCAATACCTATCACCTGTCCATGCGTCCCGGCGAGGACACCATCGCCGAGCTGGGCGGCCTGCACAAGTTTATGAACTGGCACGGCCCTATCCTCACCGACTCGGGCGGTTTCCAGGTCTTCAGTCACAACGATGCCGTCAAGCTCACTGACGAGGGCGTGCGCTTTATCGTCAACGATTACGACGGCCGCCACGTGTTCTGGACACCCGAGGACAACATGGAGATCGCCATGAAGCTCGGCTCCGACATCTGCATGCAGCTGGACCAGTGCCCGGGCTATCCCGCCACGCGCGCCTACGTTGAGCGCGCCGTTGAGCTGTCGAGCATGTGGGCCGAGCGCTGCTATAAGGCGCATACCCGCGACGACCAGGCGCTCTTTGGCATCGTTCAGGGCGGCATGCACCTGGACCTGCGCTTGCGCTCGCTGCGCCATCTGGAGGAGTGCGGCGACTTCCCCGGTTACGGCATCGGCGGCTACTCGGTGGGCGAGGACCACGAGACCATGTTCGAGACCCTGGCACCGCTCGTAAGCGAGTACATGCCCAAGCACAAGCCGCGCTACCTGATGGGCGTCGGCAACCCCACCACCCTCGTGCGCGGTGTGGGTGTGGGCATCGACATGTTCGACTGCGTGCTACCGACGCGCACCGGCCGTATGGGCACGGCGTTTTCGAGTGAGGGTCGCCTCAACTTCCGCAACGCGCGCTTTGCGCACGACGACGGCCCCATCGACCCCACCTGCACCTGCCCGGTGTGCACGGGCGGCTACAGCCGCGCGCTCATCCGTCACATGGTCACGCAGAAGGAGATGCTCGGCGGCATTCTGCTTTCGATGCACAACATCTACTACCTGCTCAACCTTATGCAGCGTGCCCGCCAGGCCATTATCGAGGGCCGCTACGGCGCGTTTGTGAGCGACTGGATGAACAGCCCTGCGGCGGTGGATTACTAAGGGCGACAGACACGCTTGCAGAGCGTGGGCAATGGCAAAGGCTGAGCGGCAACCGCTCGTCACATTTGCTGACACCGGCTGCGCGACCGCTGACCGATAGCTTGCAAGCACTTGATGCATCGTGGGTACCATACCGAATAGTTGATGTTCGGGCGGGTGTTTGGCGCATGGCGTCGACCCCGCCCGCTTTTCTTTTTCTCGATAGGAGTACCCATGATTAAGAATGAGAACGTCGAGGGCGAGCCTGCCTACGACGAGACGTACCGCCGCGGCCCCGTGGTCATGCGCGGCCCCATGATTCCTAAGGACAACACCTACGCCAACCTGCTGGCGCCCGAAGATTCAACCGACTGGTTGCATGCCGATCCGTGGCGCGTCCTTCGTATTCAGGCAGAATTCGTCGATGGCTTTGGCGCGCTTGCCGAGCTCGGGCCCGCGGTGACCATCTTCGGCAGTGCCCGCACGCCCAAGACCGATCCGCTCTACAAGGCGGCGCGCACGGTCGGCCGCAAGATCGCGCAGCGCGGCGTGGCGGTTATCACCGGCGGCGGCCCCGGCATTATGGAGGCGGCCAACAGGGGGGCGGCGAGTGCCAACGGCAAGTCGGTCGGCTTAGGTATCGAGCTTCCGCACGAGCAGGGGCTCAACAAATACGTGAACCTGGGTATGGACTTCCGCTACTTCTTTGTGCGTAAGACCATGTTCGTTAAGTACAGCTCGGGTGCCATCGTGTTCCCCGGCGGTTTCGGCACGCTCGACGAGATGTTCGAGGTGCTCACGCTGGTGCAGACGCACAAGGTCAAGCGCATGCCGCTCGTACTGGTGGCCAGCGAGTACTGGCAAGGCCTGTTCGACTGGCTCAACGGCCCGGTGATGGATGCCGGCATGATTAGCCCGCTCGATCCAGACTTCGTCCACATCACCGACGACCTCAACGAGGCCGTCGACATCGCCCTGAGCGGGCTGATGTAGAGTAGGTAAAATGGGATGGGCTAAAAAGACTGGTCTGAAACGTTTGATACCAGTCTTTTTAGCCCCGTCCCAAATGAACTGCTTCTAAGTTGCGGTGGAATAGGGATTGATTGGCGGCTAATAAGCCAAAAACAGTCCCTATTCCACCGCAACTGATGTGGGCGTCCCTAGTGAGTTGGCTGGTAGCGGGGGCAGTAGCTGATGGCGATGGCATCGACGCCTACGTGGGTGGCGATGGTGCAGCCGATGGGGCCGGTGCCGGCGTCTACGTAGTCCTGGCCCGCGAGCGCCTCGTTGGCAAGTTCCTGCTCCTCGGCGGCGCCGGTCGTGAGCACGCGCACGCTTGAGCCCGGGTGCTCGTCCAAAAACGCGAGGCAATCTGCCATGGTGTTGGCGACGATGCGCTTGGCACCGCGGCCCTTTTTGATGGCCTTGATCTCGCCCGATTTCCACTCCGGCGAAACGGCCAGGCGAATGTTGAGCATCTGCGTGAGCTGGCCGGCGAGCTTGGGCGCGCGGCCGTTCTTGACCAGGTTCTCGAGCGTGCGCGGAATCAGTAGCAGATGGGCGTCGGGCAGCGTCGCGCGGATCCGCGCCTCGGTCTCGTCTAGGCTGCGGCCGTCCTCGCGCATGGCGAGCGCGTACTCCACCAGCAGGCCCTCGGCGCCCGAGCCGGTGCGCGAGTCGATGCAGCGCACGTCGAGCTCGTGGGTCTCGGCGACCAGGCATGCGTTGGAATAGCAGGCGGACCATTCGCTGCACAGCGAGATAAAGATCGCGCTGTCGTGGCCGTCAGCACGCACGCGGTCAAAGAGTGCCTTGAACTCGCCGGCGCTCGGCTGCGAGGTGTGCGGCAGTTGCTCGGAGCCGGCCATGCGCGCGACGTATTCCTCGGCGGTAATCTGCACCTGGTCGAGCAGGTCCTCGCCCTCGATAATCACATGCAGCGGAATCACGTAAATGCCGAGCTCTTGAGCGCGGGCGGGGGAGATGTCCGACGTGGAGTCGGTTATGATGGCAAAAGACATAATTGCACCTTTCGTTGGGGCGCTTGCGCGCCGCCTTCTTAGAGCAAAGTGCGACAAGTATAGTGGAGTTGCTCTACATTGCTAGGTTTAATTGTTGAATAGTCAACAGTTTGAAGCGACGGTGTGGAAATCATCAACTGGGGAAGAGGGATGCCGATGGCGGCATTACAGCTATGCGAGCGGCCGGTTGTGCTGTTCGATTTTGACGGCACGGTGGCCGATACGGGCCGGGCGGTGATGACCTCGACGCGCAAGACGTTGGCCGCGCGCGGGTTTTCGGAGGCGCAGATGGGTGACCTGCGCCGCATGATCGGGCCGCCCCTGTGGAAGAGCTTTCACGACTTTTATGGCTTCTCCCGCGAGGAGTCGCTTGTGGTGGCTGACGAGTACCGTGCCTTTTTTGATGAGCTGGGACCTGAAGAGTATCCCGTGTTCGACGGAATCCCCGAGCTGCTCGATGGCCTTGCCGCGCAGGGGCATCGCATGGCGGTCGCGACGTCTCGCATGGAAGCAAAGTGCATTGACATGGTGCATGAGCTGGGGCTTTCTCAGTTTGAGGCGGTGGTCGGCATGAATCCGTCGCAGGGGCGCGAGACCAAGGCCGATTCGGTTCGCGATGCCCTGGCGGCGCTCGGCGCGACGGCGGGCGATGCCGTGATGATCGGCGATCGCTTTAACGACGTGGAAGGCGCGCACGCGATGAGCGTGCCGTGCATCGGCATTTATTCGGGTGCGGCGGCGCCGGGGGAGCACGAGGCAGCGGGCGCCGATGCGGTGGTGCACTCGGTGGCCGAGCTTGCTAAACTTTTCGCTATCTAATAGACGTAATGTGAGGGGCGGGCGTATCCGTCGCTCATTGGTAAGGAGGTCGTCCATGAATCAGGTGGAGCAGAGCGTTACCGAGTATGTCGACGAGGTCTGGGAAGATGTCGTTGCCGATATCGAACAGCTGGTGAGCTATCCGTCCGTGGCCGTTGCTGCCAATGCGGAGCTCGGTGCGCCGTTTGGCCGCCCGGTCCGTGATGCGCTCGATTGCGCGCTCGGCATTGCGCAAAAGCTCGGCTATCAGACGAGCGACGACGAGGGCTATGTGGGAATCGCCGATATCCCGGGCCGCGGCGACAAACAGCTCGCGACTATCTGCCATGTTGACGTGGTACCCGCTGGCCCCGGCTGGAACACCGACCCGTTTGCGATGGAGCGTCGCGAGGGCTGGCTGCTCGGCCGTGGCGTGATTGATGACAAGGGTCCGGCGGTGCTGTCGCTCTACGCCGGTGCCTACCTGCTCAAGCACGGCATTGTGCCGCGCTATACCTTCCGCGCGCTGCTGGGCTGCGATGAGGAAGTGGGCATGTCCGACGTTCACCATTATCTGGAGAACCACGCAGACCCCGACTTTTTGTTTACGCCCGATGCCGAGTTCCCGGTCTGCAATGCCGAGAAGGGCCAGTTTGGGGCGACGTTTGTGAGCCCCAAGATCGACGGCGGGCGCATTGTGTCCTGGAGCGGTGCCGAGGCGAGCAACGCCATTCCGTCGCAGTCCATCTGCGAGCTCGCGATTGCCGCTGATGAGCTGCCGGCGCCGGTCGAGAACGCCGACCGCTTGGAGATTACGGCGCTCGATAACGGGCACGCGCAGATTTTTGCCCATGGCATTGGCGGTCATGCCTCGATGCCCGAGGGAACGATTAACGCCGTCGGCCTGATCGTGGCGTATCTGCGCGAGGCCGAGGACGCGTTTGGTGCACGCGATGAGCGCCTGCTGACGCCTGCCGAGCACGAGTTCGTCAAGTTCCTGGCCTTTGTGCATGCGGATGCCTATGGCCGCGGCCTGGGTATCGATGCGACGAGTCCGGCGTTTGGCCCGCTTACCTGCAACGCTGGCGTCATCCGCGTGGCGGATGGCCATATTGAGCAGGTCATCGACGTGCGCTTCCCCGACAGCACGAGTGCCGATACCATCCGCGAGCAGCTCGACCCGCTCGTGGGCCGTTTTGGCGTGACGTGCCAGCTGGGTCGCGCTAAGGTGCCGTTCTCGGTGTCTGCCGACGATCCGGCCGTGAAGGCGCTTATTGATACCTATAACGAGTTTACGGGCAAGCATGCTGAGCCCTTTGCCATGGGCGGCGGCACGTATGCGCGCAACTTTGCCCGCGCCGTGTCGTTTGGCCCCGAGGAGACCGGCTTGGAGCTGCCCGCATGGGGCGGCCAGATGCACGGCCCCAACGAGTGCGCCAACGAGGAACAGCTCAAGCAGGCGCTCAAGATTTATATCGTGGCGATCCTCCGTTTGAATGAATTAGAGCTTTAAGGTCTCGCGGTTTTACCAAACCGCGTAACAGCTCGACGCTGCAAACGCCCCTAAGCGGCAATCTGACGTTCAATCGTCGGTCGCGTACAAAAGTACGCTTCCCTCCTCTTTCACGTCACCTTGCTCGCTTAGGGGCGTTTTCGCTGGCTTATGCTCAACCTGCGGGGTTTCCAGGGTAGTCCTTGGGGACGTTCTTAAATGACTAGTCAAACAAGAACGTCCCCAAGGACTAGTCGTTTAAGAACGTCCCCAACGACTGCTTCCCTTTGGTGTAAAAGGTGCGCCATGTTCGGCGCTGGATTGTTATCCGTTTGTAAAGGCTGGGCAGAGCTTGCGGTAAAGGTCTATCAATAGCCCGTAAGAAACCGCGGTTGGCGCTGGTGCTACCCGATCGAGGCCGTATCTTTCCAAACAGCAAAGCGGGCAGGGTGCCCGCGAGTCGCATGTACGAAAGGAAGATCATGCTCGATCAGGCTTATTCTCGTCGTCAGTTCCTCGGCCTCGCTGGTGGTTTTGCCAGCATCGTCGGTCTCGGTCTCGTTGGTTGCGGCGGCTCCGGCGCATCCGATGCCGCCGACAAGGGTAGCGCCGCTGCTGCCGAGTCCGTCTCCGGCGAGGTGACTTACGACGGTGCCTCTTCGTTCCAGGCTCTCGTCGAGGCCGCTGCCGAGAAGTTCATGGACGCCAACCCCGATGTCTCCGTCTCCGGCTCGGGTAACGGTTCGGGCAAGGGCCTGACCGCTGTTGCCGCCGGCACCGTCACCATCGGCAACTCCGACGTCTTCGCCGAGACCAAGCTCGAGGCCGACCAGGTCAAGAACCTCGTCGACCACGAGGTTGCCGTCGTGGGCATGGGCCCCGTCGTTTCCAAGAACGTGACGGTCGACGACCTGTCCCTCGAGCAGCTCAAGGGCATCTTCTCCGGCCAGATCACCAACTGGAAGGAGGTCGGCGGCGACGACGCCAAGATCGTCGTTCTCAACCGCAAGGCTGGCTCTGGCACCCGTGCCACCTTCGAGGCCGCCGTTTTTGGCGACGAGGCCGTCGACTTTAAGGGCGACGCCGAACTCGACAAGTCCGGCGATGTCCAGACTCAGATGGGCAGTACCGACAACGCCATCTCCTACCTCGACTTCTCGCACTTTGATGACTCCAAGTTCAACGCCATCAAGGTCGAGGGCGTCGAGCCCAAGAGCAAGAATGTCACCGACGACTCCTTCAAGATCTGGGCTACCGAGCACATGTACTGCGCTAAGGATGCCGACGAGGCCACCAAGGCCTTCCTGGAGTTCATGCTTTCCGACGACGTCCAGGGCAAGCTCGTCGAGGAGCAGGGCTTCATCCCCGTCTCTGCCATGAAGGTCGTCAAGGACGCCAGCGGCAAGGTCTCTGCTAAATAAGTAATCGCCCCGGAAAGGTTTGCAATGGCAAAACAGCTGCCAAAGCGCGACCTTGAGAACGTGGGCCTGGGCGTCACGGGCGCGTGCGTAGCGCTCGTGACGCTTGTCGTTGCCGCGCTCATCTTTATGGTCGCCCAAAAGGGCCTCTCGGCTTTTGTCAAGGACGGCGTCTCGGTCGTCGAGTTTTTCACCGGCACCAAGTGGGACCTGGCCAACACAGCCGAAAACGGCCTGCCCTATACCGGCGCCCTGCCCCTGATCGTCACCTCGTTTGCGGTCATGGTGCTCTCCACGCTTATCGCGCTGCCCATCGCCATCGGCTCTGCCATCTTTGCGGTCGAGATTAGCCCTAAGTTTGGCTCTAAGATCTTTCAGCCGCTCATTGAGCTTTTGACCGGCATCCCCTCGGTCGTCTTTGGCCTGATCGGTTTTCACGTGGTCGTCGGTCTTATGAAGAGCGTTTTCCACGTGAGCACGGGCCTGGGCATCTTGCCCGGCGCCATCGTGCTGGCGGTCATGATTCTGCCGACGATGACCACGCTTTCGGTCGATGGCCTGCGCGCCGTGCCCGACGGCTACCGCCAGGGCTCGCTCGCGCTGGGCTACACCCGCTGGCAGACCATCTGGCACGTGGTGCTCAAGTCCGCCATGCCGTCGCTCATGACCGCGGTTATCTTGGGCATGACCCGTGCCTTTGGCGAGACGCTCGCCGTGCGCATGGTCATCGGCGGCATCGAGGCCATGCCGACGTCGCTGCTGTCGCCGGCGTCCACCATCACCACCACGCTCACCACGTCCATGGCAGTCTATGCCGAGGGCTCGGCCCAAGACGATGTTCTGTGGGCGCTCGGCCTGCTGCTGATGGGCATGAGTCTCATCTTCATCCTGATCATCCATCTCATTGGCCGCAAGGGGGCGAAGGCTCGTGGCTAGCACGCGTATCCACATCGACGAGGCGAGGCTCGGGCGTGTCCAAAAGCAGGACCGCTTCGCCACGGGCGTGTTGACGGCGATCGTCGCCATCGTCATGCTCATCGTCGTCTCCATGGTGGCCTATATCCTGTTCGAGGGCATCTCGACGCTGTTCCAGCCGGGCTTTCTCACGGAGCCGTCGCGCGCCAACGGAACGCAGGGCGGCGTGCTCTACCAGCTGTTCGACTCGTTCTACCTGCTGCTGATCACCCTGATCATCTCGGTGCCCATCAGCCTGGGTGGCGCGGTCTTTTTGGTTGAGTACGCGCCGGACGGACCCATCCGCGACATCGCCTCCACCGCCATCGAGACGTTGTCCTCGCTGCCTTCCATCGTCGTCGGCATGTTCGGTTTTCTGGTGTTCTCGGTGCAGCTGGGCTGGAAGTACTCCATCATCTCCGGCGCCGTCGCGCTCACCATGTTCAACATCCCCATCCTGGTGCGCGTGATCCAGCAGGCGCTCGAGGACGTGCCGCAGGCCCAGCGCGATGCGTGCCTGGCCATGGGCCTCACTCGCTGGGAGGCCACGCTGCACATCCTGATCCCCGAGGCCATGCCTGCCATCGTGACGGGCATCGTGCTTTCGGCCGGCCGCGTGTTTGGCGAGGCCGCAGCACTGCTTTTTACCTCGGGTATGAGCTCGCCGGTTCGCCTGAACTTCTTGAGCTTTAACCTGTCGAGCCCCACCTGCGCTTGGAACGTGTTCCGTCCCGGCGAGTCGCTCGCCGTGCACATCTACAAGATCTATGGCGAGGGCAGCCCCGAGGCCCAGCAGATCGTCTGGGGCACCGCCGCACTGCTGATGATCTGCGTGCTGCTGTTTAACGTAATCGCCCGCATTGTGGGCAAGCAACTGGCAAGGAAGATGACGGCCGAATGAGCGAGATGAATGTAACGCCCGCAACCGAAGCGGCATCGTCCGACACCCGGGACTTCCTGTCGAGCGTGGGGGAGAGCGAGAAGCGCGTGCGCGTGAGCGGCAAGGCCGTGAGCGACGAGGTTGTGCTCTCCACCAAGGACGTCAACGTGTACTATGGCGACCACCATGCACTGCACAATACGTCGCTCGACTTCCACAAGGGCGAGATCACGGCGCTCATTGGGCCTTCGGGCTGCGGTAAGTCGACCTTCTTGCGTAGCCTCAACCTCATGAATCGCGAGATTCGCGGCTGCCGCGTGGAGGGCGAGATCAACTATCGCGGGCGCAACGTGAACACCAAGACCGAAAACACCTACGAGCTGCGCCGTTCCATTGGCATGGTGTTCCAGCAGCCCAACCCGTTCCGCAAGTCCATTCGCTACAACATCACGTTTGCGCCCAAGCGCCACGGCATCACCGACCGTGACGAGCTCGACCGCATGGTCGAGGAAAGCTTACGCGGCGCGGCGCTGTGGGACGAGGTCAAGGACAAGCTCGACAAGAGCGCCTATGCGCTTTCGGGCGGCCAGCAGCAGCGTCTGTGCATCGCGCGCACGCTGGCACTCAACCCCGACGTGATTTTGTTCGACGAGCCCTGCTCGGCGCTCGACCCCATCTCGACGTTGGCGATCGAGGACCTTATGTCGTCGATTGTGGCCGAGCGCGCCATCGTCATCGTGACGCACAACATGGAGCAGGCGTCGCGCGTGTCCAACCGCACGGCGTTCTTCTACATGGGCGATATGGTCGAGTACGACGAGACTGACGAGATTTTCCAACGGCCCAAGGATCAGCGGCTGAACGATTACCTCACCGGCATGTTCTCCTAGTCCGGGACATGCTTGAGGCCCGCGGTGGCCACGGTCGCCACGGGACTGATTGGAGAGGCGGGTCATCTCTTGCGGGAGATGGCCCGCCTTTTTGTGTCGTGTGCGGCTTGCCTTTTCGCTGCTATCATGGACAACGTTGAATTTCTACGAAGGAGCAGGGCATATGGCGATTCTTTTGGGATGCGATTCCGTCAGCCTAGAGTTTCCCACCAAGCATATTTTCGATAGCGTTACGCTCGGCGTGGGCGAGGGCGACCGCATTGGTATTGTCGGTAAAAACGGCGACGGTAAGTCGACGCTGCTGAGCGTGCTCGCCGGCACGTTGGAGCCCGACGACGGCCGCGTGACGCACCGCCGCGGCACCACGATTGGTCTGCTCGGCCAAAAGGACCAGCTTGTCGACACCGATACCGTGCATCATGCCGTTGTGGGCGACACGCCTGAGTACGAGTGGGCGTCGAGCCCCCGCACGCGCCAGATTCTCGCCGGTCTTATTAGCGATGTGCCCTGGGAGGACACGGTTGGCGAGCTTTCGGGCGGCCAGCGCCGTCGCGTGGACCTCGCGCGCCTGCTGATTGGTGACTACGACGTGCTCATGCTCGACGAGCCCACCAACCACCTGGACATGCGCACCATCAACTGGCTCGCGCGTCACTTAAAGGCCCGCTGGCAGCGCGGCCAGGGTGCCATGCTCGTGGTCACGCACGACCGCTGGTTCTTGGACGAGGTCTGCACCAGCATGTGGGAGGTCCACGACGGCCAGGTCGATCCCTTCGAGGGCGGCTATTCGGCATACATCCTGCAGCGCGTAGAGCGCGACCGCATGGCCGCCGTTACCGAGGAGCGCCGTCGCAACATGGCGCGCAAGGAGCTCGCGTGGCTGAGCCGCGGTGCCCAGGCTCGTTCCACCAAGCCCAAGTTTCGCGTGGATGCCGCTCGTGAGCTGATCGCCGACGTGCCGCCCGTGCGTGACGAGCTGGAGCTCAAGCGCTTGGCCGTGAGCCGCTTGGGCAAGCAGGTTATCGATGTGGTCGACGTGGATGCCGGCTATGCCGATACCGACGGCGCGCCCAAGCAGGTGCTCACCGATGTGACCTGGCTCATTGGTGCGGGCGACCGCTATGGCCTTTTGGGCGAGAACGGCGCCGGTAAGTCGACGCTGCTCGACGTGATCCAGGGCAAGATTGAACCCACGCGCGGCCGCGTGAAGATTGGCCAGACAGTGCGCTTTGGCGTGCTGTCGCAGCAGCTCGAGGAGCTCAAGCCCTACATGGGCGACACGATCCGCGAGGTGCTCGGCAACTATAAGAAGTACTACGTCATCGACGGCAAGGAGACTTCGCCCGAGAAGCTCTGCGAGCGTCTGGGCTTTACGACGCAGCAGCTCTGGAGCCGCATCGGCGATCTTTCGGGCGGCCAGCGCCGTCGCCTGTCGCTGTTGCTGACGATTCTGGACGAGCCCAACGTGCTCATCCTGGACGAGCCGGGCAACGACCTGGATACCGACATGCTCGCGATTGTCGAGGACCTGCTGGACGGCTGGCCCGGCACGCTGATCCTGGTGACGCACGACCGCTTTTTGATGGAGCGCGTGACCGACCAGCAGTGGGCGCTGCTCGACGGCCACCTGACGCATATGCCCGGTGGCGTGGACCAGTACCTGCGCCTGTGCAACGCTACCGCCGAGGGCGAGCCCGTGGGCGCGCCGAGCGCCAAGACCGGCACGTTCGACACCGGTGCCGCGGCAGCTGCGGCCGAAAAGCCCAAGTCGAGCGGTCAGCCCAACGGCCTGTCCAACGCCGAGCGCCAGAAGCTCCGCCGCGAGGTGAGTTCGCTCGAGCGCAAGATGGAGACGCAGCGCACCCGCGTTGAGGAGGCCGAGGCAGCAATGGCCCAAGTCGATCCCACCAACTACACGGCGCTCGGCGAGCAGCAGGCAAAGATCGACGAGGCTCACGCTGCCATGGACGAGCTGGAGATGGCGTGGCTCGAGGCGAGCGAAAAGCTCGAGGGCGAGGAGTAGGCGAGAATGATCAAAGCCGCGTTTTTCGATATCGACGGCACGCTGCTGAGCTTTAAGACCCACCGGATTCCGGCGTCGGCGCAGCAGGTGCTCGACAGCTTTCACGAGCAGGGGATTGCGTGCGTGATCGCCACGGGCCGTCCGACCTACCAGATGCCGGACTGGCTGTTCGACCTGGGCTGGGATGCGTACATTACGCTTTCGGGCCAGCACTGCTTTGATGCCGAGGGGGTTTACCGCAGCTGCCCGATCGATTCGGACGACGTCGCGGTGATTGTGGACCAGGTGGCGCAGGGGCGCTACGACTCGCTGTGCATGCAGGGCGAGAACTCGTTTGTGAACCGCCTGTCCGAGCGCGTGGTGACGGCTGGCAGCAACGCGGGAATCGTCTACCACGAGGAGCCGTTTGAGCACGCCTTTGACGCACCGGTCTACCAGTTCTGCGCCTTTGTGGACCCTGACGACGAGCATATCGTGACCGATGCCGTGTCGCATTCGCTCACCACGCGCTGGTGCGACCTGTTCTGTGACATTATTCCCGCTAACGGCGGCAAGGACCTGGGTGTGGCGGCGACGCTGGAGCGCCTGGGCATCGACGCGAGCGAGGCGATTGCCTTTGGCGACGGCGAGAACGACCTGTCGATGTTTGCCGCCGTGGGCACTAGTGTGGCCATGGGCAACGCGCAGGAGACTGTGAAGGCCGCAGCGACCTACGTTACGACCGCCGTAGACGATGACGGCATCTACAACGCCGCGAAGCACTTTGGACTCGTGTAGCTGCGGGCCGGCACCTGGCACCTGGGGACACTCCTTGCGGGGCGTCCCCATTTTGTTTTCGTCCCGCACGTTTTGTGAAACACGGCTAACTTTTAGGCAAAGTAGTAAGACATGGGCAACTTTTGCAGTAAAGTTAGCCGTGGAAAGTATCCAAAGGCTAACTAGCAATCATCGCGAAAGGCGGCCCATGGCCCTACGTGAATCCGGAGAAGACTATCTCGAATCGATCTACGTTCTGTCGGAACGCCAGGGCATCGTGCGCTCGATCGACGTTGCGGAGTACCTCGGCGTAACCAAGGCGAGCGTTTCCAAGGCCATGGCGACGCTGGAAAGCAACGGCTATGTCGAAATGGGCAAACGAGATGTTCATCTGACAGAGCGCGGTATTGAGGTTGCCCGTCAAATGTGGGAGCGCCATTGCTTTTTTGTAGGGTTGCTAGAGGACGCAGGCGTAACGCCCGAGGTTGCCTCGCAAGAGGGCTGCCACATGGAGCACTGCCTGAGCGAGGAAAGCTTCGAGAAGCTACGGGCGATGTTGGGCCGGGAAGATGTAGCGGGTCCAACAACAGAAGCCTAACTGTCCCACAGTAGCGCGGAGTTCACGCAAAGCGTGAACCAGCGACTGGGACCAGCGGCCCTTTCGGCCAAGTCCATTTCAGCAAAGGAACCCTGCCAGCAAGCGATGCTCAAGAACCGCCCACGAACGCTACAGGTTCTTGACACCCATCGCGCGCATGGCGTTCAGGATGGCGATGATCGCCACGCCTACGTCGCCGAACACGGCAAGCCACATATTGGCGATGCCCAGCGCTGCCAGCACAAGGATCAGCAGCTTAACGCCCAGTGCAAAGATGATGTTCTGCCAGACAATCGCCATGGTCTTGCGTGCCACGCGGATGGCACGGGCGATGTTGGACGGTTTGTCGTCCATGAGCACCACGTCGGCGGCCTCAATCGCGGCGTCGGACCCCATGGCGCCCATGGCAATACCCACATCGGCACGGGTGAGCACGGGCGCATCGTTGATGCCGTCGCCCACAAAGGCGAGCTTACCCTTGCCGTTTTCGGCCGCGAGCAGCGCTTCAACACGCTCGACTTTGTCGCCCGGCAGCAGCTGCGCGTGGAACTCGTCGAGGCCGAGCTGCTTGGCCACAGACGCTGCAACGTCCTCGCGGTCGCCCGTGAGCATAACGGTGCGCTTGATGCCGGCGGCGTGCAGGTCACGGACCGTCTGCTCGGCATCGGCCTTAACGGTGTCGGCAATTACAATGTGACCGGCATAGATGCCATCGACCAGCACGTGAAGGATCGTACCGACGACCTCGCAATCGGGCGCTTCGACTCCGGTCGCGGCGAGCATTTTTGCGTTGCCAACGACGACGTGCTTGCCGTCGATGGTTGCCGTCACGCCATGGCCCGCGTCGTTGGTGGAGTCGCTTACGCGCTTGGGGTCGACCTCGCCATGGTAGGCGGCGCGCACGGACTGCGCGATGGGATGATCGGAGAACGACTCCGCAAGGGCGGCGACTTCGAGCAACGACTGCTCGGTATAGCCGGCCTCGGGGTGCACCGCAACGACCGAGAACGTGCCGTTGGTGAGGGTGCCAGTTTTGTCGAAGACGACGGTGTCCACGTCGGCGAGCGTCTCGAGGTAGTTAG
Organism: Collinsella aerofaciens; assembly: GCA_048384935.1. Taxonomy (GTDB): domain Bacteria; phylum Actinomycetota; class Coriobacteriia; order Coriobacteriales; family Coriobacteriaceae; genus Collinsella; species Collinsella aerofaciens_CH. The sequence continues at coordinate 3,187 of DBEWII010000090.1, read as the reverse complement.
AACCCTTGATGAGAACGCCCAGCTTGGACGCGCCGCCGATGCCGCCAAAGAAGCTCAGCGGCACGCTGATCACGAGCGCGCACGGGCAGCTGACGACCAGGAAGGTCAGGCCTCGCAGAATCCAGTCAGACCAGGCGCCGGTGACCAGGCCACCGCCGAGCGCGAGCACCGCGGCCGCGCCGGTGACAGCGGGGGTGTAGACGCGAGCAAAGCGCGTGATGAAGTTCTCAGTGCGCGCCTTCTTTTCGCTGGCATTTTCCACGAGCTCCAGGACGCGTGCGACGGTGGACTCGCCAAAGGGCTTGGTGGTGCGTACGTGGATGAGGCCCGTCATGTTGATGCAGCCGCTGATGATGTCGTCGCCGGACTTGGCGGGGCGGGGGATTGACTCGCCCGTGAGAGCGGCGGTGTCGAGCTGGGTTTCGCCCTCGACGATGACGCCGTCGATGGGCACGCGCTCACCGGGCTTGACCACGATCACGGTGCCGACGGCGATGTCATCGGGGAAGACCTGCTCGAGTGTGCCGTCGGGCTGCTCGACGTTAGCGTAGTCGGGCGCGATGTCCATCATGGCACTGATCGACTTGCGGCTCTTGCCCACGGCGTACGCCTGAAACAGCTCGCCGACCTGGTAGAACAGCATGACGGCGGCGCCTTCGGCCATGTGCGGGTCGGTATCGGGGAAGAGCACCATGGCAAACGCGCCGATGGTCGCGACGGCCATGAGGAAGCTCTCGTCGAAGGCCTTGCCGCGGCGGATGTTATTGAATGCCTTTTGCAGTACGTCGTAGCCGGCAATCAAAAACGGCACGAGGAACAGCACAAAGCTGGCGTAGATGTCGCCCGGGGTGCCGAATGCGGCAGTGAGGGTGCCGAGCTCATCGAGGACGTACACCACGGCAAAAATGCCCAGCGCTACCAGGATGCGGTTGCGCTTATGTTCGAGTGATTCTTTTTTCTTGCGCTTCTTCTTTTTCTTTTTGGGGTCGGCGGTGGCCATGACTCGTATCCTCCCATTTGAATGAATGAACACTCGCTCATATAATTTCGCGAGCAAAGGCCGCGGCAAGCGCGGCCTTGCAGGTTGGCGTAAACCTGGGCTAGAGAATGATCTCGCAGTCCGGCTCGGCGTCGGCCGTAAACTCAACAACGCGGTTGAGCACCTCGTCGAACTCAGCATCATCGGCCTCGAGCGTCAGCTTCTGGGTCATAAAGTTGACGGACACGGATTTGACGCCCTCGAGCTTGGCCAGCTCGTCCTGAAGCTCGCGCGCACAGTTGGCGCAATCGATCTCATCGAGCTTGTACTGCTTTTTCATGGTGGGTTCCTTTCCCGTTTTTGCGGCTTGGGTGCAGGCCGCGCTGGTACCGTGGTTGGTTGCTATTCGCAGATATGGCTCATGCCCTGGTTGAGCATGGTGTAGACGTGGTCGTCGGCGAGCGAGTATAGGATATTGCGCCCGTCGCGCCGGAATTTAACCAGGTGCGACTGCTTGAGTGTGCGCAGCTGGTGCGACACTGCCGACTGCGAGGTTGCGGTCGCCTCGGCGATGTCGGCCACGCAGAGCTCGCGGCCCATGAGGGCATAGAGAATCTTGATGCGCGTGGTGTCGCTGAAGACCTTGAACAGGTCAGCGAGGTCGTAGAGAAGCTCCTCGTCGGGAAGGTCCTCGGGTGAGCAGGTGGTGGGGATCACGGGCTCGGTGGCCTCGGTGTCGGGTTTCGTTTCATCAACGCGGATGCTCATTGCAATATCCTTTCATATGAACATGCGCTCATATAACTTGCTTCCGATTATATGAGTGTATGTTCATATGTCAATGACGTTCAGGTAATTCGTTGCACAAAATGATGGGGAATAGTGGACGAGACCCCGGACTGAGCGGTTTTGATAGTCGATGCCAAGGTGGGTGCCCCCGCGCCGTGCAAAAATTGGAGTATTCTGCAACTATAGGGGGTCCGCTAATTTATTGCAGGTCATATAATGCAGTTCAAGAGTTATCTTAGGGTGTTAATCCGATGAGTTCTTCCTCAAATGTTGCCTAACGCTCTCACGCAAGAGTGATTTCGCTCCACATTTGGATCCACTCGAGGGTGATAGACACCCGACCCTGCTGAATACTCGCAATTTTGCACATCGCTAGGGTACCCACCTTGTTAGCCGGTCTAGCTTCCGGCCCCGAAGATCCTGCCCTCGGGCGCGAGGCTGCTTGTTTGGGCAAATGATGGGCTGTCGGATTCGACAGTCTGCATGTCATCGATTGCCAGAACTTCATTAATTGTCGGGTCATCCAGCGTGATGCCTTCGAGCGTTGCTTTTTCGAGGTCGATTCGTTGACGCTCTTCGGAATCCTGGCGAAGCTGCTTCTGAATTCGCTTTTTCTCTTCTATAAACCTTCTGAGCACAAACTGTCTCAGGTCCTCTTGCATGATTTGAAAGTCTTTTGGCAGACGCGAGGGGCGTACGCCCTCTTTCCGCTGGATTGCTTCCACGACCCTAACAAAAGAGCTGGCATGCATAAAGGAATAACGGCTGACGGTGATGATTCCGTACCCCATGGACGCAAGTGCATTCTTGCGCTCCTCATCGATGGCGCGGTCTTCTTCCGCGTCATGATAAAAACCGTTGTATTCAATGTCTGTGCGAGATTTCTTTAGATACGCATCCATAAAGAACTTTTTGCGTCTCGTGAGATTCTTTGCGGCAGTGGTGACCTGCACCTCGTAATCGGTCTCAATTCCCTTAATACCAAGCCCTCCTTCGCTTTTGGGCAGCGTTAGCATCATGACAAATGCCGTTTCCATGGGAGACCGGCATCCGTCGCGTACACATTGGATTGCCTTTCGGGCAAGGGCCAAACCGTCGCATCTGGTAATGGAATTAAAGAACTGTTTTAACCTCTCGGTCGAGGTAAGTGGGAAACGCTCGGTATAAGAGGTGGAAGAACCGGTTCCAAGGGAATAGGCGCCGCACAGTTCAAAGTAGTACTCCACCAGTTCGCGAAAAGGGAGATAGGTGGCGGCCTGAAGTGCGCAAAGCTCAACGCTGATCGCGTCGAAAATGTTGGTGTAAGGGTGACACCCTAGCGCCCGTTTAACGAAAAACGGCCTTCGTCCTAGAATCTGAAATCACCACAACAACAGGTTCTAGGAAAGGACGAAGACCGCTATGGGAATCTTATCAGAC
>DBEWII010000089.1:0-7568 GCA_048384935.1 Collinsella aerofaciens | reverse complement strand
TTGCTGAGGTTCGCCATGCCCTTCTTGAAGTTGAGGACCAGGTCTTCGGCGTTCATGCTGCCCCCATCATCGCGGTCTATGGGGTCAACGATATGGCACCGTGGGGACACATGTATGTCAATCCTGGTCTAACAGAGCCTTATTTAATCCCCGTCCCGAAATTGAACCGCCCCCTCATTTCTTGAACATTAGAAATGGGGGCTTCTTTATGGACGGGAGAGTCAGGCACGACGCCACGCTGAGGACTCTTGCAGCAGAGCTTTGCGACAGGGGGTACGGGCGCGCCGAAGGCCGGCGGGAGGCCGAAGGGTGCCCGGACCCGGCCGGGGCCGGCGGCGTGCGAGGCAAGCTCATGCGACGGAGCTGCTGCCCGGGTGCCTGAAGGACGAGTTCTACAGGAACCGGACGTGGCGGAGCTTCGAGGAGTTCAAGCGGGACCTCGAAGCCTATACCGTTCACTGGAACAAGAGGAGGCGGGTTAAGCAAAAGGGACTGACCCCGGAGGAGTTCCGGAATCAGTCCCCATGTGCGACATAGGTCGCTAATTGACCCGTCCAAGTATCGGGGCGAAGTTCATTTCAGCGCCGTTTGAGAAAGCTAGACGCCTTCGGGCAGGTTATCCCGGACACGGGGCGGCCGCCTCGACCGACCTCGGCCCTCGCCCACCTCAACTGCTCCTCAATTACATAGAGCTGGTCGAAAAGGGCGCAAGCTAGCGGGCGCCTTCCTCGTCGTCGTTGGGTCGGTAAGTGATGAACTCGATAACAAAGGCCAGAACGGCAGAGACGAGTGAGGCGATGATCGCGAAGATCATGTGGGAGATCCCGGCGCCACCAGGGGTCCCGTCGATGAAGTTGAGCAGGTTGAAGACGCCGAGGCCGCCCGAGATGTACATGAGGGCGCCCGTCATTCCCACGATGGCGCCGCCCACGGCGGAGCTCAGGCATGCCACGACGAACGCGCGCTTGTTGGGCAGGGCGATGCCGTAGATGCCAGGCTCGGTGACGCCGAAGAAGAAGGCGGAGATCATCGCGGGAAGGGCGATGCCGCGGAAGCGCTCGTCCTTGTTTCTGAGGTACATGGCAAAGATGACCGCTCCGAGCGCGAACCCGTGGCCGATGGTGGCAGCGAGCACGCTGTCGTGGCCTAGGGTGTTCAGGTTCATGATGGAGATGGGGATGAGGCTCCAGTGGAAGCCAAAGATGACGAGGCACATCCACAGTCCGCCGACCAGGGCGCTGCCCAGGACGGAACCAACCACGGGGAGCTGGAAGATGAACGAGAACGCCGCGCTCAGCAGGTTGGTGATGAGGGTGGCCACCGGGCCGATGACGAGGTAGCCCAAGACGATGGAGACCGTCATCGTGGCGAGCGGGACGAGGAACATCTTGAGCGCAGTCGGCATCCAGCTCTTGAGCCAGCGCTCAAGGATAGAGCCGAACCACACCATGAGAAGGACGGGAATCACCGAGCTCACGTAGCCGGACACGGGCATGATGATGGGGAGCCCGAGGGCGGTGGCGTACCACGAGAACGTGCCGGCCACGCCGAGGTCGATGCTGCCGAGCGCCTCACCCGAGGTCAGGGCGACCATCGTCGGGTAGAGGAGCGCCACGCCGATTGCCACGCCGGTGAACTCGTTCATGCGAAACTTGCGCGCGGCACTGAACGCCAGGGCGACGGGGAGGAAGTAGAAGAAGCCGTCAGCCACGGTGTAGAGCAGCGTGTAGAGGCCGTCGTTTGCAAAGGCCGGGACGAAGTAGGTGATGAGGGCAAGCAGTCCCTTCATGATGCCTGCGGCGGCAAGCGGTCCCAGGATGGGCTGGAAGATGCCAGAGATGAGGTCGATGACGACGGAGGCAACGGTCTTATCGCCCTGGGGCTCGTCGTCGGCGCTTGCGCCGCCCGAGAAGTTGCCGGCCTCCAGGACCGCGTCGTAGACGTCCTCGACGATGTTACCCACGACCACCTGGTACTGGCCGTTAGCCTGGATGACCTGGATGACGCCCTTGAGGGTCTCAATCTTGGCCGTGTTGGCGCGGGACTCGTCCTTGAGCTTGAAGCGCACGCGCGTGATGCAGTGCGCGACGCTGGCGACGTTCTCGGCGCCGCCTACGTTCTCGAGTATGGATCTGGCCAGATCGTCGTATTTTTCAGCCATTATTATCTCCTTAGCGATATTGCCCGGGCGGCTAGCCCAGGTCGCCTCCGTTGGTGGCGATGGCCTGTTGGTACCAGTAGAAGCTCTTCTTGCGCCTGCGCTCGAGCGTGCCGTTGCCCAGGTTGTCGCGGTCCACGTAGATGAAGCCGTAGCGCTTCTCCATCTCGCCGGAGCCCGCGCTCACGAGGTCGATCGGCCCCCAGGTGGTGTAGCCGAGCATCTCGACGCCGTCCTGCTCGATGGCGTCGCGCATGGCCTCGATGTGCTCGCGCAGGTAGGCGATGCGGTAGTCGTCCTCGATCGTGCCGTCGGGAAGCACCTCGTCATAGGCGCCGAGGCCGTTCTCCACCACAAAGAGCGGCTTCTGGTAGCGGTCCCAGAGGTCGTTGATCGTGATGCGGAATCCCGGCGGGTCGATGACCCAGCCCCAGTCGCTCGTGCGCACGTAGGGGTTTTCCACGCCGGCGAAGGCGTTGCCCTCGGCGACGCCGCCCACGGAGTCGGGGTCGCCCGCGGTGCAGCGCGAGGAGTAGTAGCTAAACGAGATGAAGTCGACGGTGTTCTCCGCAAGGATGCGCTCGTCCTCGGCGGTCATGCCCACGTCGATGCCCTCGCGCTCGAGCATCTTGAGCGCGTAGCCGGGGTAGCGACCGCGCGTCTGCACGTCCACGAAGAAGAGGTCCTCCTGGTTCTTGACCTGCGCTGCGCGGACGTCCTCGGGACGACAGGAGTAGGGGTAGTAGCTTCCCGCGGCGAGCATGCAGCCTACCTTGTTCTCCGGGTCGACTTCGTGGGCGATCTTGGTGGCCCAGGCGCTCGCCACGAGCTCGTTGTGCGCGGCGCGGTACTCAGCCTCGCGGGCATTCTCCCCGGGCTCGAGGACGATGCCGGCACCCATGAAGGGACGGTGCAAGATCATGTTCATCTCGTTGAACGTGATCCACCAATGCACGAAGCCGCGGTAGCGGTTGAAGAGCACCTTCACGAGCCGCTTGTAGAGCTCGATGAGGGCGCGGTTTCGCCAGGCGCCGTACTTCTTGACGAGGTGGATGGGGCAGTCGAAGTGCGTGATGGTCACGAGGGGCTCGATCCCGTGCTCGCGGCAGCAGCGGAACACGTCCTCGTAGAAGGCGAGCCCGGCCTCGTTGGGCTCCTCCTCGTCGCCATTGGGGAAGATGCGGCTCCAGGCGATGGAGAGGCGAAAGACCTTAAAGCCCATCTCCGCGAAGAGGGCTATGTCCTCGCGGTAGTGGTGGTAGAAGTCGATGCCCGTCTGGGCCGGGTAGTAGTACCCGGGCTCAAAGTCGAGCATGCGCCTCAGGCCGCGGCTTACGTCGTTGCGCTCCGGCCCGTGTGGGATGACGTCGACGTTGGCAAGGCCGCGGCCGCCCTCGTCATAACCTCCCTCGCATTGGTTGGCGGCGGTGGCTCCTCCCCAAAGGAACCCTTTTGGAAATGGCATGGTGCCTCCTTCTCTCTGGCGCCCCCATCTCTGCGGGGGACGCTTTATAACGTCCTTGCGGCCTCGCGCGCCGGGCCCGTGGCCCTTTCCCTGATGCGCGCGGGCCGCCTGTGAAGGGGTGACTAGCTGACGGCTTGTCCTGCGGCGGCGCGACGTGCCTCCCGGCCTCCAAGCAGGGAGGGGACCTGTGCCAGGCACACGCCGGCGAGGATGATGGCGACGCCCAGCCACTCGACGACGCCGAGCGGCTCGCCGAGGACGATCATGGCGATGAGCAGGCCGGCGGGGAGTTCCGCGGCGGCCATGACAGTGGAGAGGCCCGCGGGCAGGTGCGGAGAGCCCATGCCGAAGAGCAGGACCGGGCAGAGCATGCCAAAGAAGCCGGCGATGACGGCAAAGGGCAGGATGCCCTGGGCGAGGACGCCCGAGACGACGTAGTCCGGGCACACCGTGAGCGACATGACCACGGAGCCCGCGCATACGATGACGCCACGCTGCTCGGACGAGCAGGGGGCCTCGACCTTGCCGGAGAGGGTGACAAAGAGGGAGCAGGACACAGCCGCCCCCAGCGCGCAGAGCAGGGCCACGGGGTCGTACCCGGTGATGCCGGTCTTGTAAACGCCGCTGGCGAACACCGTTCCGAAGACGATGACCAGGGCGGAGACCACTTGGAGGACCCTCGGCGGTCGGCGCGTCATGACGGTCTGCCACAGGAGCCCCAGCCACGTGAACTGGAAGAGGAGCGTGAGCGCCACCGGGGCGGGCAGCACGCTCATGGCGTAGCAGTAGAGGATTGAGGTGAGGCAGGTGAGGGCTCCCAGGCCCATGAGCTTAAGGGCGAGCTTCCAGCCCACGCGCTGCCAGCGGTGCCCGAGTGCGTGGCCCGCGAGTGTGGCGAGGGCGAAGAAGAGGCAGCCGAACCACGCCTGGCTCGCCACCACCTGCGCCGAGGTGAAGCCCGCGGCGTAGGCGAGCTTGTAGGTCGTGGCCATCGCGCCGTAGCAGGCGCCGCCCGCAAAGACCTGGAGCGCCGCCTTGGCCTGTCCTGTGCCCGTGGCTCCCGCCTCGGCGGTCTGTTGTTTGATTGTGTTTGTTCCTGCCATTAGGCTCCCTTCCGTCTGCTGTCTTGCAGATGCACGTCTCGTGCGTCTGTTCCCTGCAGTCGGAAGGTGGGCTCGTGCGGTCTTCTGGCGGTGCATGTGGTACCTGCTGCCAAGACGAAAAAAGCCACGCAACCGACTGCTCGGTTGCGTGGCAAAAAGGTGGCTAGCGCCCAGAAAAGTCCACGCGTTTTTAGACTGGGACAAAGTACTACAACAGGTGAGATTCCGTCAAGAAAAAAACCGAGGAAAAAGTGAGCCTCTGCCCGCCGTACCTGTGGCGGTCGTTCCCCGAACGGGGTGATGATGTTGGGGACTGTCTCGATCTGTAACAGTAAGACCCGGTTTTGGTCCGTAGATGTTACAGATTTAGACGTTTTGTCGGTGCGGTTTCCGTTTGTCTTGATCTGTAACAGTTAGGGGTCAAAAGTGGGTCTAGATGTTACAGATTGAGATTGTTGAGGATGGGTGAGGGTAGCTAATTCGGACGGGGCTATTTTAAACATTGGGAAATCGAGCGTGGCAAGCGGAGGTCTTCGGGGTATAAGACGGCTAATTGTATGCCGCCTATGAAAGGAACCCTCATGCCCAGCGTTGCCGTTCTCGCCGCCGATGGCTTTGAAACTATTGAATGCTTGACCATGGTCGATGTCATGCGTCGCGGCGGCGTGCGTACCACACTCGTCTCGATCATGCCCACGCGTGAGGTCGTAAGCTCGCTGCAGATCCCCGTGACCTGCGATGCACTCTTTGATGAGATCGACTTTGACGAGTACGACTGCGTCGTGCTACCCGGCGGCCTACCCGGTGCCACCAACCTGCGCGCCGATCAGCGCGTCTGCGACGTGGTCTGCGAGTTCGCCGCGACCAAGCACGTCGCCGCCATCTGCGCCGCCCCGTTTATCCTGGGCGAGCTCGACCTGCTCGAGGGGCGCCACGCCACGTGCTTCCCTGGCTTTGAGAAAAGCTTCCCCGAAGGCGCCTATACCGGCGAGAAGGTTACGCAAGACGGCAACATCATCACCGCCAGCGGCATGGCACAGTCGCTCCCCTTTGCGCTTGAGCTGCTGCGCACGCTCGCCGGCGACAAGGCCGTCGAGAAAGTCGCCGAGGGCATTCAGCTATGATTTTGGCTTCGCAATCACCGCGCCGCATCGAGTTGATGCGCGAGGCGGACTATGTCATTCGCATCATTCCTGCCGATATCGACGAAACGCCGTTTGATGGCGAGGCCCCGCTTACGCTCGTTGAACGCTTAGCACGCGCAAAAGCCGCCGCCGTTGCCGCCGAGCATGCCGAGCCCAATGAGCTAACGGTCGCGGCCGACACCATCGTCACCTTTGACGGCAAGATTCTGGGCAAGCCGGCAACCGAGGACGAGGCGCGCACCATGCTCCGTGAGCTTTCGGGCCGCACGCACCAGGTCGCAACCGGCGTCTGCATCGTTAAGGCAGGCGATACGGCCGCCCCGCATGCCGCCGAGAGTCTGTCCTTTGTCGATGTGACCGACGTGACGTTCTACGAGCTCACCGACGAGCAAATCGAGCACTACGTCGCCTCGGGAGAGCCCATGGACAAGGCCGGCGCCTACGGCATTCAGGGCACAGGAGGACGCATGCTCGTGCACGATATTTCGGGCGACTTCTATAACGTGGTGGGCCTACCCATCGCCCGCGTCGCGCGCGCGATTCAAAAACTCTCGTAATTGCATCTGGCGCTGGGTATCCCCCGGCGCCTACAATTTTGGCGTACCGTACGGATCCCGACCGGGCACAAGGCGCGGCGGAAAACCGATAGGAGTTAAACATGGATACACTGCTCGAGGCCATTGACGTCTGCGATGTCGATGGCTTTTGCTATGGCAACTATACGGACGAGGAGGCCGGCACCGGTTGCACCGTAATCGTGGCACCCGAAGGCGCCACCGGCGGCGTTGACGTTCGCGGCGGTGCCCCAGCATCGCGCGAAACCGACCTGCTGCGACCCGAGAACACCGTCGACAAGGTCCACGCCGTCTGCCTTTCAGGTGGATCGGCCTTTGGCCTCGAGGCTGCAAGCGGCGTCGCTCGCGAGCTTGAGAGCCGCGGCATCGGCCTTCCCGTCGGCCCCACGCAGGTGCCTATCGTGTGCTCCAGCTGTATCTTCGACCTCGCCTTTGGTAACCCCACCGTTCGCCCCGACATTGAGGCCGGCATCGCCGCGGTGCGCGAAGCACTCGACAACACCCCCACCAAGCTCGAACAGGGCAACGTGGGCGCCGGCACGGGTGCCACCGTCGGAAAGCTCATGGGCCCCGCCACCTGCATGAAGGCCGGCCTTGGCGCTGCCGCCGTGGCGCTCGGTCCCGTTAAGGTAGGCGCCGTGGTTTCGGTCAACGCCTGCGGCAACGTGGTCGACCCCTTCACCGGCGAGTGGGTCGCCGGTATGCGCGCCGCAGCCGATAGTGACCAGATCGTCGACATGGAACTCGCAGCCTTTGCCGCCGCCGGATCCATGCAGATGCCGCTCGACCGCACCAACACCACCATCAGCTGCATCGTCACCAACGTGGAACTCACTAAGGCACAAGCCACCAAGGTCTCCCAGATGGCCGCAGACGCCTACGCCCACGCCATCCGTCCCACGCACACCACCAACGACGGCGACACTATCTACACCCTCGCCAGCGGCAAACTAGGCGCCCAGGCAAGCGCCGCCGTTCCCCTAGACTTACTGGGTATGCTCGCCGTAAGGGCCCTACAGACCGCCATCGTAAACGGAGCCAAAACCGCCAAAACCTCCCACGGCGTCCCCGGAGCCGCGAAGTAGCCTAACCTGACCGGTTACCCGGTGGGGCTTGGTTATG
>DBEWII010000088.1:0-6919 GCA_048384935.1 Collinsella aerofaciens | reverse complement strand
ACGGGCAGCAGCAAGGTCGGATGCGGTATCGGCGTAGGCCGGAGCCACGAGGCCCAGGCCCAGGCCCAAAACACAAGCGAGGGTTGCCGTAGCAGCGCAGCGTGCCATGTTTTTGTGCGTATTTGCTGTGCGCATGTAGCTTCCTTTCCGGTATCTAAGGGTAGCGGCTAGTCCACCGTTACCAGGCTAAAGAGCTCAACGTCCTCGTTAGAAGGCGTGAGCTTCTTGCGCGGGTTGAGAAACGCAAGCTCAAGGATACAACCGTAGCCCACAAGCTTTGCGCCCATATCTCGCACCAGTTTACCTGTTGCCTCGACGGTTCCGCCCGTCGCGACCAAGTCGTCCAGAATCAACACGGTATCTTTAGAGCTGATAGCATCGGCATGAATCTCGATAGAATCCGTTCCATACTCGAGCTCGTAGCTCTCGCTTACCGTCTTGCGCGGCAATTTGCCCGGTTTACGTGCGGGAACAAAGCCGGCGCCCAGGGCGACGGCCACGGGCACACCGACCATAAAGCCGCGGGCCTCGGGTCCTACGACCTTGGTAATGCCCATGTCGGCAAAATGCTCGGCCAGGGCATCCACCATGGCCTTCAGGGCCTCGGGATTGCCAAAGAGCGGCGTGATGTCCTTAAAGACGACTCCGGGCTCGGGATAGTCGGGGATATCGACAATATGAGATTCGAAGTCGTACATGGCGTGACCTTTCATGGATTGCCGGGTGGACGGCGGTTATTTGCCCGTGTTAGCAGACGGGTTATGCGAGGGGACGACGACCTTGGACGGCTGTACGAGCGACTCGTCGTGCGCGGCAACCGCAGGGACACTTGCCCCATCACTTTTAGCTTTGGTGGATTCGGAACGCGCGATTTCCTCATCGAGAGCATCGATGTCAGCGTCCTCGACCACGGCGTTGAGCGACTCAAAGACGCGGTTCTTAAGGAGCGCGGTGTGCACACCCTCGGTGAGGTCGTGCAGCTTCTTAAAAGCGCGCTCAAGCTTGGCGTCACGCTCGTCATCGGAGGTATCCATGCCGAGCATGCTCACGAGAACCTGCTCAAACATCGAAGACTCGCGATTTGCCGACGATACGTACTGACGCAGGTTGCGCGGCTCAATGTGGAAGCGCGACAGCTCCGAGCAGTAACGGATAATCGGGAAATCTCGACCATCGACGAGCTCACGGTTCTGCGGGCTCTTGATGATGCGGATAAGATCGTTCTCGGCAAGGGAGCGGATAAACGAAATCTCAACGCCGAGCATGTCGGGAATGGTCTCGATGGGATGCAACTTTTGCTTGGTTTCCTTGGGCTCCGTCTTAAGCGGAACATCGGACAGAAGACCCACCTCGTAAGCCAACGTGGACAGGTCCGTAGCGTTTTCCAAGCGCTGCTTAATGACGTTGAGCGGCATGTAGCGGGTCTTCTGCAGGTGCAGGATGACCTCGAGACGGTCAACGTCTTCCTTGGAGTACTGGCGATACCCCTTAGGCGTACGATGAGGGGTGATGAGCCCCTCATCTTCTAGAAATCTAATTTTTGAGTTCGATAGATCGGGGTATGCGCCTCGAAGTAGATTGACGACCTGGCCGATACTCAGATAGTTGCGTTCGGCCATTACCTACTCACCGGTTTCGATGCGCTCCGGCGTGCTCTCGTGGTAGATGAGCGTGAACGTACCGATCTGAACGGAAGAGCCGTCGTGCAGCGGAGCACCGTTGACGATGGCGCCGTCGACCCAGGTGCCGTTGAGCGAGCCCAGATCCTCAATACGGGCGCCCAGGCCCTCCCGAATAATGCGTGCGTGGCTGCGCGAGACGGTCATGTCGTTGAGGAAGATGCCGTTCGCGGGATCGCGGCCGATGGTGGTCACGTCGTCCTCGAGCTCAAAGGCAGCTCCGGTCTGCGGTCCCTTGACGATGGACAGAACAGGAGCGGTGATGCGCACGTTGGCCATAAGGTCGGGAACGGTGACATCGCTCGAAGGAACGCGGAAAACGCAGGTAGCGTCCGCAGTCTTATCGTTCTGAGGCATATTGTTAACCTTGTTGTCCATGACAACCCCTATCTAACGCGGCCACGCCGCAAAGAATGAACCGTACGTAATCATACCCCAATGAATCAGTCTTCGATTTCGGGGTTGAGAAAGTCGGTGTCCTCGTCCTCGGGATGCGCGATGGCCTGTTTAATGGCCGCCCCTCCCTTAATGGAATAGATGACAGCGGTGAGCATGGAGAAGATCACGCCGCCGTACACAAAGAAGATGCCGAGGGGCACCGAGCTGCCGTTGAGGCCCGGGAATGCCGTGAACGTGGCGGGCAGCAGATGCCAGCCGTCCACGACGGGAAAGCCCAGCAGCATGAGCGAGAAGCCGGTCATGAGCAGTGCCGTGGCAATTTTCCCGGGAAAGACGACGTCGATGGGGCGACGGTGGTAGTGGCGTACGATGAGCGTGCCGATGCCCAGGTAGATATCGCGGCCGATGATGAGCACACAGACCCAGATGGGCAACTCGCCGCGGACTACCAGGCCCAGAACGCCCGTAAACAGCAGCGCACGGTCGCAGATGGGATCCATAACCTTGCCGAGCCACGAGACCGTTTTGGTCATGCGGGCAATCTGACCGTCCATCCAGTCGGTGGAGGCCGCGATGGCATAGATGACAATGGCGACGACGCGGTTGTTGTCCGTTACAAACAGGTACAAAAAGACGAGCGTGAGGACCAGGCGCGTAAAGGTAATGAAATTGGAGATCGTAAAGATCTTATTCGACGGGTAATCGGAAGTGCCGATAAGCTCCTTTTTGATCTTCTTTTTGATGCCCACAGGACTCCCCCGCTGGTAAACGACAAAACTTTCGATACTATACCCGTTCTGGCGATGTCTATCCAGCGTAAGCATAGAGAGTCCAGACATGTGGAGGGCGCTGTCGCAACGTGAATGTACCGTATTTATGTACGTCAGCCTCCAAACATGTCATCAATTGTCGTATTTGGAGGGTGACGTACAAGTTTTTGTTGAGCGAAAGTATCGATTAATAAAGCCGTTGATTCTTCGTTGCTTACTTTATTGATTCTTAACAAAAAAGGTCAGGCACTAGGTGCCTGACCTGCAAACTTCTTGGCAGGACGACTGGATTCGAACCAGCGACCCCTTGACCCCCCAGCGGGGTCAGAATGACCCTGACCTGTGCTTATTTTGTTAAAACACGCGCAGATAGCGCAAGTAGCGAATTTCCGCATTTGCAAATTTTACCAGCTCAGCGCGGTCTGTCCAGAGAGCATATTTTCGGCTTCGAGGAGCGCGGTGCAGCCGATGATTTAATCAACGGGGGTAGGAGCCCCGAATCGTCGCCTCTCCGGGTTCCCGCAGGTGGGCCCGCCTGTTTCTAATCAACTGCGGATTTAGGAGCAGACATGCAGAACGAGAAATGCAGCAATAAAACCTTACGCGTATGCGGAGCCGGCGGCGTGAGGAAGAACAAGGGCAAATGGCAGGCCGTCGTGACGGTGGCCGACGAGATGACCGGGAAGAAGGTCCAGAGGACCAGGAACACCCGCGTGCCCTGCCTGAAGCAGAGCACGCGGGGAAAGGCGGCGGCGATGCGCGTCCTCGCGGAATTCAGGTCGGAGGTCGAGCTGGAACTCGCCGAGGCCGAGGAGGCGAGGGCCGCTATCGGCGCCGGGCTTCCCGCCGAGAAGCGGGACGACTACGCCGCGCTGCCGCTCTCCGAGGCGCTCGAGAAGTTCATCGACTTCTGCCTGGAGATGAACAGGATCACCCCGACGACCCGCGACGACTACCACTACAGCGCCCTGCACATCGAGCGCGACGAGCTGGGTCTGGTCCCCGTGAACGAGGTGACGACCGACGACGTCAACGCGTGGTCGAGGCGCAGGATCGCCCTGGGCACGGCGCCGGACACGCTCAACAAGTCATTCAAGCTCGGCAAGCGGCTCTACGCCGTCCTGCTGAAGCGCAGCAACGACACGATCGGGAGGAACCCGTTCGACGGCGCCCTCGCGCCCAGGGTCATCGCCAGGCCCAGGAACGCGCTGCGCTCCGACCTCGTGCCGAAGCTCAACTCGGTGACCTCGATGATGCCGGACTCGACCTTCAGGCGGGCGGTCGTGCTCGCCCTGCACACCGGGATGCGCATCGGCGAGGTCTGCGGCCTGCGGTGGTGCGACGTCGACTTCGAGTCGGGGCTCATCACGGTCAGGCACTCGGTGGCCTACGTAAAGGACAGGGGCTCCTTCATCAAGGACACCAAGAACCACGACCTGAGGACGATCCCCGTCGACCCGGTGGGCCTGCTCCCCTTCCTGAAAGAGATCCACGAGATCGACTCTCAGAGGCTCCGGGAGGCATCGGCCCTCGGCACGCGCGACCTCGCGGACAGCTACGTCGTGTCGCGGCCGGACGGCTCCTTCGCCACCACCAGCTACATCCGCAGGGCGTTCAAGACGTTCTCGGAGACCAACGGCCTCATGGGAACCAACGACGAGCTGATCACGTTCCACGGCCTGCGCCACACGTTCGCGACGCAGTGGATCCGCCACGGCGGCGACATCAAGGCGCTGCAGTCGATCCTCGGGCACAAGGACGCCATGGTCACGCTCAACGTCTACGCCGACATCGAGCCGATGTCCAAGATCAAGAACATGCTGCGCGTGTCGCCGAGCCTGTGGCGCGGCTACCTCGGCCTGAGGGTGGACCCCGGCCCCATGTTCCAGCAGAAGATCCGCGAGGCGATCGAGACGCTCGAGGCGTTCGGCTACGGCATCTCCGAGCCCGACGACCGCAACGTCCTCATCCGCGACGTCCAGACCATCAGCCGCCTCTACCCCACCGAGTACGCGGCAGTGCTGGGGGCCATCCCGACCGAGGCGACCGTGGTCGAGTAGAGGCTGAGACATGCGCTTTCCCAAATCCGTAGTGCAAGTACGGGAATGTGGAATCGCGTTAGATATATTCTACCCGGTCATCTCGGTGGCGCAAATCTTGGCACGGGTTTCCGCGAACGCGGACGCCCGTGCCCTTCTTTTTATGTTTACGTAAAGAGTCAGCGGGAATGCAGGTGAGGCCTCGCGGTTCAGGCCGGGGATTTTCAGCCGCGCCGCCCGATTTCGAATAAAGGCCTGCAAGTGCAGACGGCTTTCGGGAGGCCCCGACGGCACCTCTCTCAAAAATGGGAGCATGGCCCGAGGGCGCCCATGGGCGGCCCTCCCGCCGTTCGGTTGGGCGGCGGCGTGTAGCCCCGTAGGCGTGTAGCCGTGTAGCGGTGTAGTGCGCTGCGGATGTAGACCTGTGGCGGCGTATGCCGAAACATATTCCCAATCCGGGAATGCACTTATATATAAGTGCAATCGTCTTGCCATAGACGGGAAACCCGTCGGCCGGGCGGGACCGGAGGGCCGGGCGGCGAATGCGAAAGGCCGGATGCAGCCGATGCCCTGAATGAGGTCCCAACACAAGGGAGGGGCAGGTGAATCCATCTCTTTGGCCGCTCCCGAGGGCATGGATTTCCCAGCCCTCGCCCCCGAGGACATCTTGCAGACGATTCGCAGGTCTCCGAGCGGTAGGTACCTGATGGAGCAGAGGGCCGCGCTGGCGTAGTTGCCGCACTTCGACGATATGGACGATGACGAGCTCCGCCAATTCGCCGCCCAAGTCAGGCCGTGATTTTATAGAATTCAGGGAGGACCGCTGTCACGTTCGCCGTTTAAGAAGGTGCCGCTTTGAAATATCTCGTCGAGGATTTCGATGATTCGGCAGATCCCGTCCAAGACTACGCCGAGGCCAAGCAAATCGTCCGAAAAGTACTCGGCTCCCACCCATCGGTGAGACAAGCTGCCACATGGCCATGGAAGCCTCATTTATTTGCGAAGAACATCGGCTAGCCGCAGGATTGAAATCATCGACCGATAAGTGAGTTCCACCTTTTCGCCCGCAAGCAGTCGTTTCGAGCCAATCTCATCTAGCCCCACAAGCCGAGAAAACAGCGGGCCGCTCATCGTGCCCTCGTCAATTGATTCCCTTATGGTCTTCAAAACGTCCGTATCATGAAGCGATGCCGAGCTGTAGGGGGCAACACGAGCGGAACTCTCAATTAACGACGAGACAAAAGGATGGAGATGCTTTGGACATAGTCCATCAAACACCACATTCCCATTGTCATCCGAGCCGACCAGGCGCCAAGTATAATGATCGACCCAGTCATCTCCGTCATATATGGCGTCCATGAGCAACTTCCCGTCTAGGGAGAGAAACCTATTTGGACATCGGGGCGCAAGACCGCAATCCATATCGGGCCTGCAGCAGCTCCAACCCAACGCACCACATAGGTTCCCTTTCGTACATGTGTATCAATCTGCCCCGAAATGCCGGTGAATGCAATTCTAGACCCGTTTGTCGGATAGCAATCGACGTATTCTTGATGGACATGACTATTCGTCACAAATCATTCAGCGATCGCCGGGGTTCCAGTAATACTCGATGCATCGGGATGCCCTCATTCCCCATTTTTCGAAGTTGAATATGATGACAGGACGACTAGGTTTACAAGTCAAGCAAGTTAATAATCTATGTGGTCAATGTGATACCGTTGAACCCGCGTATCGATACCGTTCAGCCATTCGCCTCGCCCCCGCCGCGCGCATCTTCATTCAATCTGTTACTTTTAATCTAACGATTCTTTGAGGAATGTAGGTGCTTCCAAATGTACTGTCGACTTCTTCTCAAACTAATCCTAAGAGACAAGGCCGTATGGATCTCTACGCTCGTTCTTGCCGCAGCCTTCTCCGTCCCCATTGCGTTCAATTCACCCATCTACGGGCCCTTCTTTATGAAGCAGGGCATGCAGGGCTTTGTCGACGCATTCAATACGCGCGCACCCCAAGCCAACGGCATAGACCT
>DBEWII010000087.1:0-5132 GCA_048384935.1 Collinsella aerofaciens | reverse complement strand
TTGCTGAGGTTCGCCATGCCCTTCTTGAAGTTGAGGACCAGGTCTTCGGCGTTCATGCTGCCCCCATCATCGCGGTCTATGGGGTCAACGATATGGCACCGTGGGGACACATGTATGTCAATCCTGGTCTAACAGAGCCTTTTTTAATCCCCGTCCCAGAGAAATCATTATGCATAGAAAGTCATAATTATCATTTCGTAAACATTTCGATGAAATTAACGCCATGAGGCATGCTTGCGGTTACAATACCGCGAGGCCTAACTACACACCTTTAAGCCGGTCCTGTGAGACCGGGAAGGAGAATTATGGCGAACAACCATACCGCGGGCGCTGCCGCCCGCACCTTCGCGCCCAGCGAGCTTTGCCAGCGCATGCTGGCCAAAACCAGCAAGGGCACCTGCGGTCCCTGCATCCTGTATCTTGAGGATGGGACCATTTTTTATGGACGTGCATGCGGCGCCGAGGGCACCGCGACCGGCGAAGTCTGCTTCAACACCTCGCTCGAGGGCTACTTTGAGGTCATGACCGACCCGAGTTATGCCGGCCAAATCGTAACCATGACCTATCCGCAGATCGGCAACTACGGTATCGACGAGACCGACGTCCAGTCGGCCTTCCCCGGCGACGCCGTGCGCCCTGCGAGCGCTCCGGCTATGCGCGGCATGATCGTTCGCGACATGTGCGCCACGCCTTCTAACTGGCGCTCGGCCGCCAGCGTGCCGGAGTACCTGCGTGCACACGGCATCGTCGCTATCGAGGGCGTCGACACCCGCGCCCTGGTGCGCCACCTGCGCGACAACGGCTCCAAGATGGGCATTATCTCGACCGAGATCTTCGATGTCGACGAGCTTGCCGAGCGTCTGGCCGCAGCGCCCGCGCTGGTAGGCGAGAACCTGGTCAAGACCGTAAGTTGCCCCGCGCCTCACGAGTTTGCCGCCGTCGACCTGCCTGCCACGCATGACTTTGCGCTTTCGACTGCCGCTCCTGCCCGTCACAAAGTGGTCGCCTACGACTGCGGTGTGAAGCGCGGCATTCTGGAGGGGCTGGTCCGCGCCGGCTGCGACCTTACCGTCGTGCCGTGGGACACGCCCGCGAGTGAGGTGCTCGACATGAATCCCGACGGCGTCTTTTTGTCCAATGGCCCCGGCGACCCCGACGCCGTGGTGGAGACCTACGAGCAGGTGCAGCAGCTGATCGGCAAGGTGCCGGTCTTTGGCATTTGCCTGGGCCATCAGATGATCAGCCTGGCCTGCGGCGCCCAGATGGAAAAGCTTAAATTCGGTCACCGCGGTGGCAACCAGCCGGTCATGAACCTGGTAAGCCGTCGCGTGGAGATTACCGCGCAAAACCATGGCTTTGGCCTGCTGTTCCCCAGCCTGGGCAAGCTTGTCCCCGAGCTTTCCGGCGGCGAGACCGAACATGCGGCCGACGGCGACCTGCGCGTCTGGGTGCGCCGCGGAATCGCGCCGGTCGTGATGAACGAGCGCTTTGGCCGCATTCGCCTAACACATGTGAACCTCAACGACGGCACCGCCGAGGGCATCCAGCTGCTCGACGCCCCGTGCTTCTCGGTCCAGTACCACCCCGAGGCCTCGCCTGGCCCCACCGATGCCCACTATCTCTTTACCGCCTTTACGCGACTCATGGACGGCGAGGAGAGCTACCTGGACATCGACACCGCGAAGGACCGCCTGGCTGGCTGGAATTTCGCCGAGACTGAGACCGAGGAGAACTAACATGCCGAAACGTACTGACATCAAGCGCATCCTCGTCATTGGTTCGGGCCCCATCGTTATCGGCCAGGCCTGCGAGTTCGACTACTCCGGTGCCCAGGCCTGCAAGGTGCTCAAGGAGGATGGCTTTGAGGTCATCCTGGTCAACTCCAACCCGGCGACCATCATGACCGACCCGGGTCTTGCCGACCGCACCTATGTCGAGCCCATCACCGCCGAGTTTATCGAGCGCGTGATCAAGAAAGAGCACCCGGACGCGCTGCTGCCCACGCTGGGCGGCCAGACCGGTCTGAACGCCGCTGTCGAGCTGGCGAAAGACGGTACGCTCGACAAATACGGCGTCGAGATGATCGGCTGCGACCTGGCCGCTATCGAGCGCGGCGAGGACCGCAAGCTCTTTAACGAGGCCATGGCCGAGATTGGCCTGGAGGTCGCGCGCTCGGGCTATGCCTACAGCGTGGCCGACGCCGAGGCTATCGCCGAGCGCGTGGGCTATCCCTGCGTACTGCGCCCGAGCTTTACCCTCGGCGGCGCCGGTGGCGGCATCGCTCACACCCACGAGGAGCTCGTCTCCATCGTGAGCCAGGGCCTGGAGCTCTCGCCTGCCCACGAGGTGCTGGTCGAGGAGTCCATCGAGGGCTGGAAAGAGTATGAGATGGAGGTCATGCGTGATCACGCCGGCAACGGCATCATCGTGTGCTCCATCGAGAATCTCGACCCCATGGGCGTGCATACCGGCGACTCCATCACCGTGGCGCCGGCGCAGACCCTCTCCGACCTTGAGTATCAGCGTATGCGTGTCGCCTCGCTCGCCATCTTGGAGAAGATCGGCGTCGAGACCGGCGGCTCCAACGTGCAGTTTGCCGTGAACCCCCAGACCGGCCGCCTGATCGTCATCGAGATGAACCCGCGCGTGAGCCGCTCGTCCGCACTGGCCTCCAAGGCCACGGGCTTCCCCATCGCTAAGGCCGCCGCTCGCCTGGCCGTGGGCTACACGCTCGACGAGATCGTCAACGACATCACCAAGGCTACGCCCGCCTGCTTTGAGCCCACAATCGACTACTGTGTCGTCAAGGTGCCGCGCTTTGCCTTCGAGAAGTTCAAGGGTACCGACCCCACGCTCACCACGCGCATGAAGGCCGTGGGCGAGATCATGGCGATTGGCCGCACCTTTGAGGAGGCCTTTGGCAAGGCCATGCGCTCGCTGGAGGACGGACACCAGGGCATTTGCGCCGGTGGCAAGGAGGGTGCCGACAAGCTGAGCGACGACGAGCTCGCTCAGGCCGTGGCAACCCCGACCGAGCACCGCATCTTCTTTGTGGTCGAGGCCCTACGCCGTGGCTGGGACGTCACGCGCATCCATGCCATTTGCGGCATCGACCCGTGGTATCTCAACCGCATCAACGACATGGTGCAGGTCCAGGAGAGCATCCGCGGCCTGCGTGTGGAGGATATCGACGCCGACGCGATGCGTCTGCTCAAGCAGTACGGCACGAGCGACGCCGAGATCGCTGCGCTGACCGGCTCGGACGAGCGCTTTGTGCGCGCCTATCGCAAGGGCCTTGGCGTGGTTCCCAGCATGAAGACGGTCGATACCTGCGCTGCGGAGTTTTCGAGCGCCACGGAGTACCACTACAAGACGTACGAGAACATCTACCGCACGAGCCCGGATGCCAAGAAGTGCGTAGCTCCCGACGAGACCACGCCGGCGGACAAGCCCAAGGCGATGATCTTGGGCGCCGGCCCCAACCGCATTGGCCAGGGTATCGAGTTCGACTACTGCTGCGTGCATGCGAGCTATGCGCTGGCGGCCCGCGGCTTTGAGACCATCATGGTCAACTGCAATCCCGAGACCGTCTCGACCGACTACGACACGTCCGACCGCCTTTACTTTGAGCCGCTCACCTACGAGGATGTCATGGACGTCATCGATGTTGAGCGCCCCGACGGCGTCGTGGTGACGCTTGGCGGCCAGACCCCGCTTAAGCTGGCGCGCATGCTCGAGGAGAGTGGCGTCAACATCATGGGCACCAAGCCCGATGCCATCGACTTTGCCGAGGACCGCGAGCGTTTTGCCGCCCTGCTCGACAAGCTGGGCATCATGTACCCGCCGGCGGGCCAGGCAACCTCGTTTGAGGAGGCCGAAGCCGTTGCCGCGCACATCGGCTACCCGCTGCTGGTGCGTCCGAGCTACGTGCTGGGCGGCCGCGGCATGATGATCGCCTACGATGCCGAGCATCTGCGCGATTACATGGCCGAGGCTGCGCGCATTAGCCCCGACTACCCGGTGTATCTGGACCGCTTCTTGGAGGGCGCGATCGAGTCCGATGTCGACGCCCTGTGCGATGGCGAAGAGGTCTACATCGGCGGCATTCTGGAGCATATCGAGGAGGCCGGTATTCACTCCGGCGACTCTGCGACCTGCATCCCGCCGTTCAGCTTTAGCGAGAGCCTGCAGGCAAAGCTTCGCGAGACCACGCGCCGCATCGCGATGGCGCTGGGCGTACGCGGCTTGGTCAACGTGCAGTACGCCATCAAGGGCGAGACCGTTTACGTGATCGAGGCCAACCCGCGTGCCAGCCGCACCGCGCCGTTTATCTCCAAGGCCACCGGCGTGCCGCTGGCCAAGTGCGCGGCGCGTATCATGGCGGGCGATTCCATCGCAAGTCTGGGCCTGCCGAGCGACGAGCGTCAGCTGGACTGGTTCTGCATGAAGGAAGCCGTTATGCCCTGGGGCCGTTTCCCGGGCGCCGACGTTATTCTGGGTCCCGAGATGAAGTCGACGGGCGAAGTCATGGGTATCGCCAAGAGCTATCCCGAGGCATACGCCAAGACGCAGCTGGCGATTGACTACAAGCTGCCCGACCCGAGCGCCGGCAAGGTGTTCATCAGCGTGTGCGACCGCGACAAGCGTCATATCCTTTCGGTTGCGCGTATCCTTCGCTACCTGGGCTTTGATATCTGCTCCACCGAGGGTACGGCGCGCGTGCTGCGTGGCGGCAACGTGACGTGCGAGGTCGTGGAGAAGATCAGCGGCCCGCACGACGGCGAGCGCCCCAACATCGGCGACCTCATCGCCGATGGCAAGATTGCGGTAATCATCAACACGCCGTATGGTCCGGGCTCGCGTGGCGATGGCTACCTGCTACGTACCGAGGCCGTACGCCGCGGTGTGACCTGCGTGACGGCGATGTCTGCGGCCAACACGTACGTGAGTGCCATCGAGGCCGTGCGCGAGGACCAGCAGGGTCACGGCAGCGCCAACGACATGGGCATGGACGTCATCGCCCTGCAGGACCTGCCGCAGTACACGGTGTAGTTGACCTGGCCGGCCGGGGCGGGAGGGGCCGAGATTTCCCCCTTTCGCTCCGGCTGCAAGCAGAGTCGCTCAGGAGGAAA